>CAJAJL010000104.1 GCA_903940125.1 uncultured Chlorobiaceae bacterium | reverse complement strand
CTGAAAGTCAGATTTATCAACAGACTCCTTCGCTTGTAGAGCCTCTGCAATCTGTGTTAAATTCATTACAGTCCTTGATAAAATTTTTTGATTTTCTGAGCCATCAACATTCTTCGAGCCCCGAGAAAATCCTCGTAATCTTTTAACGTCATCTGATAGATGTTACCAGGGATGCAGTTGGCCTCAAGATTTGCTTCGAACTCTGGAAGAGTATCGATACCGCCAAAAGCAAGTTTACCACTTTCACATTGCTCACGGATTTGTCCGATATATTCTGCCGGGGAGCGTTTTCCTACCTTAATATTAATCTCTTGCTGGACATAGACATAATTAGCGACCTGATTATACTGACTCTGGCTAATACCATTTTCCTTCAAATACTGCCGAGGAAAAATGTGATGGATATCACCCCTATGTTCGATCATCTCCTTGACACTTATGTCTCGCGAGAGGAAACCTTTGTCATTGAACTTTGCCTGAGCTGCCCAAAAGACATGAAGCGCGGGTGCGCTTCTTCCTGATGTCGTCAGACGCTGGGTCAACCCTGAATCCCAAAACGAATCGCTCAAGTATGCAGTTTCTACATCTTGGAGGACACGCTCAATACCTGATTCATTGATCTCTCTGATGTCGCTGTCAAATATAGTTGGAAACCGTAACTTTATTTTTCTTCCTTGGTCGTTCCCTCTTGACTTTTTACCTGTAATAAACGATACTAAAGAAGCTCATCTACCATGTGTGGAAGGAGTAACGAGGTCGTCCTTTGGGCGGCTTCAGCTTTTTTAGCACTTTTTCTTCTGGTATTTTTTGTATTCCTTCTGCAATTTCCTTAGTTGATGGGGCTGTTCAACCAGATAGGCCGTCCACGGGAGGATATAGTCACCGCGATCTGCAAGGACAACGAGATAGTTCTCCTGTACAAGCCATAAGCAAATTCTTTCCTCGCTTCCTCGCTGATTTCTGCACAACAACCGGTGACATATGTAACTTCAGCTAAGATATACGCTCTAACTTTTTTTCCAGGTAGTATTGCGCAACACCACAATACTCAGGAAGCTTACCTTCAGCGTTTTTCTGCTTCCATGTAAAAAGTAACCCTTCAATTTGCGCTCGGCTTGCTTTTCCGGAAATTTCGGACAGTTTTTTTGTAACAGAACTCCAGACTGATTTTCTGTTGTCCATCAATCGAGAATAATTGAGATTGAGTATTTCTTTATTGAGTTGACTTTCGAAAAAAGAGTTGTCTGACTTGATTGTCCCGTTAAACTCATAGCGAATCTTCAATTGTGAGTGATGGCTGGGATCAGCAGGATTAAAAAGAAGATCATTATCATGTTTTTTGGTGTCACAATGAGCCTGAGAATTCGGTGCTCCCTCATTACCACAACAGCAGCCGAGCAGATTGGCATACGTGAGTTGTTGTGCCGGATATTTCTTGCGGGCGTGCCAATGCTCAACTTTCATTGAGCTTTCATCCGGGTTAATGCGCCCCATGCAGTAAGCACATAAAAACCCCTGTTCTGCAACAAGTTGAACTCGTATTTCCTGTTTTACCGGAGTAAAATTCTGTCCCTCAAAAACAGCCTCTGGCTGCAACCTATAATGCTGTAAAGATTGGGGTTCCGCACTTTTGATAATGGGAATCATTCACCAGCTCCCTTCTCAGGCTCCAGCATTGCAATAGTCGCTTCAGCTTCCACAATATCTGGAATAGATCCCTTCAAATCGACTTTAAGTTTTTGTATAAGCTCCCTTGCTGCATCAAACTCATCATGGTCGATTTTTGTTGCAATCTCTGCAATACGCTTTGGAACAGTGCTGTTGATTCCCGGATCATCCATCAACTCTCGGAGAATTTCTACCGAGTTCAAACCGATGGACTGCTTGGGAATGGTAAACTTTATGAGATTATCCTCCTGATAGAGCAGACGAATAGATTCTGGCGCAACTTCACTGAGTATCTGGGGTGAATGGGTCGTGACGACAAACTGCACATTTGGAAAAACTTTAGTGAGATTCGTAACAGCTCTTCTTTGCCATGCCGGGTGAAGATGAAGATCTATTTCATCAATGAGGATAACCCCTTCACCTTCAAGTGGATTCTTCTTCCGGGGATTTGCAATAGACAGACGGCGCGCGATATCGCCTATCAGTGCAATAAAGCAGGTTTCGCCAACCGATAGCGAATCAATTATCAACTCCTGATCTCCTTTCGTTACAACCATGCGAAGTGGCTGGCGCTTTATCCTGAAGTCATGGTACTCAGGAAGAAATTTCTCAAGAGCACTGCGCACTGCCTCTAACTGCAGATCAAGAAACTCCAAAGTATCGACGTTCTGGAGAATACCGTTGGTGCGAAGGTTCTCATTTTCAATATCTTCCCGTTCACGAAACCATTCAAAAAACAGACGAAAGTTGGCGCTACTGGTCAAAAAGTCATCATACACAGAGATAGGATCAAACTCGTGTTTATTTCTTATCCGTTTCGGAAAATCATCATCTCTCACAGCCCTATTGACGGGATAAAAAGCAAAAACAGGCAAAGAGTCTTCTGTTTCAAGCTGACCCCTAAGCTGGTGTACAATATTCGTAAGAGCAAAAAGATTGCTTATAATGACGTAATCTGTTCCTTTCCGAGTTTTTCCTATCGACCATTCCCCTGAGGTTGTTTGAAGGGATAGCTGTGCATGTTTTCTATCATTGTTTATCTCAACTTCTTTGATACGCCTCCCCTTGCCTGAATCACGTTTCGTTCGAGCAGTCAGCCAGGAGAGTAACATGGCCAGTGCATCAATAACCGTCGTTTTTCCACCACCGTTGACCGCAGCGATAGCCGTCAGACCTGGTTCAAATGGAAGTTGTAACTCCTTAATACCTCTGAAGTTCTCCAGTGTGAGTGTCAAGATTTTTATCATGAGTCCATAATTATCTAAAACGTGGCCAATAACTACTTTTTTCTTTTTATAAATTTGCTAAACAGTTCACTTTCAAGCAACTCTTTGCATCTTTCCATACACCTCAAATATTTTTAATCTCGATTACCCTGGGATGCCGCTACATTCATGAGTGAACTTTTATTGTTTTAAACGAGCTGTTACCTTATCAAACGCAAGGTAGCGGTCAAAGAAGAGATCAATCCAACCTGCGGTTGAGTATTTCTTGATTCGAGAGTAAACATCTTCGAGTGTCCATTCGGTAAATGAACTGTCATCAGACAGGCAATAGCGATATTTGGCTACAGCATCTCTCACGTGGTGGTTATCTCTTGGGTACAATATCACAAAAAGGCCATCATCATATTCATCATTGTCTTGCATAACACCAGCAAGTAAATGGTCCCGCCATATTTGCTCAAGCGGTGATGATTTGAGCTCATTTCTGGTACCAGCAGAAAAGCAATTCATACTATCCGCAACCTGATCGTAAAGGACATTTTTCTTACGATCACCATCTGTTCGTGCCTGCCCGATTAGATTCTCATGGTATTTTACCTCAATCCCTATGAATCCATGGCCACCTCTTTTGATTTCACAGTCGATAAAGACATCAAACGCCGATCTATCTCCAAGGTATTTGGTGTCTCTGCGACCCGGTGAAAACTCAAACTCTATAGCTTTCACTTTACAAAATCGACCAGACGTCAATTCGTTGACAAGATCAGTGGCTACGGGGATGTCTAACTTTAGTTCAGCAAAAAGATTAAAACAAAGCGGCTGGCTTGAGAGCAGATTGTTGAAAATACGTGGCTTTCCAAAGAGTTTTCCTTTACTGGCAGTCTGATTGCTGACTTCCGATCGCACAACTTGTTGAATCCTATCGGTGATAAAATTTGAGAGTGTATCCTCGGCCCATGGTATCGGTAACCGAGAGCCTCGAAGGTACTTTTGGCCTTTCGTATCAAGGTCTTCCTGGCATGAAAAGCCCTGCTCTTCTCGCCAGATTGACTGAAAAATACGAGCGCTCCGCTGAAAGTCAGATTTATCAACCGACTCCTTAGCATGAAGAGCCTCTGCCAGCTGTGTTAAATTCATTACAATCCTTGATAAAATCTTTTGATCTTCTGAGCCATCAACATTCTGCGAGCCACGAGAAAATCCTCATAATCTTTTTAGCGTCATCCCGATACAATTCCCCTTGTCATTCCGAAACGAAGTGAGAAATCTCTCTTTTCTCCTCTCCTTACAAACCCTCATTGAATGCACTTGTTGGGATCATGACAGGGACTCCTTATCAGATATTACAATCATAGATAAACCGGCTGGTGTTATGTATCGCTGTTTCGGGCTTCGGGGTTTATCAGGAATGGATCGCTCAAGTAATCCCGCTGATAGGAGTGGTTCAAGAAATTGCTTACGGAAGTGCTCACGGTCTTTAATTGCCGCTACCGTTTGCAACTCTTCCCTCGATTTCAAAACTGAAGCAGAAGCTTGGAGTATTGCCAAGACTTGCGGGGCTCTTGCGGGGTATCATTTTCATCAGCAAACTTCCGCTGCATTGCATATTTGTTACAACGAATCAAATCGGTTTTTACAAACATACAACCAGTCACGCTCTACAGCCTTTTGCCGTAATTTTTTAGCTAATTTTTCAGATTGAGGATATGAATACTCAGAAAAATCGATAAGAGCGTGTTCAGGAAACGGTGCAGGATCAGATAAAACAGGTAGGTTTAACTCATTACATTCTTTGACATTGACCGCCATAATACCAGCTGAGCTTTTTAACAGCTCTTTGGTGTAGTGTTCATAAGCCTTCTCTGCGGAAATCATGTCATGGTCATAGACGGAAAGTTTTGAATTATCCTTGGTTGTCGGGCGAAATGCCTGGGAGGTTATCTGGCCTTGTTTAATAAAACTTGGGTGAATTTGGCGGAGCATCAAAGTACTATCAATCATACTTCGGCCTCCGATATAGCCTTGATTTCCTGATTAAGCAAGACACAATCATCAGGTTTGTTAAAATCAAAAGATTTTATGATTTCATTATCATTACTCATATTCAAGGCATGAAAGTCTCCCTTGTGGTTATTTAAATTGACAGCAAGGGATATTTCATAAGCATTCAAGGCCCATTCAATTTGAACTCCACCTTCGGGTGTTGGATAAATGCATGGTACAGGCAATTCATCCGAGTAATATGTTTCAAAATATCCTACAAGCCAGTCCAGCCCTTCTTTACCCGGAGCAACACCTTCACCATCAAGCCAACCATTCTCCAAAGAGCGCAGTTCATCCAACTGAACCAGCACGTCATTAGAATCCAGCAAGCTGATGTGCTCGACAGAATCAATGCTTTGAAGCCGATTATTGCGATTAAACCTTCCTATCCCCTGCAGCATCACGATACCTCCATTACCATAACGCATGAAGGCTTCCTTGACGATGTCACAATGTTGTGGTGAAATTGGTGCACTCACTGTAGGCCCACTGATAATGTGCAAATCAAACGTCATTTTCGCCTGATCAGCAGCAGGTATTGATCCTCTCAGGGTAATCTCCTCAGTAAGCTCCATCACGTTGGAGGAGGCAAGCAATAATTTTCTGCGAGTAGTTCTGTTGAGTCGAGCCGGTTGAGCTGTATCAGCAGGATTCAACTCAAGAGACTCGCCATCTCTGAGACTTCTGCCTATTCGGTCAAAATAACAAAGAAGATTTTCAGGTAAATACTCCTTGACATCCCGATTTTGTTCGGCAGCATTAACCGCGTTAACTATCGAATTTTTAGCCTGATGAAAGTAATGGGCATTATCAGAAGGGAAAAGATCCAGACTTGTTTCCGCAAGAGTGAAGAACAAGGCTATTTTCGGGATGGCACTGCCCTCTTCAATACCTGTCAGCTTAAGAGAGACACCGTTCGTAAAACCACGAGGAATGCGTTGCCTGCCGGGGTGCTCATGCAGATACTCCCATTTGGCTGTTTCAACGAGCATCTCTTCCAGTACAGCCAAATCCCTAAGAACTTCAAGAGGAATGGCGTGTCCCGAAAATCGTTCACCAACGAGCCGGGGGCTAAGGAATTCAATATTGTTCAAAGTGCTGCTCATTTCGCTCTATTGTTGGTTAGAGGTCAATATAACAACAAGAATACAAAAAGAGCCATAGAGGGCACCTGCGCCTGACCATATAAGCCATGTATAGCAGAAATTGACTGAAAAATACGAGCTCTACGCTGAAAGTCAGATTTATCAACAGACTCCTTCGCTTGTAGAGCCTCTGCAATCTGTGTTAAATTCATTACAGTCCTTGATAAAATTTTTTGATTTTCTGAGCCATCAACATTCTTCGAGCCCCGAGAAAATCCTCGTAATCT
>CAJAJL010000103.1 GCA_903940125.1 uncultured Chlorobiaceae bacterium | reverse complement strand
GGCAGCTTGCCCGGTTCGGCCAGCAGTTCCTGGAGACGATCCAGAATCAGGCGCCCACCCAGCGCCAATATCCACCATTGACCTATCGCGAGGTTTCTTACCAGCCTGAGCTTCCGCCCAACCCGGTCGCCACCTCCGGGAAGAAGGTGGTCATCCTGCATGATGAGCAGCAGCCCGACAGCAATCTGGCGAAAATGGTGGCGCGCTGCCGCAGCGCTTTGGCAGGCGAAGTGACCGTGGTCAATATTCATGACATTGATATCAAATCCAGTTGCCTGGGCTGCCTGGAATGTAGCGGAAACTACCACTGCGCTTTCACGGGCAAAGACGGGTTCATCGAATTTTACAAAGCGACCGTTATGACAGCGGACGTTCTCATCTATGCAGGGCGAATGGTGGACCGCTACCTGTCCTCACGCTGGAAGATGTTTTTTGACCGCATCTTTTTCAATACCCACACCCCGGTACTGGTCGGTAAGCAGGTGGCCTTTGTCATCTCTGGCGCATTCAGCCAGGTTCCCAACCTGATGGAGATTTTCAGCGGCTTTTTTGGGTTTCAAGGGGCCAATATTGTTGGAGTTGTCAGCGATGAAAGCGGCAATTCCGCCTCCCTCGACCGCCTGCTCGACCAGTTGCCGGCCCGCGCTCTGGCCTACGTTCAGGCAGGCTACCACCGCCCGCAGACCTTTCTCGGAGTGGGAGGCCTGAACGTCTTCCGCGATGATATTTACGGTCGCCTGCGAACCATCTTCGCCGCCGATCTCCGCGCTTTCCGCCGCATGGGCGTTTACAAGACTTTTCCCCCGGCAGAACTCAACACCGTCCTATTGAATACTTTCGTCGCCCCGTTTGTTAACCTGCCCCCCATCCGGAAAAAGTTCGACAAGATGATAAAAAAACAAATGGTCGAACCGCATAAAAAGGTGGTCGCCAAGGCCAGGGCCCATGAAAAGTTAGGATAATAATTTGAACAAGAAAGAAAAGGCCTTTGGACTTGCTTTCGGAAAGGAACTGAGGGTGCTTGCGGCAGTCAAGCTGTTTGAGATGGTACGGCTATCATCCGGTCGATCCTCAGAACTTGCCGGAATGAGCCGGGTTGGGTTTTTACATAACAGTACTGAGTGCCGAGAAGGCAAAAAAGTGAAAACGGTTGGCTGATGAGAAGAAAGAATTGCCTTGGCCATATGCCGTGCCTTGAAAAAGAGGGGCGGTTAAGATCTACAGCTTCAGGGCTACTGCTGTTAATTCTTATCGATGTATTATTGTTGTGTATTGTGAGTGGTGAACTATGCGGAATAATTGTGTTTTTCCTTATAAATGGTTAGTGTATAATATATGTAATATAGGTGATGGCGGAGAAACTATTTTTCCATTTTTCCTCCGAAAACAGTGTTTGAGACTGTAATTTGTGTAATTTTATCATTTACTCGAGCGATAATCATGCCCTCATAAGCTGGGTTGTCTCTTTTGAATTTTCATGATTATGCAGTATTTTCTGGTAAAAAAATAAAGAAGGTACAGTTTGCCTTCCATCTCTTATCTCAGCAATAAATAGAGGTGCGATTAAAGGATATACGGTTAATAATAAAGAGGATACGGTGCAAAATCGTCAGGGATTTAAGGCAGCATAAGTCGGAGTTTCCTCTTGCAGATGGGTTAACGAAATATGGTGTTTGGAGGTATGAATATTTATTAATCATTTCAGACTCATTTATTCAAGCTCATTACTGTGGTAGCTGAGGTAGGCAGGAATTTCTTGAACTACGGGTTGTAAGCAGCGTTTTTATATCGACCCATATAAGACGCTGAATAAAAAAAAGAGATTTATGGTATAAGTGGCTGAGAATAAGGAAATTAACGGCGTTTTTATATGATTTTGAACTTTCTTGCTTATATGCGTTAAAATTCAATAATCTGCGGTTCAGACGGATCAACGTAATTATTGTCAGCTTGATGCCTTCGGTAGAGGAACTAATATTTTATGAGGGATACACATGGATAATGATATGTTAAAAAATGTGAAAAACGACAGGTTTGCACATTTGTTAGGTATTGAGATAGTGGAAGCATATCCGGGATATGCATTGGTTGAATTGCGAATAGAAGAAAAGCATAAGAACGGAATAGATATTGTTCAGGGTGGTGCAATATTTACGCTTGCTGATTATGCATTTGCTGTAGCGAGCAATGCTGATGGAAGTACTACGGTAGCAATAAATGCGTCGATTTCTTATTTCAAAGCACCTGTAGGATCATATATAAGGGCGGAAGCAAGAGAAGAGAGTAAAAATAAAAAGATATGCGGGTATAAAGTTGAAATAAACGATGAGGATGGAGCGTTGATAGCATCGTTCTCAGGTTTGGGATACAGGAAGAAGACTGAATAAGAAGAGAAACGTGCAAGTAGAGTGCTGTGCAATCGCAGAAACGGTAAGTATCGGCGGTATTATTGAGCACATCGGTTCAAGCTGTCACACTTTTTTGCGGAACTGGATTGACGGGTGTACTGGATGGAAATATCAGTGCAAACGTTGTTCCGATATTTTTTACACTGTCCACCGAAATTTTTATCTGTTGTAGATCCGCCAGTCTTTTTACTATGGCCAATCCAAGCCCGAATCCGCCAGTGCTTGAGTTTCTTGACTCATCAACCCGATAAAAGCGCTCAAAAACGGCATTGAGCTTTTCTTCAGGAATTCCGATCCCCTGATCGGTAATGCTGCATTTCATGTATTTCTCTTTCTGCTCGACGGATATTGTTATCATTGATCCGGCTGGAGAGTACTTGATTGCATTTGAAAGGATATTTTCAAGAATTATTTCAAGCATTGCAGGATCTGTAGTAACTGTTGCCTTTTCTTTGCCCTCGACTTTAAATCTGATCTCTTTTTCAAGTGCTATCGGTTGCAGTCTTACCATAACTGAGTCAAGAGCAACTGAGAGGATCACCCCCTCTTTATGTGGATTCATTTTGTTGCTTTCGTATCGGGCAAGCAAAAGGAGCTGGTCGATCAGCCGAGCCATGCGGTTTAATTCTTTTAGGCAGAACTGAATTTTAGTTTCGTAGTGTTCTTTTTCTCTCGGCTTGCGAACCAGTACTTCCAGGGTGCCTTTAACTACAGCAAGAGGGGTTTTCAGTTCGTGAGAAGCATCGGCTGTAAACTGCTTTTCACGTTGAAATGCTTCCTGCATACGGTCAAGCAGGGCATTGATGGTTACCGACAGGCGATACAATTCGTCTTGATGATACGGAAGCTCAATACGATGATTAAGGTTTGTCTGCGTCATTTTTTCAGCAGTCGCAATGACCTTTTCGATGGGGCGTATACTTTTGCCTGCTATCAATCGGGTAAGAACAAAAAGCGTAAGAATAATGCCTGGAAATGAAAACAGAAAAACGTTCTGAAGGTCGTTCAAGACAATAATGGCTTTTTTCATGGGGACCGCAACAATGAGATATCCTTTGATGATGCCGTCTCGATTGAAAAGGGGAAGCTGTCCCTGGCGAATCGTTGCATTGTTGATAGTGCTGTTGAAGTAGATCGTTTTTGTCTGGTTGGGCTTGAATATAAGGACGTTACGTTCAAGATTTACTGATTTATTCATTACCTGGCCTTGAATATTGACCAGTTGAATAAATTCAGTGTCAACTTTTGAAGTTTCTTTCTCTTTGTGCTCTGTCTCGTTGTAATTTATCTCTTTATCATCAATACAATTTTTAAACCGTGAGAAACTTGTAAAATCATGACTCGTTACGTGTGCATCTGTGAAAACTTCAGTAACCTCATTGTTTACTTCATCATCGAATTGCTTATAAACCATACTTTCGACCATGAAGAAAAGTATCGTAAAGACAAGGGCAACGAGAATTGCTGTAGCAATGGTATAGTATAAAGCGATACGGTTGCGCAGACTCATTCGCGTCCATTTTTTTAACAGAATGGAGGTATTCTTGAGTGCATGTTTAACTTCTGTCTTCATATTCTACGATTCAGGATTCACGAATGATATACCCTACACCACGGATGGTTTGAATAAGGTTGCCGCATCCTGCGTTTTCAAGTTTTCTGCGCAGAAACGTGATATAGACATCAATAACGGATGTGTCTGAATCAAAATGAATATCCCAGACGTGTTCGATAATGCGGCTTCTCGTACACACCTTGTCTTTATTGCGGATGAGGTATTCCAGTAAAGCAAATTCTTTTGGAGTAAGGGTCATTTCGCTGGAATTGCAGAATGCCTGATGGGTAGCAGGATTTATCTCGAGGGGGCCAGCGCTTAACGCATCGTCGCCTTGGTTTTTATTTCTGAGCTGCACCCTGATACGTGCAAGCAGCTCTTCAAAGGCAAAAGGTTTTTTTATGTAATCATTAGCTCCGGCATCAAGACCGAACAGCACGTCTTCCAGTGTATCTTTGGCCGTCAGAAACATTATCGGGACGATGCTGCCGGATTTGCGTATCTGCCTGCAGACTTCAATACCGCTTATTGCAGGAATCATCCAGTCTATAATGATCAGGTCATAGTCGTTTGTCATGGCATGATCAAGTCCGGTTTTCCCATCGTAAGCTATATCAACAGCAAAGTACTCTTCCTCGAGCCCATCTTTAAGAAAACCGGCAATTCCGTGTTCATCTTCAATAATGAGAAGTCTCATGTGTTTTGTTTTTCACTATTAATCGTTATCACTGTTTTTCACTGAGGCAGTTTTAGTCGGTTGTAACAGGGTGCCAAGAACCGTTTTTTCAATTGTCCCGTTGATTTTTGCAATTTCCCGTATAGTTAATGACGTGTTTTTAACTATGATGCCGTTTTTGCCAAGTTGCTCAACAAGCTGCTGTGGTGTGGCTTTTAGAACAAGAGCAATAGTTTCCAAGGATGATAATTCAAGTACCTGCACTGCAAATTTTCCCGGATTGTCATGTCCATTCTCTTTTTTATTATTACCGAAAAATGGCAGAAGGGAAAGAATTGTTACTACGACAGCTGCTCCGATAATTCCTCTGCCGGTCGTTTGCGAAAAGTATCCTGCGAATTGTTTCGAGTTTGAGAGTACATGAAGAACAATACTGGCAACTAAAAGCCAGCTGAGCCATTTATGCACCGGTTCTACCACGCCTATTTCAATATCAAAAAAAATCAGAAGACCGGTAACAGCCGAAATAGTAAACGCTCCTATCGCAAAAGGGGTTGCCCAAGATTTCAAGGGTACCGTGCTCATAGTGTCGATAAATTTAATTAATTTTAGGTATGATTGACTTTTTCGTTATGACAATTCATAATGTAGCTGGTGGATTCTTAAAGAAGAGTAAGACAAGACTTAAATTTCGCTTAAAAATCATCAGATTGCGTGTTTCCTTGAGGCAATGTTCACAATACTATTTCCATGTGGTTGGATCTTGAATCTCTGCGGATTCGTGAAGGTGAAAAAGTAAACCTTGTTAAACGTCCTACGCTTGTTGATCCGGTTTACAACTCAAAAAAAGAGTACAAAAAGATGCTTGCCAATCATGTTGAGCAGTTGAGCAAGCTTCAGCAAGTACATTATGCAGATAACCGGTATGCAGTGTTGCTGATTTTTCAGGCGATGGATGCCGCTGGTAAAGATGGTGTTATCAGGCATGTGATGACAGGCGTTAATCCTCAGGGGTGCCAGGTTTTCAGTTTCAAGCATCCTTCAGCTCAGGAACTTGATCACGATTTTTTATGGAGAAGCAATCGTTGTCTACCGCAACGGGGACATATCGGAATCTTTAACCGCTCCTACTATGAGGAGGTGCTCATCGTTCGCGTTCATCCGGAAATACTTGCAGTTCAGGGTATACCAAATGAGTTGATTAACGGAGGGAAGGTTTGGGAACACCGTTTTCGATCGATTGTCGATATGGAACAACATCTTTATCGTAATGGAACAAGGATTGTGAAATTTTTTCTCCACCTTTCAAAAGAGGAGCAACGAAAAAGATTTCTGGACAGGATTGATGCACCGGCTAAAAACTGGAAATTCAGTGTCGCAGATATTGAGGAGAGAAAATACTGGAAAGAGTATATGCAGGCCTATGAGGCATGCCTGGGCGCAACAAGTGCCAAACATGCCCCATGGTATGTCGTTCCTGCTGATGACAAACAAAACGCCCGACTCATTGTTTCGGAACTTATTTTGAAGACGTTGACGGAACTCAAGTTATCTTATCCTGAGGCTACCGCACAACGCCGCAAGGAGTTGCTTGATATCCGCGAGCGGCTTGAGAAAGATGTAGCTGATTGATTTTTGAGAGCTGTATTCAAAGCCGGACAGGAATTCCTTTGTTCCTGAGGAATTCTTTTGCTTCACGGATGGAGTGTTGCCGAAAGTGAAAGATAGAGGCAGCAAGTGCTGCGTCGGCATGACCCTTTGTAAAGCCATCATAGAGGTGTTCCAGATTGCCTGCTCCACCGGATGCAATGACGGGAATATGGACTGACATTGATACCCTTCGGAGAATTTCATTGTCATAACCCTCTTTGGTGCCATCCCGGTCCATGCTGGTCAGCAGAATTTCACCTGCACCGAGTTCCTGCACGATATGTGCCCATTCAAGCGCTTCATAACGTGTCGGTATTTTTCCTGAATGGGTATGGACAAGGTAATCGGTTCCTGTTTTTTTGATATCTATACCAACCACGACAGCTTGTGATCCATATTTTTCAGCAATGCGCGTTATCAATGACGGGTCGTTTACAGCTGCTGTATTTACGGACACCTTGTCGGCACCGTGCAGGAAAACCTCTTTGGCTCGTTCGACGGAGTTGATCCCGCCGCCGACAGTGAGCGGAATGAAGATTTCACCGGAAACTTTCAAGACCTCTTCAAGTGTTGTTTTCCGGGATTCAAGAGATGCCGAGATATCAAGAAAAACAAGTTCGTCAGCCAGTTCATTGTTATAAAATCGGGCCTGTTCAAGGATGGAACCGGCATCCCGTAATCCTTCGAAGTTTATTCCTTTTACTACCCTTCCGTCACGAACATCGAGACAGGGTATGATCCGTTTGGCTAACATTACGTATGGAGCTTAATTCTGTTATTGAAACCTCTGACTAAGAAATCAATAAAGTTTGAACTCTACAACAATATTTTTATAAATGTCTATATTTGCAGGCACCTCATCCCGACGAAATAAAAAGAGAGATTATGAAATTTCCTATTTGTGAATTCGCTGAATCAGCGGAAGGTTTTTACTCTCAATGTGCTTCCTGTCCTATAGATTCGTCTTCTAAGGGCTGTGCTCTTGACGAACTGGAGGATGGAAATTACCAGTTTGAGGGAACCACTCCCCATGGTGGAGTCAAGGCACTTTTTTATTTTAAGGATAACGAAGGAAACCAGGTCAGAAAACGGGATGCAATACATGTGGAGATTCATGAGCTTGATGAAAATGGGCATCTGATGACTATTCTTTATGGCATGGTTGATCCTGAAGGAATGATTTATCTGAAAAATTCAGGGCCAGAAAAAGCTCATAGTCAGGATAATATCCAGTAATCCGGTATTCTCGAACCAATGACCATAAATAAACTTTTTTTTGAGAGCGGTGAAGAGATCCGTGATCTCACCATAGTTGGCGGTGGTCCTACTGGAATTTTTGCTGCATTTCAGTGTGGCATGAACAATATCAGCTGCAGGATTATCGAAAGCATGCCTCAGCTCGGGGGACAGCTTGCGGCCCTCTATCCTGAAAAGCATATTTACGATGTTGCTGGTTTTCAGGAGGTTCCTGCTGCTGGTCTGGTGGAAAGTTTATGGAAACAGACAGAGAGGTATAATCCGGAAGTTATTCTTGGTGAGACGGTTACCAGATACCGGAAACTTGCCGATGGATCATTTGAGGTTACTGTTTCATCAGGCAGAGTCTTTCTTTCGAGAGCGCTGCTGATAGCGGCTGGACTTGGAGCTTTTTCGCCCCGCAAGCTGCCTCAGCTCAGTAATATTGACCATCTTGAGGGGATCTCTGTTTTTTATGCGGTCAAGAATATCGTTGATTTTGCAGGTAAAAAGGTTGTTATTGTCGGTGGAGGGGATTCAGCCCTCGACTGGACAGTTGGGCTGTTGAACACAGCCGCAAAAGTCACTCTTGTCCATCGTATGCATGAATTTCAGGGTCATGGCAAGACTGCAAGGGAAGTTCTTGAGGCTAAGGAAAACGGAAGTATCGATGTTTTTCTGCATACCGAGGTGACGTCTGTAGATACCGAGAGCGGGGTGCTTACAGGAGTTCATCTCCGTTCAAAAAGCGGTAAAATACATCGAGTTGAAGCTGACCGACTGCTTTTATTGATAGGTTTCAAGTCCAATATCGGGCCCCTTGCTGAGTGGGACCTTGAGCTGACCGATAATGCTCTTGTCGTCGACAGTCATATGCAAACATCAGTTGACGGGCTCTATGCCGCTGGTGATATTGCTTATTATCAGGGAAAACTTAAAATTATACAGACAGGGTTGAGTGATGCTGCAATGGCTGTGCGTCATAGTTTAACCTATATAAAGCCTGGCGAAAAGATCAGGCATACGTTCAGCAGCCTTAAAAAGGCAAAAGAAAAAAAGAATGCATCTTAAAACAGCTGAATCCAGTTTTCCTCGACCTTCATCTCTGCAGGCATGGATGCTTGCAATCCGTCCAAAAACACTGCCTGCCGGGGCCATGCCCGTTGTTCTGGGATCTGCTCTTGCTGCTGCTGCCGGCAGCTTTCGCTTGCTGCCGGCTCTTGTAGCCCTGATTTGTGCGATCGGGATTCAGGTGGCAACCAATTTCATTAACGAGATTTATGATTTTAGAAAAGGGGCAGATACTGCCGAAAGGCTTGGTCCGACAAGAACGGTCGCAGCCGGTATTATCAGTGAAAAAAAGATGATACAGGTATCGATTACCCTGCTTGGTGGGGTTTTTCTGCTTGGTCTTTATCTGGTTTACACTGCCGGGTGGCCCATTTTCGTTATAGGGATGCTCTCTCTTCTTTTTGCATGGGCGTATACCGGAGGCCCTTATCCGATAGCCTATTCCGGACTGGGTGATCTGTTCGTTTTTATTTTCTTCGGCTTGGTGGCCGTGGGAGGTACCTATTATGTTCAGGCTCTCAATCTCTATTTTCCTGTGCTTATTGCAGCTGTGGTGCCGGGCTCTTTTTCGGTCAATATTCTTCTTGTTAACAACATCCGCGACATTGCCACTGATCGTAAGGTCGGAAAAATGACCCTGCCTGCCCGTATTGGGGGTGAATGGGCGCGCAGACTCTATATCGCATTAACTGTTGTGGCTTATATTGTTCCTGCTATTTTGTGGCTGAATGGTTCTTCGCCTTGGGGCCTCCTCTCTCTTCTTTCTTTGCCACTTGCGTTCAGGATGATCAAGCTCCTCTATGTCAGTGAGGGCAGAGAGCTGAACAATGTTCTTGCTGGTACAGGAAAGCTGATGACTCTTCATGGGATTTTGTTTGCCGCTGGTCTTCTCATTCAATAATTGCCTTCTTATATGCCTTCCGATACTGTTGCAATAGCGCTTGTTCAATCCTTCGCTCAGAATGATCCGGCAGAGAATCTTGATAAAGCCTGTGGAAAAATACGGGAAGCAGCATCTCAAGGTGCCCGGATTATCTGTTTACAGGAACTGTTCACTACTCTTTATTTTTGCCAGACTGAAGATTATGAGGCGTTTGCTTATGCAGAGTCGATACCCGGACCATCAACGCAGGTGTTGCAGGCACTTGCGAGTGAGCTTGAAGTGGTGCTTATCGCCTCGTTTTTTGAAGCAAGAGCAAGGGGGCTGTTTCATAATACATCAGCTGTCATTGATGCTGATGGTACCTATCTTGGCAAGTATCGAAAAATGCATATTCCTGATGATCCGGGATTTTACGAGAAATTTTATTTCACACCCGGTGATCTTGGTTATAAAGTTTTTAATACCCGCTATGCCACGATTGGTGTCTTGATATGCTGGGATCAGTGGTATCCTGAAGCCGCAAGGCTGACTGCACTCAAGGGGGCAGAAATTCTCTTTTTTCCAACGGCAATCGGGTGGGCAACGACAGAACTTTCCACTGAAGTCCGTCGTTCACAGCAGGAGGCATGGAAAACAATACAAATGAGCCATGCTATAGCAAATGGGGTGTTTGTCGCAGCGGCTAACAGGGTGGGAATCGAAGACAAGCTGGAATTTTGGGGTAACAGTTTTGTTTGTGATCCGTTTGGTCAAATTATAGCTGAAGCCTCGCATCATGATGAAACTGTTCTTCTTGCTGAGTGCGACAGAAGTCGTATTGGGTATTATCGGTCGCACTGGCCTTTTTTGCGTGATCGGCGGATCGAAACCTATGGTGACCTGCAGAAACGGTTTTTTGACGAATGAAAAGTGATGAGCGATCCTGACTGTTGATCGCTCTTTTTTTTATAATATTTCTTTGTAGTTATGAACATTTTTGGTGCGGTTGTTTTTTTTACACTGGTCTTTACTTTTCTGGTTAAACTACTTTCAGAACTTCTGAATCTCAAGGCATCTGAAGCTCCACTTCCTGATGAGTTTACTGGAGTGTTTGATGAGGATGCCTACAGGAAATCACGGGAATATCTGCGTGTATCAACCGTTTTTTCCTTGTTCGAAGCAGCTCTTGATCTCTCTGTGCTTTTTCTGTTCTGGTTTCTAGGCGGATTTAATCTGCTTGACCATTTTTTAAGGGGGTACGGGTTAAATCAAGTTGCTACCGGTGTGCTTTATATCGGTATTCTTTTGCTGACGCAATCGTTGATTGATCTGCCTTTCAGCATTTATAAAACGTTTGTCATCGAGGAAAAATTCGGTTTCAATAAAACCACGCCAAAGGTTTTTGCGGCTGATATTCTCAAAACGTTTATACTTGCAGTTCTTATCGGAATCCCTTTGCTTGGAGCAGTGCTCTGGTTTTTTCAAGAGACAGGGCAGATGGCCTGGTTATGGGCATGGGGTGGGATTACAGTGTTCTCATTGTTGCTTCAGTATGTCGCCCCGACCTGGATAATGCCCCTGTTTAACAAGTTTGTGCCTCTTGAAGAGGGTGAACTGAAGGGTGCCATTATGCATTATGCAGAACAGGTGCAATTCCCGCTTACCGGTATTTATGTGCTTGATGGATCAAAACGTTCAGCGAAAGCAAACGCTTTTTTTACGGGTTTTGGAAAACGAAAAAGAATCGCTCTTTTTGATACGCTTATTATCAGTCATCCAGTATCTGAGCTGGTTGCTGTTCTTGCCCACGAAATAGGTCATTTCAAAAAGAAGCATATTATCGTCAATATGCTTCTGAGTCTTGGCAATCTTGGTGTGCTTTTTTTTCTTCTCTCTCTTTTTATGAATAACCGATTTTTATTTGATGCCTTTTTCATGAAAGATCTCTCGGTATATGGGAGTTTGATCTTTTTTTCACTCCTTTACACTCCTGTGGAGTGGATACTTTCTATTTTTATACAGGCTCTTTCAAGAAAGCATGAGTATGAGGCTGATCATTTTGCTGTGTCGACTTATGAATATGGTGCCGCTCTTGCCGATGCACTTAAAAAGTTGTCACGCAATAACCTCTCGAACTTAACACCGCATCCGTTATATGTTTTCCTCAACTACTCCCATCCTCCGGTAATCCAGCGAATTATGCGTATTAGGAAACTCTCTGCCGGTTATCATGCAAAAATCCTGAACTGATTGAATGTTTTATGACAGAGTATAGTTATTTCATGCCTCCTGAATGGGCATTCCATAAGGCAACCTGGCTTTCCTGGCCTCACAGGCTTGAAACGTGGCCAGGGAAGTTCGGGCCTGTTCCTGCTGTGTTTGTGGAAATTATATCTTGGCTGAGTTCATCCGAGGAGGTACATATCAATGTTCTTGACGAAGCAATGGAGCGTGAGGTTTATGCATTGCTGTGCAATTCGCGCCATGAGCAGATTCAGTTGGAGCGTATTTTTTTTCATCGGATTCCAACCAATGATGCATGGTGCAGGGATCATGGGCCGAACTTTGTTTTCCGTATAACAGACGGCAGGGTTGAGAAAATTATTGTCAACTGGGAGTACAATGCCTGGGGTGAAAAATATAAATCTTATGCTGATGATAATGCCGTTCCTGAAAGGATTGCATCGTTGCTGCAGTTGCCTTTTGTTTCACCAGGGATGGTTCTTGAAGGGGGTTCTATTGATGTTAATGGCAAAGGTATTCTGTTGACGAGTGAGGCTTGTCTTCTGAATCCTAATCGCAATCCATCATTGAGTCGTGAAGAGATCGAGCATGAACTCTGCAGGTATCTTGGTATTGAAAAGGTTCTCTGGCTTGGCGATGGTATTGTCGGTGACGATACAGATGGTCATGTGGACGATATGGCTCGTTTTGTCAATGAAACGACCATTGTCATTGCTGTTGAGGAAAATCCCTCCGACGTGAATTATGAGGCGTTACAGGCGAATTTGAAGAGGCTTCAGCGTTACACCGATCTTTATGGCAATCCGTTCAAGGTATTGAAACTTCCCATGCCTTCTCCAGTCTATTTCAATGGGGATCGTCTGCCCGCCAGTTATGCAAATTTCTATATTGCCAATACAGTAGTTCTTGTTCCAACCTATAGATGTTCTCAAGATTTTGAAGCCATTGAAATACTTCAGGAATGTTTTCCTGAAAGAAACGTTATCGGGATCGATTGTTCCGATCTAGTCTGGGGGCTTGGTGCAATTCACTGTATCACTCATGAAGAGCCTGAGTTGCTCGGCGCATGAGATAATATGATAAAGAGATGTACCATATTAGATGATATGTGTTTCATAATTTGAGACAATGTGTTTCAAATAGCGGATTTTACCAATAGAACAATTGAAAATAAAATTTATTGATATATCGTATAAAATATTTTAAAATAATGACTTGATTGGTTGTTTACTGAGTGTTTCACATTTTCGGCATGAGAGTTGTAAATATATTCTTGAAACTTCTCACGCCAGTGAGATTGATCAGATGTAATGGGGGACATCTGATCATGAAAAAAGCGGCTTTACAGCCGCTTTTTTTCATGTGCGCCCAGCATGGGCGCAATCTTGGAGGTGGAAGTCCTCCCGTAAGTTGACCACAGCGAACGAAGCGAAGCGCAACTGCATAAGGGTGACTGAATGTGGGAAGGAAGCGTGGAGCAAACCCGTGAGCCGATG
>CAJAJL010000102.1 GCA_903940125.1 uncultured Chlorobiaceae bacterium | reverse complement strand
TATGCCTATCTTCTACTTTGAGAGCATCGGAGTACCTCGCCTCTCATGACCTCAACTACTCGAACCGCCCGGTGCGGACCCGCTTGCCGTGGTGGTGTGGGAGGGGCACGGTCAGGATTTCTGACCGCCCCTATCCCGATTGAAGGACGTAGTTCTGACTGAAGGTCAGGCTTGTATTAATAATACTACATGGTTTGTCCAAAAATTGTCGATAGACAAGAGTTATTGCTGCCACGTTGCGTCACAAAAACCTTTGGAGCATGTTCGTATTGAGTGTGTGGATTTGATGGCTGGTTTGTATAACTTATCTTGAATTGATAATAAATATATCAACCCCCCCCATCATGCCAAGCATATCTACGTCTTCTGCAACGACCACCTTTGCGCTGAGTGGTAATAATACTATTGATTCACTCCTGAATCCAGATCATGTAAAATGGAGCAGTGGTTCTGGAAGTTTGGTGGCGCTCACGTATAGTTTCCCCTGGATGAACGGTGCAAGCGCTTATTGGCAAACTAATTACGGCTTGAATTCGGAATTACAGGCAAAAGAGCTTTTTGGTCTGAATGCCACACAAATTATTGCTGCGACAAATGCTTTTCAGGCTTGGGCTAATGTTGCCAATATCACCTTTACTCAGGTTGCAGACACAGCGACTAATGTCGGAGACTTCAGATTTGCTTTTTCGTCCGCAATAAGCAGTAATATCTGGGGTTATTCCTATTATCCCAATAGTTACTATGCAGATGCCGCAGATGTCTGGATCAATTCATCACATGCTACAGAAGATTGGTCAGTCGGCTCATTTAATTACTTATCGCTCATTCATGAAATAGGTCACGGACTCGGGCTGAAACACCCCGGTATGAATAATGAATTTGGTACCAGTGATCCAGCTCCATACCTGCCGACAGCACTGGATTACAAAAATTACACGGTCATGTCCTATAACGAATCGAAATACTTATTTTTAGACGACAGTCATCATACCTACATCATTGTTAACCCAGAAACCCCAATGGTGTATGACCTCGCTGCAATTCAGTACCTTTATGGAGCGAATACCGCATACCGAACAGGAAACGACATATATACTTTTGATCCATCTCATCCTTTTTATAAGTCTCTCTGGGATGCTGGCGGTAACGACACAATTGATATATCTAATTTCAGTACAAGTTGTACCATTGATTTGACTCCCGGTCATTATTCATCTCTTCGCTATATCAATCATGGAACAGGAGACAATCTCTATGATGGCACCAACAACCTGGGTATTGCATTTGGCAGCATCATCGAAAATGCCACGGGCGGCAGTGGCAATGACTATATTATTGGCAATGATGCAGCGAATAAGTTGAATGGGGGAGGCGGCAATGATACACTGGATGGCGGAAGCGGTACAGACACAGCTATTTTCAGGGGGAACTATGCCGACTATCATATAACCTATGATGCCGCAACGAACAAATTCACCATTACAGATAACATCGCAAATCGTGATGGTATAGACGTTGTAACCAATGTCGAAAACTTTCAGTTTGCCGATGTCACGAAACCGTACACTGCTCTTGCTGTTGCTGATACCCAGGCACCTACAGTTTTGACCTTCAGTCCTGCAGATGGTCTGACGGGAGTTGGCATCGGCGGCGACATAGTTCTTACTTTCAGCGAAGCGATCCAGAAGGGAGTGGGTACAATTACTCTTCATAGTGATTCAGCAGCAGGCACTGTGTTTGCAAACTACGATACTTCAACAAGCGGGAACCTCTCCATTTCAGGAAGTACGCTTACGATTAATCCGACGGCAGATCTTGCCAACGGTACACATTACTTTGTTACAATCAGCGATGGCAGCATTAAGGATCTTGCCGGCCATGCTTATGCCGGTACTTCGTCTTACGACTTCACAACCGTTATGCCTCCTGATTTTTCGTCTGCGAGCAGTAGTGGAGGAAGTGGCACTGCAGTTGTATTGGCTGGCGTAGGAGCGCTGGGTTTCCTTGCATGGGTAATTTTATGACCCCACTTTTTGAAATCAGGAATCTGTCTTTTGGTTATGAGGGATCAGGTGCTCTGGTTTTTGATGGTCTCAGTGTAACTGTACAAGAGGGGGAGTTCATTCTTGTGAAAGGTCCTTCCGGATCCGGGAAATCGACACTGCTGCGTCTGATCTGTCGCCTCAACCAGCCACAGGGAGGCTCAATTCTTTTTCAGGGCAGTGACGTTACCTCTATTGTCCCGGCAAAACTGCGGAGCGCTGTCAGCTATGTTGCGCAGATACCTCAAATGATTGATGCTACAGTTGAGGAAAACCTGCTCCTGCCTTTTTCTTTTGCCATTAATGCAGGTAAATCCCGACCTAGCAGGGCAGAACTGAAAGAGATGCTGATCAGGTTTTACCTTGCCGATGTCAGTCCGTCTCAATCCGCGCTGAAGCTTTCAACAGGGCAGAAACAACGTCTGGCCATTATGAGAGCTCTTCTTCAGGAACCGCTTCTTCTGCTGCTTGATGAACCTACTTCAGCCCTTGACCAGGAAAGTGCATCAATGGTTTTTTCAATTATGGAGCGACTGAATACTGAAGATCGCAAAACTCTGATAACAGGGACCCACATTGATTACAAGCCGGAAACTGTGCGTCCTCTTACCTATACTCTTGCTCATCGATCGCTGCATCTGTCATCATGAATCAGATCGTTACTATCTCAACAGGTCAACTGCTGCTTGCTCTGGTGTTTATCCTGATTGCCCAGGCAAGTTCGTTCATTTACCATCTCGGTCTCAACCGCGATATTGCCATAGGTACGCTGCGAACGTTTTCACAGCTTTTTCTGATGGGATATGTTTTGACCTTTATTTTGAAAACATCCAACCCGTTTCTGGTACTGAGTGTTTTTATGGTGATGGTGGTCTCTGCCATGTTTATTATCAAGGGCAGAGTCAAGGAAAAACAGATACCCTATATCATCCCGACATTTCTGACGATGCTCGTCAGTTATCTTGCAACTGCGATCTTTGTATCAGGACTGGTTGTCGGTATTACACCGTGGTGGGAACCCCGCTACTTTATTCCTGCCGGGGGCATGGTGATTGGGAATTCAATGTCGGCGCTTGCCATCTCTCTCGAACGGCTTTTCAGGGATATGAGGCAGCAGAAAGAGCTGATTGAAATGAAGCTCTCGCTTGGTGCCAATTATCGTGAAGCCAGTCTCGATATATTCAGAAACGCGGTCTCTGCCGGCATGATTCCTTCGATCAATGCCATGATGGGTGTAGGTCTTGTTTTTATTCCAGGCATGATGTCCGGTCAGATTCTTGCCGGAACTGACCCGCTCATCGCCATCCGTTATCAGATTGTTGTCATGCTGATGCTGGTTGGTTCAACGGCTGTCAGTTCCGTCGTAGTCATGCTTATTGTCAGACGTCGCTGTTTCGGCAGCGGGGAGGAGGTTTTACTTAGCCCTCGCTGATGCTGCTGAAGCACGGGATGCGAAAAACACCACAATCCCCCCAAGCATCATGATAAAACAAAGTACCTGCCCCATTGAGAAGTTCAGGAACACAAAACCGAGCTGGGCATCGGGTTCTCGAAAGTATTCAATAAAAAAGCGGACAAAACCATAGCCGAAAAGGTAGAGAGCTGAAAAAAATCCGGAAAATGGAGATTTTCTGCGAAGAAGCCAGAGAACAATAAAGAGTACTATACCTTCGAAAAATGCTTCATAGAGTTGCGACGGATGGCGAAGCTGATGCGTAGGAGCAAGAAGAAAATACATGCCGAATGCAGAATCGGTCACTCTTCCATAGAGCTCACCGTTTATAAAGTTGCCAAGACGACCGAAGGTATAACCGAGGGGGACGGATGGAATGAAAAGGTCAAATGTTTCAAAAAATCCGGCTTTTTTAGTGCGGGTGAAGGCAAAAACCGCAATAATAACTCCAATTACAGCACCATGGTATGACATTCCGGTTATTCCTGCGAAGCGGCACCCGCCGGGAGCAGACACCCAGGGCAGAATACTGCCGAGGGGATCGGCCAGAAAATCGCTCATACCATAAAAAAGAATATAACCCAGCCTGCCACCCGCAACCACCCCTACCATAACCCAGGTCAGGGCATCACCGATAAAGGAGCGTTCAAAAGGAAGCTTTTCGGAGTCAAGACGATAACGGGTCAGAAGATAAACGATGGCGAAGGCCACAATGTACATCATTCCATACCAGCGAATAGCAAAAGAACCGGCAGAAAAGATAACAGGATTCATTTGTGATGGCAGATTCTGCCACCTGAGTACAAAATCACTCATAAAAGGTGTGTGGTTGATGATTTAGATTTATAAAATTTTTTAGAAACTTGGATAAGATTAAAAAAGAGTTAACTTAAAATCTTGCACATTTCCGTGCTTCGTTTTTCTACCCTTAACATACAAACACCTAATAGTATGGCTAAAATACTTGAAGGGCCGGCCATGAAGCTATTCAACAAATGGGGCATTCCTGTGCCAAATTATGTTGTTATCATGGACCCCAACCGCCTTGAGCAGCTTGGAGAAGCTAATAAATGGTTAAGAGAATCAAAACTCGTTGTTAAAGCTCATGAAGCAATTGGGGGGCGATTCAAGTTGGGACTGGTTAAACTTGGACTGAATCTTGATCAAGCTCTTGAAGCAGCAAAAGAGATGATTGGACGCGAAATTGGTACTTCGGTCGTTCGTCAGGTTATTGTTGCAGAAATGCTTGATCATGACGAAGAGTATTATGTTTCCATTGCTGGCAACCGTGATGGTGCTGAACTTCTTTTTTCCACCAAGGGCGGAGTGGATATCGAAGATAACTGGGATACCGTTAAACGGATCTTTATTCCGCTTGATGAAACCCCAAGTATTGAAAGCATTACTGAAGTGGCACTCGAGGCGGGATTCGTCGGCGAAATCGCTGAGCGTGTCGCTAAAATCACTTCACGCCTCATTCTCTGTTTTGATAACGAAGACGCACAGTCGATTGAGATCAATCCGCTTGTCATTCGCAAGAGTGATATGCGCTTTGCCGCCCTTGATGCAGTGATGAACGTTGATTGGGATGCACGATTCCGTCATGCTGACTGGGATTTCAAACCCGTTTCTGAAATCGGACGTCCTTTCACTGAAGCTGAACAGCAGATTATGGACATCGATGCACGCATCAAGGGTTCAGTCAAGCTGGTTGAAGTTGCTGGTGGTAACATCGCCCTGCTTACAGCCGGCGGTGGCGCTTCCGTGTTTTATTCTGACGCTGTGGTTGCCAGAGGCGGCTCTATAGCCAATTATGCTGAATATTCCGGTGATCCTCCGGACTGGGCAGTAGAGGCTCTTACGGAAACCATCTGCATGCTTCCTGACATTAAACATATTATTGTCGGTGGAGCTATAGCCAATTTTACGGACGTTAAAGCAACATTTAACGGGATTATCAATGGATTCCGGGAAAGCAAATCAAAAGGGTACCTGGAAAATGTGAAAATCTGGGTAAGAAGAGGCGGGCCAAATGAAAATCAAGGCCTTGCTTCCATGAAAAAGCTGCAGGAAGAAGGATTTGACATTCATGTCTATGATCGCAGCATGCCTATGACCGATATCGTCGACCTTGCCTTGAATTCATAAGGACGAACGGTATCGCAGGAACCCCAAGAGAAACTATCTAACTTAAACCGGAAAGAATCGTGAGTATTTTAGCAAATAAGGATACACGAGCGGTCATCATTGGCGGTGTTGCTGGAGTAAATGCTGCAAGGCGGATGGCACAGTTCGACTTTCTGATCAACCGGCCACTGACGGTGCAGGCATTTGTTTATCCACCGGAAGAAGGTCAGCAGAAAGAGATATACAGGGGGGGTGAACTGAATAATGTTACAGTTTATGCCTCGCTCGAAAAAGCTCTTAATGAAAACCCTCAAATCAATACCGCGCTTATTTATATTGGCGCATCAAGGGCATTTCAATCAGCTAAAGAAGCACTTGACGCAAGAGGTATCAAGCTTGTGACCATGATAACCGAAGGTGTTCCTGAAAAGGATGCCAAGCGCCTTCGCAAGTATGCACTCGAAACAGGCAAAATATTTAACGGCCCATCATCAATCGGCATCATGTCGGCAGGGGAGTGTCGTCTCGGCGTAATTGGCGGTGAGTTTAAAAACCTGAAACTTTGTAATCTTTATCGTCCGGGTTCATTTGGCGTTATTACAAAATCTGGTGGTCTGTCCAATGAAGCCATGTGGCTTTGCGCACAGAATGGAAATGGCATTACCTCTGCAGTAGCTATCGGCGGAGATTCGTATCCGGGTACGGACTTTGTCACTTATCTTCAAATGTTCGAAAACGATCCGGAAACCAAGGCAGTCGTTATTGTCGGTGAAGTTGGCGGTACACTTGAGGAAGAGGCCGCTGATTGGTTTGGGGCTGAAAAAAGAAGGATCAAGCTGATTGCTGCCATTGGCGGTACCTGCCAGGATGTTTTACCGCAGGGAATGAAATTTGGCCATGCCGGCGCCAAGGAAGGGAAAAAAGGTCTTGGTTCCGCACGTTCTAAAATAAACGCTCTTCGTGAGGCGGGTGCTCTTGTGCCGGATACATTCGGCGGTCTGAGCAAAGCAATCAAGCAGGTTTACCTGGAACTGCAGGCAACAGGCGTGATTTTGCCGGAGCCGGAACTTGACGACAAGCTGCTGCCGGAACTACCTCCAAGTGTACAGGAAATTATGAAGCAGGGTGAGGTCATTGTAGAACCCCTGATTCGCACCACCATTTCCGACGATCGTGGAGAAGAACCTCGTTACGTTGGCTATGCAGCTTCTGAACTCTGTGAAAAAGGATACGGTATTGAGGATGTTATCGGCCTTCTCTGGAACAAGAAACTTCCAACCAAAGAAGAGTCTGAAATTATCAAGCGCATTATCATGATTTCAGCCGATCACGGTCCGGCAGTTTCCGGGGCATTCGGTTCAATTATTGCCGCCTGCGCCGGTATCGATCTGCCACAAGCTGTTTCGGCCGGTATGACCATGATTGGACCGAGATTCGGCGGTGCGGTCACCAATGCCGGCAAATATTTCAAGTACGGCGTCAAGGAGTTTCCGAACGACATTCCGGGATTTCTTGCCTTTATGAAGCAGAACGTTGGTCCTGTTCCCGGAATCGGTCACAGGGTGAAGAGTCTGAAAAATCCTGATAAAAGGGTAAAATATCTGGTTGAGTATGTCAAAACCAAGACCAGCCTTCACACCCCATGTCTTGATTTCGCACTTGAGGTTGAAAAGATCACTACATCCAAAAAGGATAATCTTATCCTTAACGTTGACGGAACGATCGGCTGTATACTTGTTGACCTGGATTTCCCTGAATACTCACTCAACGGCTTCTTCGTTCTTGCTCGCACGATTGGCATGATTGGTCACTGGATTGATCAGAACAATCAGAATGCACGTCTGATCAGACTTTATGATTACCTGATCAACTATGCTGTAAAAGAAGAACGTGAAGTGCCGGATAAAAAGTAGTTATTGCGGTCGGAAGTACCAAGTATCAACTGGCTTGATAAAAAAGGCAGGAACTATAATTCCTGCCTTTTTTTATGGTACTATTTCCATAGTAATCCTGATTTGTCAAAGATTATGATATAACGATTAACTGCTTTCTTTTTATATAATTAGAGAGATAACGAGCAGTATGAATGTTATTATTTTAAAAAATAATCAGCATTATGCATTTTGTATTTGATAACGACCAATAATTACGTTAAACTTGACAATCAAATCAGCCAATGGTTGGCTGATGGTTACTCAAGTGATTTGTGCTTTGATTACTTGCCTGTATCTCTTTTTATCAATGCACACGTTTACTGAGATTAAACAATGAATATTTACATCGGCAATTTGGCTTACACTGTTACTGAAGATGATCTTCGCGATGCTTTCTCCGAATTCGGAGAGGTTGCAAATGCAAGCATTATCAACGATAAGTTTTCCGGCCGTTCCAAAGGCTTCGGGTTTGTTGAAATGCCTAAGGACAGCGAAGCAAGTGAAGCTATTGAATCACTGAATGGCAAAGAGTTGAATGGCCGTACTGTTACGGTCAATGAAGCAAAGCCGCGTGAAGAAAGAGCACCAAGAAGGGATCGTTACTAAGATTTTCGATTTTTTTTACTCAAAGCCAGACAGAATGCAAGTTTTGTCTGGCTTTTGTTGTTTGTGATGATTATCGATTAATCAGCTTCATCATACTTTCAGGGTAATGCTCTCCTGCAGCGGCGCCTCTGGGTAATGCTTCTGTGATTTCAGCCATTTCCAACTCGCTGATAATAATGGATCCAGCCGCAATATTTTCCTTGAGGTAGTTCCTTCGCTTGGTACCCGGTATTGGCACAATATCATCCCCCTGGGCCAGGACCCAAGCCAGTGCCAGCTGTCCGGCTGTAACTCCTTTACGACCTGCAATCACTTGAAGACGTTCCACCAGTTCAAGATTTTTTTTAAAATTTTCACCCTGAAAGCGGGGAGAGTTCCGGCGATAATCATCCACGGGAAAATCATCAGGACTTTTCAATTGACCTGTGAGAAAGCCTCTTCCTAATGGGCTGTATGAAACAAAGCCGATACCCAGCTCGCGCAGGGTCGGGAGCACTTCATCTTCCGGATCACGACTCCACAGGGAGTACTCACTCTGCACTGCACTCAGGGGATGCACTGCATGGGCACGTCTGATAGTCTGCGCACTGGCCTCTGACAGTCCGATATACCGGATTTTACCGGCAGCAACAAGATCAGCCATAGCACCAACGGTTTCTTCAATTGGTACATCTGCATCCACTCTGTGCTGATAGTAAAGGTCGATGTGGCTGATGCCGAGCCGCTTCAGTGATCCATCACAGGCTGATCGGACATATTCCGGTCTTCCACTGATACCGGTAATAGGCGCCCAACCTCCACCGGCTGAAGGGCTATTGCGTATAATACCAAATTTGGTAGCGACAATAACCTGGTCATGAAGCCCTTTGAGCGCCTTGCAGATCAGCTCTTCATTGGTAAAAGGCCCGTACATGTCTGAAGTATCCAGAAAGTTTACTCCAGATTCAATCGCGCGATGTATTGTAGCTATCGATTCGGCTTCGTTTCGCTGACCGTAAAAATCAGACATTCCCATACAGCCTAAACCTTGCGCCGATACCGTTAAACCTTGTGATCCTAATGTCCTCTGTTCCATAGAAATAAGCTCCTTTGCGTTTTTAGCGGGAATCGCTGTATGCTCGCGTTCCAACTTGGACTTGTTTGAGTTTTCGAATAAATTAATCAATAGTTGTTATGATTTTAAGAAAAGTCCCTTGTTAAATAGTGGCTTTTCTTATTTTATACACTGACTGAATGTCGGTGATGGCCGCTCTGAACATTTCCTTCCAGCTGACAAAGGTCAGATCCAATTTTGATACTGCAATATCTACTGTATTTTATGCTTCACGTCGTGACTGAAGAGCTGTAATACAGCAGTGTTCATATTCTAACTTTCTATAAATAGATAAGATAAATGCATAAAAAGATACTGTTTCTAAAAAAATATTTGAAAAACCCGCAAAGCGTCGGCTCTGTTATACCTTCTTCCGAATTTTTAGGTAAGGCTATTTATAAATCAGTTAAAGAACTGGATAGGGCAGCTGTTATTGAAATCGGCGCAGGAACAGGTGCCATTACACAGCACATCTCAAGCCTAAACCCTGTATTGGTTGAAATTGACAAGGAATTCTGTGCTCTACTGCGACAGAACTATCCCCATCTGGACATCGTTAATTCATGTGCTTTGGAGCAGTTGAAAAAAATCGATGAGCGAGTCGGTCTGGTAGTATCGATTCCTCTCATTAACAATCCATTCAAAGTATCATTTATTCCTCTTTTAAATGACCTCTATGGCAGGGGACTATTAAAGTGGTGTGTAATATTTACTTATGGTCTTAATGACCCTCTTGAGCAAGTGAATTTTGAAAGTAAGAAACGGAAGCGGTTTGTTCTGCAGAATATTCCACCTGCCCATGTCTGGGTTTATTCATAACTGCCGATCTGACAGCGCTCAGGGCAGGGAAGAGGTTGCTTTAGCAGGGATTGCTGCAGGAAAATATCTCTTGTATTAGAACTTGCATCAATTGTATATTTCAGTAAGTTGAGAGTTTTGTTGACTAATTAACCTGAGGGGAAGTTGTTATGTTTGGATTGGGTGGACAGGAACTGCTGCTTATTCTGTTTGTGGTCTTGTTGTTTTTTGGCCCTCAGAAATTACCTGAACTTATGCGAGGTCTTGGTAAAGGGATGAAGGAGTTTAAAAAAGCACAAGCTGACCTTGAGGAGGAATTCCATAAAGCTGTGGAAGCACCTGAGCCTAAAAATAAACCAGTTGAAACTACAGCGTTAAAAAATGAAGCGGAAGTTTCAGCCGGCAATAAGTCGTAACATGATTTGACAGACAACAGTATTAATACAAGTAAGGAGTGATATATATGAAGATGAAGGCTTCCATAGTTAAAATTATAGCGTTTTTTCTTTTTTTCAGCACGCTTTCCGGATGTGGTTATAACAGCATTCAGCAGAATGAAGAGGCTGTAAACCGTTCTTGGGGCGATCTTGAGTCTCAGTTACAGCGCAGATCGGATCTCATCCCGAATCTTGTGGCTACAGTCAAGGGTGCCGCAAATTTTGAAAAAGAAACATTGACGGCAGTGATTGATGCAAGATCAAAAGCTTCCGGCATTCAACTGACACCTGCAATGCTTAGTGATCCTGCTGCTATGGCAAAATTCCGTGAAGCACAGGGAAATATTTCCTCAACGCTTTCACGTCTGCTTGTAACGGTTGAGCGTTATCCGGAACTCAAGGCAAACCAGAACTTCAGGGACCTGCAGAATCAGCTTGAGGGAACAGAGAACCGCATCAGTGTTGCGCGTCAGCGTTATAATGGATCTGTAGAGACATTTAATTTCTCAATCAGACAGTTTCCAAACTCTCTGACAAACTCCCTTATGCTGAAGCTGAAACCAAAAGAGTACTTTAAGGCTGATGCTGCCGCTAAAACAGTACCAGGGGTGAAATTCTGATTCGGACTAATTCCATAGCGCTGTTGGCGAGAAGAGGATCGTGGATAATTTCCACGATTCTCCTGTTTGCATTACTTCAGGCCGTGTCGTACAGCAGCCTTTTTGCTGCTATTGCCGTGCCTGCCCTTACTGGGCGCGTAAACGATTATGCGGGAATGATTTCTGCACCTGTCAAGGCGGATCTTGAGGCAAAACTCAAGGCGTTTGAGACTGCCGAGTCAACCCAGATAGTCATTCTTACCGTTCCATCACTTAAGGGTGATCCAATTGAGGATTTTTCCATAAAGGTTGCCGAGGCATGGAAAATAGGCCAGAAAGGCAAAGATAACGGTGTGCTGCTCATTGTTTCGAAAGATGACCATAAGGTTCGCATTGAAGTCGGTTATGGTCTGGAAGGCAAGTTGACTGATCTTGTTTCTGGACGTATTACAAGAGATGAGATTGTTCCTTCTTTTAAAACCGGTAAGTTTGACGAAGGATTCACTAAAGGTGTTACGGCAATTATTGCTGCAGTTCATGGAGAATACAAGGGAAAGCCGAAGGTTGAGCGTAAAGGAGATTCGCCTTCAATGCCTTTGCTGTTCATAATTTTTGCTGTTATCTATTTTATTTATCAGATTATCAGAAGATTTTTCGGCGGTGGCTTCGGTGGGGGCATGCTTGGAGGAGGCGGTGGCGGTTTTGGTGGTGGCAGCAGCAATGATGACAGCTTCAGTGGCGGTGGTGGAAGTTTTGGCGGTGGCGGTTCATCAGATGACTGGTAGAATCAAAATCATTGCTCAGATCTTCTCCCATTCAAACTTGCTGACGTTTCTTGCTTTCGGGTCAAAGACGATGCCAATCAGGTAGCGTTCGCCGGAATATTTTTCGTAATATTTCACAGTTTTAATCTGTTCCAGCGGCTTCTTGTCGGTCACCTTGAATTCAAACAGAAAGGTTCTCCCTTCGGCCTTCAGCGTCAGGTCAATTCTTCCTTTGTTGCTTACATCCTCGGCGATAATGTCTACCCCGATACTGGCAAAATAGGCATAGAGCACACTGGCGTAGAATCCCTCGTAACTCTCGATATAATTGTTGGTGAAATTATTGTAGGCGATGCTTGAGAAAAGACGTTTGATAACACCCTCCAAACTTCCCACATCTCCAGCGTTTATCATATCAAGCAGCTCATAACGGATTGGCTCTTTTTCAGAAACGCTGGTCATCGATTGCAAGATAGAATCGTTAAAACTGATCTGCACTTCTTTATTGGGAAATCCCAACTCGTAGCCGACTCCCATGCCCGACGGTATCATGCGCTTGATGGTCAAATAACCTGTCTGAAACAGAATAGTCTCCAGATTAAGATTTTCAATATCAAAGCTGTTGACCAGAGACTCATTAACTTGCAGGCTATTAAACTTGGGGATAAAATAGTTGTTCTTTTTAATGAGTTCAATCAGAAATCTTGGAGTTCCTGTCTCGAACCAATAGTTTTTGAACATCTGCTGGTTCTTGATAAAGAGCAGGATATCAAAAGGGTTATATACCTTGTCACCTAAAAAGTTATACCCATTATACCAGCGTTTGACCTGTTCCATATCAACGCCTTTGAGATAAGGAGCAAAAACGGTGTCAACATCACGTTGGGTGTATCCACAGACAGTGCCATAGTCAGGATTCAGACTGATGTCTTCGAGATTGTTCAGGCCGCTGAAAAGCGACACTTTAGAGAATTTGCTCACCCCCGTGAGAAAGGCAAAACGCAGGTACTCGTCGTTCTCCTTGATTTTCGTATAAAAATCACGCATTCCATCCCGGATGGCGAGCGCCTCAGGGATATGCTCAATATTGTCAAGGATGGGCTTGTCATACTCATCAACAAGAATGACAACCTTCTGATTATATTTCTCGGATGCTTTCTTTATTAATTCAGCGAAAAGATATTGCGCTTTTGATCTGTTCTCACACTCCAGGCCCAGTCGTTCTTCATTTGATTTAAGTATGTGCAACAAATCCTCCTCAAGATCGGTCTTTGAGTGAATTCCGCCACTGAAACTTATCTTGATGACCGGATAGTTGACCTCCCAGTTCCATTGATCCTCAATAAGAAGCCCGCTGAAAAGCTCCCGTTTTCCTTCAAAAATATTCTTCAGCGTATCAAGAAAGAGGCTTTTCCCGAATCGCCGTGGACGCGACAGAAAAACATATTTAAACCGGCCAAGCAGCTCACTGGCTATGCCTGTTTTGTCGATATACAAGTAATCTTCGTTAATGATTTCACTGAAGGTCTGTATTCCTACTGGCAGTTTTTTCATAGTCCATCTCTATTTGAAACTTGTGCCCATCTTCCGCATCTATGGAATGAATATAACATCCATGATTGAAAACTCTCTACACTGCATGTTACGCGGTGAGTGGAACGGAGACGGAGTCAAGCAGGAAAGGAATTGCTGTATTCTGTCTACTATACATAATATCTATTATACAACAAATCTCAATACAAAGTCTTTTCGCGAAAAACGGTTTCATATAATAGATATTATGTAAAGCTGAGTTTTATTACCTACATGTCCTTGCCTAAGGTGAGCGTATGTTGGTTGGGGTGATTCCTGAACGCCTACAACAATAAAGCACAGCTCTATTTTCTCTGGTGTGCCATACACGGATAATAACAACAGCATCATTGTTCTCCCGCATATAGCGAAGAACAATGATGCTGAACGCTGTCGCTCAACAAGAACATCAAGCAGCGGTCTGATAAAGGTGAGTAGACCAGAGGAATTTCACCTCCAGCCCCTCGCAGAACTGTACAGGAGCCTCACGGCTCATACAGCTCCCATCATCCAGCCGTCGAGGTATACCCCGCTTTCCAATGCGCAAATAAGTTTGGCTTTTCTTTCGCCAGAAGCCGCAACGTTCTACATGCTCTGGTTTTATGCCCTTTCAATTGCTTGTACTTTCTCATCATCCAGTGTACCAAGTAATAGTTCATGTGTTGCCAAACCGGTGACATTGCTGAACCGTAAAATCGCGTGTAGTAGTTCTGCCATCCCCTCAATATCGGGTTGAACTGTACTGATAAATCAGCAAGTTCCAGACTGTTCTTGAACTGTAGCTTCCACCTTCTAATGGTTTGCCTCATGTGTCGCAGAGCATCACGGCTGACCCCCGGTAAAAAACTTGTAAACCAGACTCCATTTTTACCAACAGCCTGCCGTGAACAGAAGGTAAAGCCGAGAAACGTAAACCGCTGTTCCGGATAGTTGCCTTTTCGCTTACTATCACGGCAGTACACTATTTGCGTTTTATCAGGGTGCAGTTCTAAACCGCACTCTCGAAACCGATTGCCAAGCTTTTGTATAACCAGCTCTGCCTGTGCCTTGTTTTTACAGTGGAGAACTCCATCATCGGAGTACCGACAAAACGGCACACCGGGCAGATTTTCGCTCACCCACCGGTCAAACGCATAGTGCAGAAAAAGGTTCGCTAACAGTGGACTCACCACTCCCCCTTGGGGCGTGCCTTTTGTCCTTTCTATCAGCTCACCTGTCGGGGTTTCCATCGGTGCCTTTAGCCACCTCTCAACATACAGGAGAAC
>CAJAJL010000101.1 GCA_903940125.1 uncultured Chlorobiaceae bacterium | reverse complement strand
TACGGTAGTGCGCATAACAATTCAGTAAAAATTGAACATTTTTCCATGCCTCTAATGCCTCTATAAACAGAAAATATTGCTCAGGGAGCAACAACTCCTTGCGTAAGTCTTTAGAATTGGCTTCTATCTGTTGAGTACTAGGGGAAAAATGCTCATTATCAATAACATTGAATACCTTCCAAATCTGCTTATCAGAAAAACCAAAACTAAGGAAATATGATTTTGTCCTTTCTCCACCAACACATATGGCATCGAAAAGGCTATGGAGAATCCTGCCTTTTAGCCATTCCTTTATCGGCCAACGTAGCCTATCACCAGCCCAGCTCACAGAAAGCAAGATAGTTCTTCCTCCATGCTGCTTCACCCATCGAGCCATGAACCTCATGGACGAGCGACTATAGTCAGTTAGAATAGCCACATCTGGCTTTTCTCGTTCTAAAAAAATTTTTAACGCCTCTATAATCTGGCGCTGTGACAGATTATTATAAGCCTGCTGGAACAACTGCTCCTGGCGCACTGAACCAATCTCAAACTTTCCTTCCCACCATGGATAGATATTCTCGGAACCAGCGATCTCCAATACGACAAGATTCTGTAATCGCTCAGCTATACATTCAATTCGCCGGACTTGACGAGGAGTGATTTGTTGATAACAGATGAGAACTTTTGGCATTATAATAAAGAATCCTCGAAGCAGAGCTTCGATGTATTAGAAGAAAGACAACTGCTGTGAATGCAGCTTTTTATACTCAGTTGCACGACCTTTATGCTGAACATATTCTCTGATCGTGCTTTCATTCCCGTGCTTTCCGACTGTATTCACATAGAAACCTTTTGTCCTGAACTCTCCACCCCAAAGTAGTTTCTTTACTTCGGGATGTTTTTTAAAGATTCCTTTCGCTTATCAAGAATTGCCGAAAAAACATACGTAGAAGCATTGAATAAAAATGTTTTGATCAAATCCGTTTTTTTCGTACAAAACTAAACTCTTCCCCACTACTTGAAACATTAATTAGTGCATATTCCATTTCCTTGATCAAAGCAACAGCTCTTCTGGTTTTGGCAATGCCTACAAAGGGAAACCGGTGATGGAACTCAACAAGAATCTGTTCAGGACAAATGTTGCATTTGCACATATCATCAATGACATCATACTCTGCTCCTTCTATATCAATTTTCAGAATATCTATATGTGTATGACCAAGAATCTTCATAATCGATTTTAGCCTTTTAACGGGGACATGGATTGCTTGATCACATGTCGAAGGACGATCAAGCATTGTATACGAGACATGCTCGGGATTCTCTGGAGGGTTAAACATGACTTCTCCATCTACTGCAGCCAAGCCATACTCATGTAAAACAAAACGCTCTCCAAAGCACTGAGCTCGAACCCACTTGATTGATTTGGGTGTAGGATCAAATGCTTGTATACAAAGACCATACCTGTTTATCAATTCCAGATCGAAAGAAGCATCTTCTCCAACACCAAATGAGTACACCACCGAGTTCTGACCGATGCAGTCTGTTAACAGGCTCCAATGACCATAACGAGGCGAACCAAATCTTTCAATATTGCCAAAATCTCCATCTGTCTTACGAAAATAGTAGTCTTCTCCCTTCAATACTGAGGGTAACCTACGCAACAGTTGCAAGTATTTTTTCATGAATAACTCCCTTTCTTGTATTGAATTTCACTTTTTAAGAAAATTGGCTACCAACAGCTCAAAATGCAATATTTTAATGGTTATAGATAGCCCATCAAATAATCCTTTAATTCCGCACACAGTCGGCCAAAGCATCTGCCCGTCGCTCCGGGGTATAATAGTGAATGATCTGTCGGGATGACCGGCCCATATACTCGAGATCTAATGTACCTCCAGACATAAGGAGCATTAACCTTATCAG
>CAJAJL010000100.1 GCA_903940125.1 uncultured Chlorobiaceae bacterium | reverse complement strand
TTCGTATCCACAGGCAATTTGCAAAATACGCTGAGTGAGCAGTTCTGTTTTCTGGTGAGTAATCGAAGAAGAACGTCGAGTATCATTGATGCACTTGGCCAGCATGGTGATGAGCCCAAGCTTTAATTCGGTTTCTCTCAAGAGTAACACACCGGCATCGCTTGTGATATTGCCTCCTTGGAAATCAAGAGCAACTTTTTTGCCCTTTACTGAGGCAACGGCTGAAGCAGCATTGCATGAAAATAATGTTTGTTGTGTACTCTCCGGAGTGACTATATTCTGATGAAGGGGTTGCACAAATATCGCGTCTTATTAGATGACTTTAACTACCAGTAATATAACGATTTGCGATATTTTTTGCCCCCTTTTTTTTGTTTATTGATGAATAATTCAGGTTAAAAAGCTTTATAGAACGAGTAAAAAAACATTGCAGGTTGAAAATCGCGGTCAGGTATTTTTAATGAGAGCATACATGACACTGTCAGTGAACTGACCGTCTTTGAATACACTCCGTTTCATCACTCCTTCTCGAATGAAGCCTACCTTCTCAAGGACACGCATCGAAGAAGGATTCCAAGCGAATACAGGCGCTTCCAGCCTTTCGAACAGCGAATTTGAGAATGCGTAAGCGGCCATTGCACGAGCTGCTGTAGTGGCAATGCCTTTACCCCAGTGTGCTTCACCAAGCCAGTAACCGAACTGACCTGTATGACGAGCAATGCCTTCGCCAGCAATAATCCCAATCCCGCCGACGGCGGTACCGTCAATATCAATGGCAAGATGAATACTTGGTGCTGCCTGGTTAGCAATGGTTATCCAGAAATCGGCATCGGCCTCAGTGTAGGGATGTGGAAAGAGATCAGTGAGGTTTCGCCAGACATGTCGGTTGTCTGCATTGTGAACCAGGGACGGCTTGTCTTCCTTTATCCATGAGCGAAGAGTGCAATCGGAGCGATTTGTGTGTATAAGCATATACGTTCTGATTCAGAATATCAGCAGATCATATGAGTGACAAGGTCTTTACATTCTATTATAAAGTATCCCGGGAATTCTTGTTAAAATTGCAGCAATAAATCGCCAGCGTCTTGTAACATAAACGATTTGCTTTTTAGCTATGATAGCATCATATATTTGCTGAGCTGCTTTCTCAACAGATGCAACCCAAAAACGAACCTTCCCTTTTGCCATACCGGTGTCCACAAAACCTGGCCTAACATCGGTTACATCAAGGGGTATTTTGAGGAATGCGGCTTTCTGTCTCAAAGCTTCAAGATAATTAATCTGAAACGCCTTTGATGCGTTGTATGATGGTGCGAGCCTGCTTCCACGAAGGCCACTGACAGAACTGATCGCCACTACATGACCAGCCTTTTGTTTTTTGAAGAAATTAAACGCCCAGTCTGCAACACAGGTAAAACCAAGAACATTTGTGTCAATAGTCAGTTTTTCAATGGTAAAGTCTAAATTATCATTCAAGTCACCACTCCCTGAGCAGATAACAATCAGGTCGAGCCCACCAAGTTCTGTTGTCAACTCTTCCATCTTTTCAACAGTGGATGTGGTGTCTGTTATATCGAAAGACTTTGTTACAAACAAATCGGGACTCTCTCTTTTCAATCTGGCAAGCAGTTCTGAACGTCTTCCAGTAATTCCAACTTTGTAGCCGTTCTCAACGAGCAATTTTGCAAGTCCTCTTCCAATACCTGACGATGCGCCAATTATTATAGCTTTTTTCATTTTCAATTAGCCTGGTGTTGAGCTTATCAACAACGACTATAATAAGTTGTAACAAAAACAACCTATATTAAATTACGAAAGCAAAGCTTAATTGTTAATTTCTAACACTATTTTTTAGTTTTCTAAATTCTCTGATAAAAAAGCATTTCATCGCCATTTTTACTTTTCTTCTTGTGCATATGTCTCTGCCCGCCCATGCAGAGTCCTTTCAATCGATCCGTATCATAAAAAGCGAAATCCTGAAGCAGACAGAACTACCAAGAGTCATATATGGTTATCCTCTCTCTTAGAGGATTATAAAAGGCAAATACTATAATCATCAGGAGACTAAAAACACATGCCAGCCAAGAAGAAAAGGGGAAGTAATAATTCAAGCCAAACAACACTGAAAAAGGCTAAGAATGTTCTCCATCGTAACCTGGTCTCCTATATGCAGCACGGTTACGCTTACTACCGGATGATTACCGATGAGGACAACAATGTTGATTTTATTTATGAGGAGGTTAACGAGAGTTATGGAAAGCTGACTGGGTTAAGGAACGTTATAGGCAGGAGGATGACAGAAACTCGGCCAGGGCTGGCCAAGTCAAATCCAAGGTTTATCGAAAAATATGCAAGGGTAGCTAAAACAGGGATTCCAGACAAGTTTGAAATCTTCATTGAAACAGAAAACCACTGGTATGATGTCTCGCTCTACAGCCCGAATAAAGGCTACGTCTTGTCCATGTTTGATGATATATCTGAACGCAAGCGATCTGAAGAAACTTTAAAGAAAAGTGAAGAGCGGTTCAGGACACTTTTCGAAAACCATTCAGTAATCATTCTTCTTGACCCTGATACTGGAAATATCATTGATGCTAATCATGCGGCTGCGGATTTTTACGGCTGGTCAGTTGAACAGCTGAAACAAATGCATATCCAGCAGATCACCAACGTTTCATCTGATGAGGTGATGGTGAATATGGATAAAATAAGAGCCTCGAAGCAAAACCAGTTTTTATTCCGCCACCGCAGGGCAGATGGATCCATTCGTGAAGTGGAGGTATTCAGCAACAAGATAGAGCTTGAGGGTAAAGATATTCTCTATGCCATTATTCATGACGTTACCGAACGCATACTGGCTGAACATCAACTTCATAAATTAAGTGTTGTTGTTGAACAAAGTCCCGCTATTGTTGTGATTACTGATCCTGATGGCAATATCGAATATGTCAATCCGATGTTTGTCGAGGTTACAGGATATTCTGCTGAAGAGGCAAGAGGACAGAATCCCCGTATTCTTAAATCGGGCCTGATGTCCAAAAAAGTTTATGAAGAGCTTTGGCAAACAATTCTTTCAGGTGGTGTGTGGAGTGGAGAGTTGCAAAACAAAAAGAAAAACGGTGAATTCTACTGGGATCAGGCGGTTATCTCAGCGATACGGAATAAAGAGAACGTGATAACTAATTTTGTGGCCGTAAAGGTGGATATTACTGAACAAAAGAAAATATTTGCTGAATTGACTGCCGCAAAAGAAAAAGCAGAAGAAAGTGACCGATTAAAATCAGCTTTTCTTGCCAATATCAGCCATGAAATCCGCACGCCGATGAATGGCATTCTCGGCTTTGCACAACTCCTGAAAGAACCTCATTTGACCGGGGAGGAAGAGACCGAATATATCGACTTGATTCAGAAGAGTGGAGAGCGCATGCTGAATCTCATTAATAACCTTATTAATATTTCGCGGATTGAAGCGGGCGAGACCATGCTGCAGGAAAGCGAAACGCCGGTCAACGAACTTATGCGTGATCTCTATGCCTTTTTCAAACCTGAAATCGACAAAAAAGGGTTGCGTTTAAACCTTAAAACTGGTCTTCCTGACAATGACAGCGTTATTGAAACCGACAGTGGTAAGCTGATTCAGATTTTGACAAACCTTATTCAGAATGCCCTCAAATTTACGAGTTCTGGAGAAATTGATTTTGGTTATAACAGGTCAAACAGCACTCTTGAATTTTATGTTATTGATACAGGAATCGGTATTGCAGCTGACATGAAAGAGAAGATTTTTGACCGTTTCCACCAGGTTGATAATACCTTGACAAGAACCCAGGAGGGCTCAGGTCTCGGATTAAGCATCTCACAAGCATATGTTGAAATGCTTGGCGGCACCATACGCATTGAATCACGAGAAGGATGGGGAAGCGAATTCTATTTCACATTACCTTACAGGCCTACCTTTTTACAGCAAAAACCGATACCTTCTCCCGTCAATCAGAAGCCGATTATAACTGCTCCATTCATAACGATTCTCATAGCAGAAGATGATGCAGTCAGCAGTCTGCTGCTAAAAAAGAACTTGACCGATGAAAACATCAACACCCTTTTTGCTGTTAATGGAAAAGAAGCTGTAGAAATGGTTCAACAGCACCAAGAGATCAATATCGTTCTGATGGACATTAGAATGCCTGTGATGAATGGATTCGACACGACCAGAGTTATAAAAGAACTTCGACCCGACCTGCCAGTCATTGTCCAGACAGCCTTCACCTCAAAAGATGAGAAAGACAAATCCCATGAAGCAGGATGTGATGGCTACATTACCAAGCCGATCAACAAGGTGGAGCTGCTTGAGCTGATAACGCTGCTGCTGCATCGATAGGTGCAGCTGATCATAATAGCTCTGCAGCTATGTCAAGCAGAAAAATCCATCAAAACCACTGACGACCACAAGGGTCGGCAGTACTTCACAATACGATGAGACCCCTCACAGGAGTCCGGGGTGACCGAGATGAGGGGTGGTTACAGTGGTGATGGGGGGAATCGAAATGCATTTAAATTACTATGCCGAAGGCGTAGCGGATTGCGTAGCCGGCGAGAAAGCTGAGGGCGGCGACGGTGAAGCTGAGGCCTACCATTTCGAGGAAACGGCTTTTGAAGGGCAGATTACGGGCTACTGAAATGTAATAATTGAAGAAGCCTATGATAATGACGGCTGCAAAAAATGCCAGGCCGAGACAGATATAGAGATCTGATAAAAACAGATAGGGGGTTATCAGAAGCAGTACGGTGATGATATAGGCTATACCGGTATAGAGTGCGGCTACAAATGGATTTTTTCCGCCAGGATCTGATTTTGTTGACAAGTATCCGGAAGCGGCCATGGACAGTGCGGCTGCCACGCCGGTAATTGCAGCGGTGAGAGCTACAAGAGAAGTGTTCTGCAGTGCGAAGGTCAGTCCGGCCAGAACACCCATAAGCTCTACAAGCGCATCGTTCAGACCGAGAACTATGGATCCGGTGTATTTGAGCCGATCTTCATCCAGAAGAGTAATAAGAGCCTGTTCATGCTCCTCTTCATCGCGGATGATGCCGTTGATCTCTTTTATTGATTCGGGAATCCGGCTATAAGAGTTGTGCGCACTTATTTCGCCGTTTTCCATAAGCTTGATGCCGAACGTAAAACCAAACACAAGACTGACTATGGTGTAAAACCATATCTTGATGCGGCTTGGCTTGACATCTCTTTGTGTATAGGTTTTCCAGACATTGTAATGCCGAAGCTCATCATCGGCAATCTGGAAGAGTATGCGGCGGTTTTTGACGCCGCGTACTCTGGTGGAGAGATTTTTGTAGATGTAATGTTCGGTGATTTCATTTTTCTGAAAAACCGCGATTTGTCTGACCTCGATATCTCTTCCCTTTTTCACAGATGATGAAGTTAAAACGTTTGAGAATCCTTTTATCTGGAGAGTGTGGCTGCTTCGATCAATTCGTTCATTCTTGATAAAAATGCAGTGGGTGAATCCAGTCCTCCCTCAAGCAGCAGTGCTCCTTCATAGAGCTGTTTCATGGCTGTTCTGATAAGTGGATTATTTTCGTTGGCCATGATCATGCCTGCAAGATTACGGATAATCGGATGTGAGGTATTTACCTCAAGAATCCTTTTACCGGCGGGCATATCGCTCTTCATCATCTTCATCATCTTTTCCATCTGGCTGTCGAGCCCGTCTTTTCCGCTCACAAGCGTCACAGGAGAACTGACAAGCCGATGAGACTCAATGACATCCTCAATCCCCTCTCCGAGTGTTTCTCGGAAAAGCTTCAGAACGGGCTTGAGAAGATTGCCTGCCAGTGGTTTATCCTTTTCTGTTTCTTTTTTCTGCTTCGAAAAGTCGATGTCCGCTTTTTCAATGGATTTGAGAGGCTTTTTATTGTATTCATGGATTGATGGAATGACAAAGACATCAACTGGATCACTGAGGAGGAGAACCTCAATACCCATATTCTGGAAGTATTCAAGATTTGGATGGGCAAGAAGCTGAGCACGACTTGTACCCGAATGGTAGTAAATTTCTTTCTGGTCGGCACCCATCCTTTCTGAGTAGGCTTTGAGTGTAACGTATTCGTCCACTTCGGTTTTTGTACTTTCAAACCGCAAGAGTTCAATAAGCTTGTCGCGATTTGTAAAATCAGTATTCAAGCCGATCTTGATAACCGGACCGAACGCTTTGTAGAATGTCCTGAATTTTTCGGGCTGTTCCTGCGCCAGAGTTTCAAACCAGCCAAGAATCTTTCCGGTGAGGATCTGACGGATTTTTGCCAGTACCGGGCTTGACTGAACGACTTCGCGGGAAACGTTAAGCGACAGGTCTTCGGTATCAACAACACCGGCAATAAAACGAAGGTATTCGGGCAAGAGATCTCGGCATTCCTGCTGGATGAGCACTTTTTTTACGTAGAGCTGAGGGCCTCGATTTTCGAGGTCACCCTGGCGATAGAGCATTTCGGGGGGAGCTTCTGTCGGTAAAAAAAGAAGTGCCTTGAAGGTGACCATGCCTTCGACGGAAACAGGGAGATAATCAAGAGGATTCTGATAGTCGTTTGCAATAAACTTGTAGAATTCGTTGACCTCTTCCTCCTTTAACTCATTTTTAGAGCGCTGCCAAAGGGCTGTTATGCTGTTAAGCTGCTTTTTGTCGAGATAGATGGGGAAATCGACAAAGTTGGAATATTTTTTTACAATCTGTTCAACACGGTACTCTTCGGCAAACTCTTTGGATGCCTCTTTAAGCTTGAATGATATTTTAGTGCCCCGCTCGGCTTTGTCAATTTTTTCGATGGTGTAGGTTCCCTGACCGCTTGAGCGCCAGCGATAACCATCGGAACCTGGACGCGCACTTCTGGTTTCCACAGTCACTTCGTCCGTCACCATAAAAACCGAGTAGAATCCTACGCCAAACTGCCCTATCAGGTTTCCGTCAAGTTCCTGCTGCTGCTCTTTCAATGCCTGCATAAAGCCGAGGGTCCCTGACTTGGCAACAGTTCCGAGATTTGCAATAAGTTCCTCTTCAGTCATTCCAACTCCACTGTCTTCAATAACGAAGGTCAACTCTTTGGAGTCGATGTTTATCCGAATTGCAAGTTCGGTTTCACGATCAATAATATCCTGGTCAGTAAGAGCATTGAAACGTACCTTACTCAACGCGTCAGAAGCATTGGAAATCAGCTCCCTGAGAAATATTTCCGGATGAGTGTAGAGTGAGTGTACAATAAGGTCAAGAAGCTGCTTCATTTCGGCCTTGTATTCAAACTCCTGAACAGGCATGGTATGGTTGTTGCTGTTTTCGCTCATAATGAGTAATCTTTATTAATGATAATTGTCTTGATAAAAGTCACGGTCAGTATCAGGTTCGCCGCAATTTTCTGCGTGCTGCAGCTTCACCTGCATAAACACGTTTAACCCCATCCCCCAGTGATTTCTCTATATCACGAATGTTTGAAACAAGCCGAGCCATGCCTGAAAGTTCTACCGAAGCGGCCTGATCGGAACCCCACATGGCACGATCGAGAGTAACATGGCGCTCAACAAAGGTTGCTCCGAGTGCAACTGCAGCCCAGGTGGTTGAAAGACCAACTTCATGACCTGAATATCCAACGGGCACTTCTGGATAACGGGATTTGAACGTTGTGATCATCCGAAGATTGAGTTCATCAACCGGAGCGGGATAGGTTGAGTTGGTATGAGCAATAAGAAGATTTCCGGTTCCCAGCTCTTCTATGGTTGATTCAACCTCTTCCATGGTGGACATGCCGGTGGAGATAATAAGCGGGCGGCCAGTCTCTGCGGTCTTCTTCAGAAGTGCACTATCGGTAAGCGATGCTGATGCTCCTTTGTAACATGGGGGATTAAACTGTTCCATAAAGTCAACGGACTCCTCATCCCAGCAGGAGGCAAACCATAAGATTCCGTGTTCTTTGCTGTAACGGTCTATTTCGAGATATTCGTCGCGCCCGAACTCAACCTTGTAACGGTAGTCGATGTATTTCATGCGTCCCCACGGGGTATCACGCTCAATATCCCGCTGATCCTTCGGGACACAGAGTTCCGGAGTACGCTTCTGAAACTTTACAGCATCACATCCGGCGTGAGCGGCACCTTCAATAAGCTTTTTTGCAACCTCCATCGATCCATTATGATTGATGCCGATTTCAGCAATAACAAAAACGGGATGACTATCCCCTACTATTCTATTTCCTATGGTGACTTCCGCCATACATTACACTGGGTAAAACGAGCCGAATCATTCTTATCTTAAAGATAGCACGGATCGATATTGTTTATAAATGCCTGTACTTTACATAAAAACTGAAAATTGCAGATCAACCAATCAATTCAGGAGACCTTCAGGCCTATCAGCCATTCGGCAAAATCCCTGAATGCACCATATCCCCCGTCAGCATGACAATGGTAATGACTGTAAGGCCTTACAAAAACTGTGGCATCACGAGGACATGCCGTTAATCCCTCCCGGGCAATTTCGTTCATGATCTCTACGTCATTGACATCATCACCTATATAGGCTATCTCCTGCTTTTGAAGTCCGGTTTCAGCCAGAAGGGTGTCAAGTATTGCAACCTTGTCCTTAACACCAAGATAGAGCCTCTTTATTCCAAGCTTCTCAGCACGTTTTTTAATACTTGGCGACACTTCACCGGTCATGATACAGGTATCTATACCTGCATTTCGAAGTCGCTCAACGCCCATTCCATCACGAATGGAATAGCGCTTCATCTCCTCTCCCCTTTCTGAATAATAAACGCCGTTATCGGTAAAAACACCGTCATTATCAGAGATCACAAGTTTAATTGCTTTCCCTCTTTTCGTGAACTCTTCAAGTGTTAATGATATCATAAGAGTAGAGGGTTTCGACTAAGTGCAACTTCAATAACGCCCGATTCATGGGGATGATTTTTATCGGCTAATATATGACTTTTCCGGCATTTCACAGGAAGAGGTTAATAAACATACTTTTTCGAAGACATATAAACAGCTGTCAACAAGTTGCCAACACTTTATCAACAACGAAACATATTGTATCACACCTTCAGCGAGGTAACAGAGCAGGCTTGATACATGACAGACAGCTTGTACGTATTTTATTACATCATAATATTTTAATGGATAATTCCTGAGGAGCTGAGGTTTTCAGGTTGTTCTTCCATCAAGTCCAGTACTTTTTCTTGACCGGAACAAATCAACATTTCAACACTCTCCGACGCTCCTGTTTAAAGAATGACAAAAAACAGCATATCAAGCTAAAAATAAAACATAAAAAGGCGGCCATTGTAAACAAATAACCGCCTTTTTATATATCAATAATCTCTCATGCAGTCCCCGACATACCTTCTTACAGGTTATGCATAAACCTTTTTGTAGTTTTCAATCGCATGCGCAACACTCTGGCGGGCAATTTCAGCATTCTGAAAATCCTCTACAAGCACAGTTTTATCTTCGAGAGCCTTATACTCTTCAAAAAAGTGCTGCAGCTCAGAATTGAAGTATGGAGGCAACTGATCAATGTTGTGAATGTTGCTTAAACTGATATCATCTTCTGCTACAGCAATAATCTTGTCGTCGCCTTCGCCGTGATCGACCATGCGCATAACACCAATAACCCTTGCCCTTACCATACACATAGGAACAATATCGCACTGGGAAATAACAACTATATCAAGAGGATCATGATCATCACCGAGAGTTTTCGGAATAAAGCCGTAATTGGCGGGATAAAAAATTGAGGAAAAAAGCACCCGGTCAAGCCTCAGCATGCCAGTTTTTTTATCAAGTTCGTACTTCGTTTTGCTGCCTTTTGAAATCTCAATAATGGCATTGACGATATTCGGCTGATGCTCTCCTATTTCAACATCGTGCCAGGGATTAAAATTCATACTATAGAGTGCTTATATTGTTAATATGGTGAGCCATTATAATGATTTTTTCAAAATCACAGAGCAGAAAAATACAGAATTCCGACATCCTGACCAATCGGTTAAAGAGAGATTCTTTGTATTAGCAAGGTTCTTTGTATCTTTGGCAGCTAACCGTATAACCCCCGAACGCTTATCTCAATATGACCGTTGACGTTGAGATATTTTTACAGTACACTTAGAAAAGAGAGACCGATACTCACCATGGATTTAATAAAGGAAACAGCGAAACGCAAAACGTTTGCAATCATCAGCCACCCTGATGCCGGTAAAACCACGCTGACAGAAAAATTTCTACTTTTTGGCGGTGCTATTCAGACAGCTGGTGCCGTAAAAAGTAACAAAATCCGTAAAACGGCAACAAGTGATTTTATGGAAATCGAAAAGCAACGCGGAATTTCTGTTGCAACATCGGTCATGGGATTCGAATATGCCGGTAAACGGGTTAATATTCTCGACACACCCGGTCACAAGGACTTTGCAGAAGATACCTACCGGACGCTGACAGCTGTTGATAGTGTGATTCTTGTCGTCGATTGCGTGAAAGGTGTTGAGGAGCAGACAGAAAAGCTCATGGAGGTATGCCGGATGCGGCATACTCCGGTTATCATCTTTATCAACAAGATGGACCGCGAAGGCAGAAACCCTTTTGAACTGCTCGACGAGTTAGAAAACAAACTGCATATCAAAGTCAGACCACTGACCTGGCCGATCAGCCAGGGACAGACATTTAAAGGTGTTTACAATCTTTATAATAAAGAGCTCAACCTGTTTGAGGCAAATACAACCCGAATCAGCGAGAGCCTCATCAAGGTCAAAGACCCTTATGACCCTGAGCTTGAAAAATGGATTCCTGAAAGTTTCTGCGAAAAACTCCGAGAGGCAGTCTCGCTGATTGAGGGAGTCTATGACACTTTTGATGAAAACATTTATCGGGATGGAGAAGTTGCACCGGTTTTTTTTGGCAGTGCCATCAACAATTTCGGTGTCAAGGAGCTGCTTGAAACATTTCTTACAATAGCACCAAGCCCGATTGAACGAGAGGCTACTGAGCGTACCGTTAAAGCCTCGGAAGAGCCGATGAGCGGATTTGTCTTTAAAATTCATGCAAATCTGGATCCCAACCACAGAGACCGTACAGCATTTTTCAGAATCTGTTCCGGCAGGTTTGAACGTAACAAATTTTATTTCCACACCAGACTGCACAAGAAAATCCGCTTTTCAAGCCCGACACACTTTATGGCCAATGAAAAAAGCGTCATTGACGAAGCGTGGCCTGGAGATGTCATCGGCCTCTATGACAACGGTTCTCTGAAAATCGGTGACTCCCTTACCGAGGGTGAAATGCTTCATTTCCGGGGAATTCCGAGTTTTTCACCGGAAATTTTCAAAGCACTTGAAAACCGGGATCCAATGAAGGCAAAGCAGCTCGACAAGGGCGTCCGGCAACTTACCGAGGAAGGTGTTGCCCAGCTGTTTATCCAGCATGGAGTCCGCAAAATTATCGGCACTGTCGGAGAGCTGCAGTTTGATGTTATCAAATTTCGTCTTGAACACGAGTACGGGGCCCAGTGTGACTTTACACCCCTGCGCTTTCACAAGGCATTCTGGATTACCAGCAGCAACAAGGAGATGCTCGATGAGTTTATACGACGCAAATGGAATGCCATAGCGCTCGACAAGGAGCATCATCCTGTATTTTTTGCTGAAAGCGAATGGATGCTGAAAATTGCCAAAGATGACTACCCTGAAATTGAGTTCCATACCACTTCTGAATTCAAGACTGAGGGATAAGCAGTGACTTAATTACAACAGAGAGGGCAGGCACAGGGCGCTGCCCCTTCGGGAATAATCAACATGGAAACATCAGGCCCCCGAATAGTAACCCTGACAGGATGTATCGTCGGCATCAGCTTACTTCACTACCTGACGCCCCTTCATCTCCACTATCTGCATGATATTTTCCAACGCTTTTACTACCTGCCGATCATACTGGCCGCTTTCTGGTTCGGTCTGCGAGGAGGACTGCTCTGTTCGTTGATCGTCAGCATTGTATATGCGCCTCATATTCTTTTCCAGTGGGGAGGCCATTTGACTATGGAGATGGAAAAATATATGGAAATACTTCTCTATAATACTGTCGGCGGAGTAACGGGGCTGTTGTCGCAACGGGAGCGAGAGAGGAGTGTTGAACTGCAGAAAACCGCCAAGGGATTGAAGGATTCCTACGAGAAACTGCAACATCAATCGGAACAAATTATTGTCATTGAAGAGCAGTTGAGACGTGCAGAGAAGCTCTCTACCCTGGGTGAGATGGCGGCTGTGTTAGCTCATGAAATTCGCAATCCGCTCGGCTCCATTCGAGGAACAGCTGAAATCCTTAAAGACGATTACCAGCCAGGTGATCCCAAGCATGAGTTCATTGAAATCCAGATCAGGGAAACCGAACGTCTGAACCGGGTTGTAGAGGATTTTCTTCGCATGGCCCGTCCACAACCTGCTGATATGAAGCCCTGCCCTGTCCAGAAAGAACTGGAAACAATAGTTACCCTTGTATCTAATGAGGCAAAAGGTCGGCAGGTCAACCTTGTGCTGCTGCCACAACCTTTACCGATCAACATAAAGGCCGATGGAGAGAAACTTCGTCAGGCCTTTCTGAACATCGTTATCAACGCTTTACAAGCTACACCGCAGGGAGGATGCGTCACCATCTCCACGACAGTTTCTGAAAATGGCTTCTGTGATATCGGGTTCCGCGATACAGGGCCGGGAATTGATGCTGATAAGTTTGATAAAATATTTGAACCCTTTTACACGACAAAGCCTGAAGGCACTGGACTGGGACTCGCCATCTCAAAAAAAATCATTGACAGCCTCAACGGTAAACTGCTGATCGAAAGTGAGCCCATGTGTGGGACCACCATCACCGTCAGATTACCGATACTGGACACAACTCATGGAGGAAGAGGGTGAAAGCAAAAATACTTGTTATTGACGACGACACCTCGCTACGGCGTATACTTGAATACAATCTTCAGGAAGAAGGGTATGAGGTACAGGCCACTGCATCAGGAGAGGAGGGGTTGTTTTTGTTCAAACAGTTCCGACCTGATCTGGTAATCACCGACATGAAAATGTCAGGCATGGATGGTTTGAAGGTACTCAATTCCATCAAGGAGAGTTCGCCGGATACTCTTGTGATTATTATCACCGCATTCGGGACTGTTGACGTTGCGGTGGAGGCCATGAAAGCAGGAGCATACGACTACATAACAAAACCATTCAACAGAGAGGCCCTCAAGCTGACCGTGAAAAAGGCACTTCAATTCTGTGGTCTTGCCGAAGAGAATAAACGATTGAAAGATGAGTTGAGGGATAAAGCTGACTTTCGCTCCATCGTCGGTTCATCCATTGAGATGGAAAAAGTTTTTGAGATAGTGCGTAAAGTAGCCGACACCGATGCAGCCGTTTTTATCACAGGAGAATCAGGCACAGGAAAAGAGTTGATTGCCCGTTCACTGCATACAAACAGTTTGCGGCGAGACGCTCCATTTATAGCGATAAACTGTTCGGCAATTCCTCGCGACCTGCTTGAAAGTGAGCTGTTCGGTCATACCAAAGGAGCTTTTACAGGGGCAATAAGAGAGAAGATTGGAAAATTTCAGCTTGCCGATGGCGGCACGATTTTTCTTGATGAAGTTGGTGAACTGCTGCTTGAGCTTCAGCCAAAACTGCTCAGGGTACTGCAGGAAAAGGAGGTTGAGCCTTTAGGAGGTACAAAACCACAGAAACTTGATGTCAGGGTTATATCTGCCACCAGTCTCAATATTGATAGGGCAATTGCTGACGGCACCTTCCGGGAAGATCTTTATTACCGCTTGTCTGTTATTCCAATCCACCTCCCACCGCTCCGCGAGCGGCAAACGGATATTCCTCTTCTTGTTAAATATTTCTGCGCAAAGCATTGCAGTGACAAGATATCATTTAATAAAGATGCCCTTGATGCTCTTATCAGCTTCTCATGGCCCGGAAATGTACGTGAACTTGAAAACACGGTTGAACGGCTGCTCATCATGCGGAGCAGTGATGTGATCAGCATCGGCGATTTGCCGGATAAATTTCGGGAACACGGTACCCGAAAAAATGGAGTGGTAAGTCTACCTGACGAAGGCTACTCCCTTGAGCAACTGGAGCGGGAAATTGTTATAGAGGCACTGGAACGCAATGCATGGAACCAGACAGCTGCTGCCCGTTTTTTAAGAATTCCGCGTCATACACTTATATACCGGATTGAGAAGTATAGCATTGAAATGCCGGAAAGATGAGGGAAGATGGGGAATAGGGAGCAAACGAAGTATACGCATTTCTTCGGAAAAAAAGTTCAGAAGCCGTTTTGCGATGACCTGAATTCCAAACCCTACAGGCAAAAACAATATCCCCCAGATCAAGACCAGCCAGCCGTGTTTGGAAAACATGGCCAGCAGTCCGGAAAATGACGAAGGATAAACCAGTCCCGATTCTTTAAGTCGAACTCAAGAAGCTGCCGTTTCGGCACCTAACAAATTAGACTGATCTTTGCAACATGCATCATACCTCCCTGTTCGAAAAGTTAAGACATAATCTTCTGCAGAACAAACAGGATGTCGATGATACGCCAGCATCAGCCAAAGTTGGACAGCTTTCAGCAGGCATGCCTCGATAAGCCTCACACCACGATCACAGAATACTCCGGACAGTGCTGAGTTGTGAGATACAGATGAGTTGTGAATTGAGATACATTTGATGAGGAAATTACAGGAATTACAGTCTCTATGAGGGTTTTTATGAAGATATGATGCAAATTAACAGGGTTTTTTGTTATTAATTGACGCCAAAAGAGTAACTTAGTTGTAGTTACAATTTGGATCAGTTTTTCTTTTTTTTAGTTCTTTCAAAGAAAAAAGCACTGCTTTCATCATGAAACTCAGCAAAATCAACATCAACAAAATCTTTGATTATATCTCCGAAGGCATGACTATCCAGAATGCCTGTCATGTGGCGGGTATCTGCCAAAAGACCTACCACTTATGGTACAATCGGGGAAAAGAGGATGCTGAGAATGATAAGAAAAGCCTGCAGCGTGAATTTGTTGAAGGGATTCCGATGGCTCTGGCACGCTGCGAACAGACACACCTTCAAAACATAGCAGATGCAGGTAAAAAGAACTGGCGGGCCAGTGCATGGTTTCTCGAACACACACGCCCCAAAAATTACGGTCGCAATGGCGTGGGCTCTCAACTTCCTCAGGACAGAGACAAGCTCGTTGTAATTGGATAGTGAAAATGCGGTACTGAGATGCGAGGGCGTTCACAACCGTAAATTACTCGTCAAGGGCATGAAGGACTGCATTGATCGTTTCAAATCGAGGGTGTGTGCCTGCGCTAAAAAAGAACTTGCGCGCCGGACTCATACATCGCAAGCTGAGAATTCCCGGTTGGAATCAGGAACTTACAGAAACGTCAGTCTGGCATTTCTGCGCCGAGTCGGAGCTGTTTTTGGAGTAAAGCCACACATAACTTTTCATCCGTTTTTTTCTCATAAACAATTCTTTTTTTTCCCCTGACAAAAAAGCCTCTTTCGTTCAGTAACGAACAATACTCGAAACATTGATTGTTGAACGGGTGATTGGATATGCTTATTATTTTTTCGAACACATTGTTCGTTAAAATACGGGAGAGAGGAAAAATGAAACGAAAAGGACTTTACAGGCCGACGGTGGAGGATGCCATCGAGATCGGCGGGATTGAAACATTGCATCCGGGCGGTTTTGCCCTTACGAAAAGAACAGCGGAGCTTGCAGGGTTAATGGATGGGTTGAAAGTGCTTGATGTTTCAAGTGGCCGGGGAACTCAATCGATATTTTATACAAAGGAGTTCGGCGTCGATGTAACTGGGGTTGACATTTCGGAGGAGATGGTGAAAACAGCTGCTGAGCATGCCGAGAAAGCGGGATTGTCTCATAAGGTGCAATTCAGGCTTGGGGATTCGCAATGCCTGCCATTCGAGGACAATAGTTTTGATGTCGTAATCAACGAGTGCGCCGTTGGCATACCTGACGACTCACAGAAGGTGTTGCATGAGATGGTCCGGGTGGTAAAGCCGGATGGCCGGATTCTGATTCATGAATCGACCTGGCGTCTCAGGCTTTCAAAAGAGGAAAAAGATGAGTTTGCCGAGCGGTATGGCACTACGCCCCTTGAGTTTGAAGAGTGGCGGGCCATGCTCGAAAAAGCCGGTGTGAAAAATATCATCTACGAATTCAATCAGTGGTCAAACCCAGAAATGTTCTGGAAAATAAGGAAGGATCGCGATGTCAGGCACTGGTTTTTCACGATGACAATTCCTGAAAAGCTGACAACCTTGAAAAGGATATTTGCCAGATACGGACTGAACGGTGTTCTTACCGTCATGAAAAATGAGCGGGTGTTTTACCGTACCGTATTGCAGGGGAAGTTGGGATATTCACTGTTCAAGGGAGAAAAATGAGGTGTGGGATTTTGGTTGCCTTCCTCAGCAAGATCAATAACCGGGGGTTTCAGCTGGTAATTTGCTGCATTGAATATCATCACCTATCCCCGGCTTTTGGAGCCGATTATTTTGGAATTATGAGATAGCAGCGAGTCCTTTCTGCTTCACGAGCGAAAGAAGTTTCAGGGTTGGACCTGCGGGCTTTTTGATTCCCCGTTCCCACTGGCTGACAGAATCTTTGCTCACATTCATATAAAGGGCAAAAACTGTCTGGCTCACTTCCTCACGCTCTCGCAAGGCTTTGATCTCTGTGGGGCTGAACGCCTGAACCGGTGTCAGACAAGCTTCGTCAAACTGACGCATTGTCTTTTTGCCGATAACACCAGCATCATACATGCCGGACATAGTTTCATGGATCGCTGCAAATGCGTCGCTCTTGTATGTTTTGACTTTATCCAAGAATCCCTCCTTTTTGGCAAACTTTGAAAACCACTTGTTTTTGAAAATCTGCACTCATGTTATTTTGAAGGATGGCAATGCCTCATTTCATCAAAGATATAGAACTTGGTTCGATATTAAAAAAAGATTTTAGCAGTCTACACCCTTCGTCTTGGTAATAAGAAAGATTGAGTTCGGCGAGGGGTTGTTTGGAGAAAGTGTACGATAAGAATGTCGTCCCCTACTTTCGGCGATGGCCCGCAGACTCAATATCGTCTACGAATTCGAGCAGTGGTACACTTTCCCCGGAATACTCAACTTTTGAAATTTCCTCCAATCACTTTATGAAGCGTTATAGAAATATTGGATGATTTGGTTGTACGAAGAACCCTATTGTCTTCTTGATTCTCTGACCATGTTGACTCTTCAATCATAAACGATTGAGTTTTAGTGAATAAAGTATCAGGATCGTTGAACTCTTTGCTAACCTGATCCCAGATTCTCCCGAAAGCAACATATAACACATAGTCACCAGGAGGGATATGTGACTCGGAGAAAACGTCATGTGCTCGAATATAAAAGTTCCGAATACCCAGTTCTACCCCATCTTTACGATTAGTGACAATGACATAAGCATCTGTATCAGTGCCATTGTGGATTGTAATTTTTGAATGGCCAGACTTATTAATACTCCAAACATATGGACGGCACCCCGTTCTTGGGCGGTTAGGATGTGTAAACGACTTAACCGGAATACTTACAGCTTCTGTTGACGGAGCATAAACCTGCTCGGGTAAAATTGCGGAAGAATGCTCATCATTCTTAAGAGTTTCGTTGCCAGAAAATGGTTTAAACAAGATCACAAACAGAAATATAATACCGAGGACCCCTAAAATAATACTTATTCTAATCTTGCTATATCCCTTCAGAACCCTTTGTATCTGTTGCTGATATTTCTCTGATATTTTTATTTCCTTTGAACCTGAACTGACCACATTAACTTTGGGCTTCAGAGGAGCTGTAATAAGAAGAACGTTGCCACATGTCGAACATCTAATCGACCGACCAACTTGGCTATCATCAGCATGAAAGACTTCACCACATTGGCACTGAATATTGAGCATAAAAACATCTTTACAATTAAAATGTGAGAAGTGGTTTGAGCCCTGTTAAAAAATACTCTTTTTCCAATACAACATTGCTGATAAAAAAGAGTATGACGCTATCGAAGAGGAATTTGAGGTCTCAAAAAAAATTATCCACCTCCGCATAAATGCCGGTATGACTCAAAAAGAACTTGCACGCTTGGCACATACGTCTCAAGCCGCTATTTCCCGCTTGGAATCAGGGACTTACAGAAACGTCAGTCTGGCATTTCTGCGCCGTGTCGGAGCTGTGTTTGGAGTAAAGCCCCACATAGATTTTCAGTAGTCGGCTCTACACTGAATATTGATTCCCGCCAAATTGCTTCAACATTGTTTCTCCGCCGTCCAAATAAAACCCTTACGCTCCTAAGGTGGAGGGAATAGGGCTGATACGACCTATAGGCCCTATAATTATACATGATTGAGTTTGTGGGGAGAGATCCTTCACAGGAGTTCGGGATGACATGGAATAGATGACGCGTTCCTGGACGAAAATCATTTAGCCGGATGCGCAGTGGTGGTATCGATGCCACCATCGGTGAGTAAGCGAAAGACGCCCCCCTGCTTTTATTGGGCACTTGCACTATAAGTAATAATAGGGTATAATTAGATTAACCTTCAAAAACACTCAATACAAAATTGCGTAAGTATACCAAATATGATATATTCTTTGGATGAAATATAATGTTGAAGTCATGGGGCCAGCCCATGATTTCATTAGTTCGCTCTCCCCGAAACTCCGGGCGAAAGCATTGCGAGCAATTGAACTTCTCCAAGAATTCGGCTTCAAGCTCTGTGAACCACATTCAAAAACATTAGTCGGCACCGGTGGTCTTAAAAAATTACGTGTCAAAGTTGGGTACCGATATTTGCAGAATATTTTACTTCCATCATAAGAACACCCTGTATGTAGTGACTTCAGGCTACATAAAAAAAGAGATGAAAACAGATCAAGGTGAAATTGAAAAGGCTCAAAAACTACGAAAGATTTTTATAGAGGAAAAGACACCATGAAGACAACTAATTTTAACGACCTGCTGGCAGAGAATCTCAAGGACGAAGCTGTTAAAAAAGAATATGACGCTCTCGAAGAGGGATTTGAGGTTTCAAAAAAAATTATCCACCTCCGCATAAATGCCGGCATGACTCAAAAAGAACTTGCGCGCTTGGCACATACGTCACAAGCCGCTATTTCCCGCCTGGAATCAGGAACTTACAGAAACGTCAGTCTGGCTTTTCTACGCCGTGTCGGAGCTGTTTTTGGAGTAAAGCCACACATAGATTTTCAGCCGTAGGCTCAGCAAAAGTCTCAATACTCTCTGAGCAGGACTTCTGCTGGGATGTTGAGCGTTTTTTGCAGTGTTCGGATTTGGCGGATTGAAAGAGGTCTTTTGCGGTTCATGATTTCACTTGCCCGGCTTTTGGAGCCGATTATTTTTGTCAAATCCCGTTGATTAAGATTCATCTGATCCATTCGAAACATAATTGCTTCTATAGGATCTGGGAGATCAAAGGGAAAATTGGCTTCTTCATACTGCTCGATCAAAATACCAAGGATTTCGAGTTCATCACCTTCTTCTGTACCAGGTTTGGCTGAAAAAATCACCTCCATACGCTGAAGAGCATCCTTGTAATCCAGCTCGCTCTTTATTGGTTTAATTTCCATATCACACTCAGTTCTAAATTGTCGTTGCATCTATGATATCGTATTCAGCATGAGTACCGACAAAACGGATGAATACCTGCCCATAGTCAAAATTAATCATTGTTATCAGGCGATACTTATTGCCTTTAATGTTAAACACTACCCGATTGTGGCTTAGAATACTCGCAGAAGGATAACGATGCTTAAGAATATCAGGCGACTGCCAGCATGCTTTTTCAGCTTCTTTAAACCAAGCTTTCAAGGGCTGTTCAGCATCTTTATGCCTCGTCCAGAAATCTACGAGTGTTTTCCTTGAAATGACTCTCAACGTTTCATGTGGATATCGTTTGATTGCAATGTACAACGTTCCCGTATCGGGAACAACAACAATCAAAGAAGATATTCAAATACTGTAGGAAATTGGAAAACTGAGGGTTGCACAGTGCAGAGAAAGATTGAGTTCGGCGAGGGGTTTCTTGAAGAAAGTGCTCGTTATGAATGTCTCACCACTTGCATCAATAAGGCATGTAACTATCATAAATACAGATAGTCATGAGCGATATATAATGTTTGAACTCAGATGGGCACTTTTTTTATCAGGAATCGGCAAGGTTTGAGAAGTTGTGGCGATAACGAATTATATTATTTGATTTAGAAGATCGACCACTATGCCGCTTTTGCACTGGCTTACCAGAGAGCAGGATATTCAAACCGCTATACATACTCCCTACCGCTTGATAGAGGAGGTAAGAGAGTTTTCTTGGGGCGACCGTGACACCCAGAATATGTTGATACAGGGTGATAACCTCGATGCGCTGAAGGCTTTGCTCCCTTACTATGCCGGAAAAGTGAAATGCATCTTTATAGACCCACCCTATAACACCCGCAGCGCTTTTGAGCATTATGACGACAATCTTGAGCATACTCAGTGGCTGGCCATGATGTATCCTCGCCTTGAGATGTTGCGCAGTCTTTTATCAGAGGACGGGAGCATTTGGGTAACGATTGACGACAACGAAGCTCACTACCTGAAGGTTATAATGGACGAGACATTCGGGCGTAAAAATTTTGTAGCAAATGTGGTTTGGCAAAAAAGAACTTCTCCAGATGCCCGCCTCAAGCTTGGTGATGCTAACGATCACATATTGGTTTATGCGAAGAAGGACGAATGCATTGAGCTAAATAAATTGTCACTCACAGAAAAACAGCTAAAAAATTACAAGAATCCAGATAACGATCCCAAGGGGCGTTGGGTTTCTTCCGACTATTCTGCCCAAGGTTATCGACCAAACCAAATGTACACGATTACCACCCCTGCGGGGGTTCAACATAAACCGCCAGAAGGCATGTGTTGGAAAAATATTGAAAGCGTATTTTTGAACTTGGTTGCCGACAACAGAATTTGGTTTGGCAAGGATGGGAAAGGAGTTCCTCGCCGCAAAACTTTTTTATTTGAGCATGAAGGGGTTTCCGCATGGACTTGGTGGCCAAATGATGAAGTTGGACACAATCAAGAGGCCAAAAAAGAGATAAACGCGATTTTTGGTGCAGAAGATGCTTTTACTACACCGAAGCCAGAACGCTTAATTCAACGTATTATTCACGTTGCTTCAAACTCTAATGATCTTGTTCTTGACTCATTCCTTGGCTCCGGTACGACGGCAGCAGTGGCCCACAAAATGGGCAGGCGATATATCGGTATTGAAATGGGCGACCATGCCATGACTCATTGTGCACCGCGCTTGCGTAAGGTTATAGAAGGCGAACAGGGCGGCATTTCCGAAGCCGTGGGATGGAAAGGCGGCGGCGGATTCCGTTTTTACCGTTTGGGTGTTCCTGTGTTTGATGAAAACGGGCATGTTACAACAGGTGTTCGGTTTGCGCCCTTGGCGGCTCATATTTGGTTTCTTGAAACGGGCATTCCCTATTCCGGTCAAGCTGATTCCCCTTACTTAGGAAGTCACGAGGGAGTCGGATACTATCTTTTATTTAACGGCATCTTGGGCGACAAGAGACCGAACGGTGGTAATATTTTAACCTCAAAAGTTTTGTCCGGTTTGCCCTTCCATGACGGGGCAAAAATCATTTTCGGGGAAGGTTGCCGCTTGAGCAGAGAACGCTTGAGCAGCGAGGGCATTACCTTCCGGCAAATCCCTTATGAGATTAAAGCACGATAAGAGCCAAAATATATGGAACTCAAAAACTTTCAACGCAGCGCTCTGGATACCCTTGCTGCTTATCTTGATCGTGCTCGTATTTCGAGCGATCCAGAGCAAGCCTTTATACAGACCGTGCGGGAGCAGAGGCCAGACAAGCCTCTCCCTCCTTACCGCACCATTCAGAATCTTCGGGGTGTGCCGAATGTTTGCTTCCGCTTGCCGACCGGCGGTGGAAAAACCCTGTTAGCAGCGCACGCTATAGCTGTTGCAGGTCGCTCTTATCTTGAGCGGGATTTCCCCGTCGTGTTGTGGCTTGTGCCAACCGGCACCATCCGCAAGCAGACGGCAGAGGCATTGAAGAAACCCTCTCATCCATACCGTGCCGCAATTGACGATGCTTTTGACGGGCGTGTGTCTGTGTTCGATATTAGCGAGATTGACCAGATCAGGCCGCAAGACCTTACCGACAGAGTTACCGTGATCGTTGCCACGATCCAGAGCCTACGCACGAGCAACCCAGACGGACGAAAAGCATATTCGCATTCTGAAAACTTTGAACCGCACTTTGCCCATATCCCCGAAAACATGGCAGGGCTGGAACGTCGTGAGGACGGCAAGATCAAGTTTTCCTTCGTCAACCTCATGGCCTTTCACCGTCCCCTTGTTATCGTGGACGAGGCGCACAAAGCGGGAACCAATCTCTCTTTCGATATGCTTGCCGCTTTGCGACCATCTTGCATTGTCGAATTTACCGCAACACCGAACACCGATCCGAAAAATGGAAGCAATGTTTTGTTTCGGGCTTCCGCTGCCGAGGTGAAGGCGGCGGAGATGATTAAGCTGCCGATCATCCTGACCGAGCACCCCGACTGGCGTTCCGCCGTGCATGACGCGATAGAGACTCGTGCGCGACTGGCAGAAACAGCAAAGAGCGACCCGCGTTATATCCGCCCCCTAACGCTTTTTCAGGCACAGGACCAAGGGCAGGAAGTGACTGTGTCCGTTCTGAAAACATACCTGATCGAGAACGAGAATATCGCACCAGAAAAAATCGCCGTAGCTACCGGAGAGCAACGCGAACTTGACGCTATAAACCTTTTCGATCCGGCCTGCACTGTTGAATTTATCATCACCGTTGAAGCGCTCAAAGAGGGGTGGGATTGTTCTTTTGCCTACGTTTTGTGTTCCGTGGCGAACATCGCCAGCGCAACGGATATTGAGCAGCTTTTAGGGCGTATTTTACGAATGCCCTATGCTCAAACCAGACCGAACGAGGCATTGAATCGTGCCTATACCCATGTTTCCAGCCCTCGCTTTGGGGAGGGCGCTAGAGCCTTGACCGATACGCTTGTACAGAAAATGGGCTTTGAACCGGACGAGGCTGCAGCTTCGATTGTGACACGGCAGCAGTATAGCCTTGAGGGATTTGCGGCAACAGGCAGCTTGTTTAATCAACCTCCCGTTCTCATCGAAACTTTGGACAGTGCGCCTGATTTCAGCGGACTCCCTCTTGATGTTGCAGAGCGTGTTCAAGTGGTAACGCAACCGGACGGCACCTTTACCTTGACTGTTCAGGGCGAAATCTCCGAAGAGCTTGAAAAACGTCTTGTTGACGCTGTTCCTGCTGAACGACACGGAGCCTTTTGCGCTTCGGTGAACCGTCACCGCATTACACACCACAACAGCATTGCTCCTGTCATGCGAGGCGAAAAATTTGCTGTACCACGTTTATTCCTGAACGTGCAGGGAGAGTTAGAATTTGCTGATGAAGAGTTGATCCTCGACCTTGGAAACTGGACGTTGAACACTTGCCCTGCAGAACTCACTGCAACAGAATTTTCTATCAAAGAAACCTCTCAGCGGTGGGAAGTAAACTTACAGGAAGATAAAGTCGTTTATCATGCCCTCGATCAAAACACTCAGCTTGAAATTGGCGCATTAAAACTGGACTGGACGGACTTGGCACTTTCCCGTTGGCTTGACATCCAATGCCGCCAGCCTGACATTACCCAGCACGTGCTGTTAGAGTTTTGCCGGAAACTGGTTGCCTACCTCATGGAGCAGCGCAACATTCCGTTACATGACTTGTTGCGGTTCAAATACCAGCTTGCTAAGGTGACGATGCAGAAGATTTTGGCATACCGCCAACAGGCTTATGCGCGAGACTACCAGACTTTTTTGTTTGTCCCTAATCCTGAAATATCCGTTGAAACCTCTTTTGCTAACGGGTTTGCTTTCGATAACCGCCCTTACCCGGCGTCTTGGTTTTATTCTGGACGCTATCAATTCAAGAAACATTTTTTCGGCAGTATTGGTGAACTGAAAGGCGAAGGAGAAGAATTCGATTGTGCGCAGTTGATCGACAATCTCCCAAAAGTGAAATACTGGATTCGCAACCTGTCAGGGCGTCAGAAAACATCCTTCTGGCTGCCGACTTCAACCGACCGCTTCTATCCTGATTTTGTTGCACTGCTTGACGATGATCGAATTTTGGTTGTGGAATACAAAGGCGAACCCTACGTGACCAATGACGACAGCAAGGAAAAGAAAAATATCGGTGAACTGTGGGCTGCCAAGAGCGATGGCAAAGGAGTATTTCTTCTTGCCGAAAAAAGAAACAATAAAGGCGAAAGCCTATCCGAGCAGCTTGCTCATGCTACCAATACTTCCCGAGAGAGCTCCCTGTTAGACCAAAGAACCGGTTCAAGATCGTAATTTCTTAATGCGTCAACTACTGATGGCGATACGATCGATGTTTTATCGTTGAGAAAAACAAAAAGTCGAGAATCGGACCCTCCCCTTGTATCTTTTGTATCTAACCATTTAAACACCAGCGCTTCTGCCGTTTCTTTCCTGGGGTTAGAAATAGCCTGAACAATCCGCTCAGGCTGTTTTCTTGATTTCGGTATCACAAAGTCAAACATATGATCATAACCACTTTTACCCGTAAACTTAACTTTTGGTGTATAACGAATATCTGAAAGATCAAGCCAATTTGTTACATCTTCAACAAACAGGCTTGCAACAAACGGTGATGCCAAGTAAAAAAGATCATTTACCGCCAGCATTGCCTGGATAATATTGTGCTTTTTTATTGAAAAATTATCAAGGGATGCATGCACTATCAATTGATCTTTTTCGAGATGAACGCCAAAGCCTGCCAAAGTTGTGCTCAACAGATCCTGACGCTTTGGGCTGTCGAGTTGGCAACCTGATCCCAGAAGATCACTAATGGTATACCCATCATCGGTGAGCATATATCCATTACCATCTTTACGAGCATAAATTTGTAAACAGTCGTTATGGCGATCAATGTGTGGAGTCGTTATCTCGATCCAGTCTTCTCGAATTTTTTTGACAACAGTCTTATCTTTGAGCCATAGAGCGTATTTATCAATCAATACATTCATTTCATTAATCATGTGAATAACTCCTCATGGATAATCGGTTTGATAATCACTTTACAATAATCCATAAACTCATTCATAATCTGCCAAACGGTCATACTTTTAGAAAAATTTCCAGGTACAGGTATTGCCCATTTATCACCATAACCTTCTCGATAAACATGAAGATGAGGGCATAAAATTTCCTCCCCGTCAGGATTTCTGTGAGGAGCACCGCCTATATCAATACGTGCAAGAACAATCGTTTTTTTAGCTCGAGTTTGAAATGTGTTTTTCGTTAACACAATACAACTGCGTGTAATATCAAAGCTAAACTCTTCACGGGAGTCCCCAGAATGCAACAAGATTCTTAACGCGCCCCCAAGGCTTGGAAAAGTAAACAGATCATTACCGAAGTAATGCTTTTCAATGCCAAGCAAGTCGTCGGCCTCTTGCTGTGTTAAAATAAAACTCATCCTGATTATCCTGATAATTTATCAAATACAAGGAAAGGGAAACTCCAAAGCAACACAAATTAAAGGAAGCCTTATTGTAAAGGTTAATGAAACTGTGAACAGTTTAAAATACACCATATAAAAAGCTTCTCACATACTTATCTTGATGAATTTAAAACGTATTCTCTTCAAAACCAACAGAATGATCTTTGAGTTGGTAGTAGTTGCTGAAAGGAAAACTTGCGTCGAAATTTCTTTACCATTATTCCTCCGACGACCAAATCAAACCATTAGCTGGAGGGAATAGGGCTGATACGACTTATAGGGCCAATAGGACTTATAAAAGATTGGGTTGGTGGGGGGAGATCCCTCACGGGAGTTCGGGATAACTGGGGAGAATTTGAGCCGCTGTGAGGATTATTCTGCTTCGGGTGAAGAATATTCTCCATAATTTACCATCCTTGGATAGCTTAGCTCAATAGTACCGCGATGAACGGGGAATGGCACGCTTTATGTTATATAGATGTAGATCGACAACTTATCGTCACGAAGTCCTATGAAAAAGCGTCTCATATTTGCCTTATTTATTCTGTTATCTCTTGTACCTGCATTTGCATGGTCGGCAGAGGTGGAAGTGCCGGCGGAAGACATTGCGGCTCTTGTTACCACCGCACTCACCAGCAACCCCGAATTGAAGGCTTCGGAAGCCCGGTGGCAGATGTTTGCCAGTAAGGCAAAGCAATCAAGGGCGCTCGATGACCCGATGGTGATGTTCAGACTGCAGAACATGCTGACCCGGGAACCCGGAGTTTTTAACCTGGACTCAACCTCCGCCAAGGTAGTCGGCATATCGCAGCAACTCCCCTTCTGGGGAAAGCGGGCTCTGCGGGAAAAAGCAGCTTTGAGTGAAGCGGAGTCTTACAAGTGGGCGTTTGAGGAGCGCAAGCTTGAGTTGACAAAAATGGTGAAGGAGAACTATTACCAGCTTTGGGCCGTGAACAAGATGCTCAGGATTATTGACAAAAACCTGAAAATTCTTTCTAATTTTCTCACCATTAATGAGTTGAAATACTCAGTCGGTCAGGGAGTGCAGCAGGATATCTATAAGGCTGGGCTTGAAAAGTCGAAGATGCTCGACATGCAGATTTCGCTGCAGCAGCAACGCAAAAGCCTGGAAGCCAACCTTAACTACCTTACCTATCGACAGGGCAATACACCGATCGGAGCGTTTGCTGATTTCACGCTCCCCCGCGTCTTAATGAGCCAGGAACAACTGAACGAGGCCGCTCTTAACAATCGCCCTCAGGTGAAAAGTCTGGCGAGTCTCGTCAACAAGGCTCAAGCATCGCGCAGCCTGGCAAAAAAAGAGTCGTATCCTGATTTCAACCTCTCCGCAGAGTATATGTTCCGCGAGCCGATAACAACTGGCATGACCACCGACCCAGGTTACAACATGTTCAGTGTCGGCCTCTCCTTCAACCTGCCCATCCAGCAGCAGAAACGCCGCGCAATGGTGGCCGAATCAACGTTTGAAACAACCATGGCCACTGAAGAGCTCAATGCCTTGAAGAACAGCATCAGCTACACCATCAACGACATCCTTGCCCAGCTTGACCGACGTCGTCAACAGGTTGAGCTTTACAGCGGAGGTATCATCCCTCAGTCGGAACAATCACTGGAATCGGCACTCATCAGTTACAGGGTCAACAAGGTGGATTTTCTGACGCTGCTCGACAGCAGGATGAACCTGTTCAACTACGAGCGGGAACTGTATGAGTCGAAGGCTGAATATATGATGAAGATTGCACAGCTTGAAGCTGTGGTGGGAAGTGATGTGACAGCATTACCGACAGCAGCGGCATCTGAACATCCAAATAATTAACAATACCAACCTGAGAGTCATGGCACTGAACAAAAAATTTGCAATTCCTCTGGTAATTATTCTAGTCGCAATTGCTGCCGGCGGAGGCTGGTTTCTGTGGCACAATAGAGAAGGCCGCAAAACAACTGCTCAAGCACCTGTCAAGCAGCTCTATACCTGTTCCATGCATCCTTACATCATTAAAGATAAGCCCGGCCTCTGTCCGGTATGCGGCATGGAACTGATCAAGAAAATTGACAGTGCTGCAACAGGAGTCGCCAAGCCAGCGGGACAACAACAGCAGGCTGACTTGCATGAACACGTTTCGCTGTCTGAGAAACAGCGCATCATGGCAAATGTCGCCACGGCAGAGGCAACAACCGAAACCCTGAACAAGGAGATCAACGCTGTCGGCATTGTGCAGTACAACCAGTCGCGACAAGCTAAAGTCACCGCATGGATTGCCGGACGCCTTGAGAAATTGAATGTCAACAGTGTCGGAGCCTTCGTCAGTAAAGAGAAACCTGTGGCGGAGATCTACTCCCCTGACCTTGTTGCCACGCAGCAGGAGTACCTGCTCGCCCTTAAAAGCCGTGAACAGCTGAAGAGTTCACCGATCGCTTCCATTTCACAGAATGGTGAAGGCCTGGTGGCATCGGCCAGACAGCGGCTGCTGCTCTTCGGGGTCAAGGAGAGTCAGATTTCGGAACTTGAAAAGAGCGGTAAGCCGAATATCAGAATTCCGATTTATTCGCCTTTTTCAGGCATTGTCATTGAAAAAATGGTTCAGCAGGGACAATATGTCAATATGGGCGAGGCTCTCTTCAACATTGCCGACCTCTCCAGCGTCTGGGTTGAAATGGAGATCTATGAGAATGAAGTTTCGAATATTCACCCAGGCCAGCAGGTGGAAATACGCTCACAGTCTTTCCCCGACAAGCCTTCAACCGGCCGGATAGCATTTGTCTATCCATTTCTCGATCCAAAGACCAGAACAGTCAAGGCGCGTGTTGAGCTGGCTAACCCCGGCATGAAACTGAAGCCAGAGATGTTCGTCAATGCGATCATCAGGGTGCCGCTCTCCCCTTCTCTTGTCGTTCCTGCAACAGCAGTCATGAATACCGGCAAGCGACAGGTTGTCTGGGTCGAAAGTTCACCCGGCATGTTTGAATCACGGACGGTTCAGCTCGGGCAGCAGTCGGGCGAAAAAGTTCAAATTTTATCGGGCCTCCAGTCAGGCGACAAGGTGGCAGTATCGGGCGGATACCTTATTGACTCTGAATCCCAACTGAAATGATAGAAAAGATTATAGAGTATTCCGCCCGAAACTGGGTTATTGTGCTGATGTTCTTTGCCCTTGTCATTGCCTGGGGAGGATGGTCGGTCTATAACACACCGGTAGATGCCATTCCTGATTTGTCCGACAACCAGGTGATCGTTTTTACAGACTATCCGGGCCGGTCGCCGCAGGTGGTGGAAGACCAGGTGACCTACCCCCTGGCAGTCAACCTGCAGGGACTGCCGCAGGTTCGTGCCGTTAGAGCATCGAGTGCCTTCGGTTTCTCCATGATCTATGTGATTTTTGAGGACAAGGCTGACATTTACTGGGCACGAACCCGTGTGCTTGAGCGGCTGAACTACGCTGCATCGCTCCTGCCATCGGGGGTGGTTCCAACGCTGGGTCCTGACGGGACCGGTGTAGGGCATGTGTTCTGGTACACCATTGAGGGTAAGGGATATGACTTGGAGCAGCTCAGAACCCTGCAGGACTGGTTTGTGCGCTACCAGCTCAACACGGTGCAGGGAGTGGCCGAGGTTGCCTCAATCGGCGGATTTGTGCGAGAGTATCAGATTGATCTTGACCCGAACAAACTCTTTGCATACGGCATCAAGGTGGGCAAAGTGATGGAGGCGGTCAAGGCTTCAAACAAGGATGTGGGAGGGCGACTGATTGAACAGGCGGATGCCGAGTACCTGATACGGGGAAGCGGATATGTGAAATCGAAAGCTGACCTGGAGAACATTGTTGTCGGAGCAGACATGCGCGGGACTCCTGTCTTTCTGAAAAATCTTGGTACTGTTCAGATTGGCGGAACCATACGACGCGGCCTGCTGGAGATGAACGGTGAGGGGGAGAAGGTTGGCGGTATTGTTGTGATGCGGTATGGGGAAAATGCCAAAGAGGTCATTGACCGGGTAAAGACAAAAATAACGGAACTGGAGAAGGGATTGCCTCCGGGTGTCAGGATAAAGGTCGCCTATGACCGCTCTGACCTGATATCGAGGGCTGTGGATACCCTGAAGGAGAATCTGCTGGAAGAATCAATTGTTGTCTCTCTTGTGATTCTTGTCTTTCTGCTTCACTTTCCAAGTGCGCTGGTAATTGTGATCACCCTGCCGATTTCGGTGCTGATTGCGTTTATCACCATGAAGCTTATGGGAGTGACATCGAATATCATGTCGCTCGGAGGTATAGCCATTGCAATCGGCGTGCTGGTTGACGCGGGGGTTATTATGGTGGAGAACTGCTATCGCCACCTATCGGAGATGCCGCCTGAGGAAAGAGCCACAAAACGGCTGGAGGTCATAATTACATCTGCCAAACAGGTCGGCAGGGCGATATTTTTCTCTCTGGCCATTATTGTTCTCTCTTTTGTACCGGTCTTCATGCTGGAGGGACAGGAGGGTAAACTGTTCCACCCGCTGGCTTTCACCAAGACCTTTTCGATGATGGGGTCAGCCATTATTGCTATCACGCTTGTACCGGTACTGATGTACTTTTTCATGCGCGGCAAGATGCCTCCGGAAAGCTCAAATCCGGTTTCGACCTTTTTCATTAAACTCTATTCCCCCGTTATCCGCTGGGTGCTGAAATGGAAGAAAACCACTATTGCCCTTAACCTGCTGGCTCTCGCCATTGCAGTACCTTTGTTCATGAATCTCGGTTCGGAGTTTATGCCGCCACTTGATGAAGGTTCGCTGCTCTATATGCCGGTAACCCTGCCGAACGTCTCCATAACGGAGGCCAAACGAATCCTTATGGTGCAGGACACCATCATTAAAAGTGTGCCGGAGGTTGAGCATGTGCTCGGCAAAGTTGGCAGAGCAGAAACCTCTACTGATCCGGCTCCGGTATCCATGTTTGAGAGTATCATCATTCTCAAGCCGAAAGAACAATGGCGTGTCGGAATGACAAAGGCTGACATTGTTGCAGAACTGGACTCAAAACTGCAACAGACAGGGGTACGCAACGGATGGACCCAGCCGATCATCAACCGTATCAACATGCTCTCGACCGGTGTGCGCACTGACCTTGGAGTGAAGATTTTCGGCAATGACCTGAATGTGCTCAAGGTTCTTGCCATTCAGGCTGAAACAATTCTCAAACCGATCAACGGAGCAGCCGACGTGGTGGCTGAACGGGTCACCGGCGGCAACTATCTGGACATCGATATTGATCGCCGGGCAGCAGCCCGCTACGGGGTCGGTGTGGGAGATATACAGGATGTGATAGAGACAGCACTCGGCGGCGAGATGCTGTCGACCACGGTTGAAGGACGCAACCGCTTCCCCATCCGAATCCGCTACCTGCGAGACTACCGGGACAATGTTGATGCCATCCGGCGCATTCTGGTGGGGGGTATGGAGGGCACACAGATTCCCCTTTCGCTTGTAACAAAGCTGAAAATCTCCACCGGTGCGCCTGAGATCAACAGCGAGGGAGGGCTGCTGCGTTCACTGGTTTATCTTAATGTTCGTGGTCGTGATATGGGCGGCTTTGTAACCGAGGCGAAACAGGTTCTAGAACAAAAGCTTAAACTGCCAGCTGGTTATTACGTGACATGGTCGGGACAGTGGGAGAACCAGATTCGGGCCAAGGCACGACTGCAGGTTCTGATACCACTGGGAATGATAATTATCTTCATTCTTCTCTTCTTCACCTTCCATTCTGCAATAGAAGCCTCCATGGTGATGCTCTCGGTGCCCTTCGCTCTTGTTGGAGGTGTTTATCTGGTCTCGGCTCTGGGGTATAACCTCTCTGTTGCGGTCTGGGTCGGGTTTATTGCGCTCTATGGAATCGCAGTTGAGACAGGGGTTGTGATGGTGATTTACCTGCACGAGGCGCTGGACAAGAAACTCGTCAACGGACCATGTAGTGAACAGGATATCTACGATGCGGCATTTGAAGGTGCGGTCCTCCGGCTGAGGCCGAAACTTATGACAGTTGCGGTTGCACTCCTGGGGCTGATTCCAATCATGTGGTCAGCTGGTACGGGTGCCGATGTGATGAAACCTATTGCGGCGCCAATGATCGGGGGGATGATCTCCTCCGCAGTGCATGTCCTTATTATGACCCCGGTGATCTTTGTGCTGATGAAGACACGTGATCTTAAAAAGGGCCGGCTGCACCATTCGGGCATGAAACTCTGAACATTTGAAGTATAACATCAGACCAATCAAAGGAGATTCAATACCATGAAGAATATAACACTAAGCATTATAGCGCTCTTTGCCCTTGCTTCGCCATCGGCATCCTTTGCGGCAGACCCGGGTTCAACGGGAAACACCGGAAAGGCGGCCGCATCTCAAAACAGCGGCGTCAAAACTTTTACCGTACTCTATTCGAATGCCAAAAATATGGCTCCAAATACTTTCACCGTAAAAACAGGTGAAAGAGTACGCCTGGAAGTGAATCCTCTGGATACAGCCACAGGATGCATGAATACCATCATGGTGCCGGGATTGTGGGACAAGCCTGAACCGATTATCAAGGGGAAAAAAATTATAATGGAATTTACCCCGACGCGTCCGGGTTCTTATAAGATTACCTGTGCTATGGGAGTGAACCGCGGGGTTATTGTTGTGAAGTGAAGTTTGTAAGAATAGGTACTATAGGACGTATGGTACCTATAGTACTTATAAAGAGAGAGATAAATACTCAGATATGACGAGTAGGACTTACAGCGTGAAGGGGATGCACTGTGCGAGTTGTGCGGCGATTATTACCAAGAAGCTTTCGAAGGTTGAGGGGATTGCTGAGGTTAGTGTCAATCTTGCTACTGAGAGAGCTAAGCTTGAGTTTGATGGCAGTGCGCTGTCGGCGGAGGCAGTTAATGATGTCATCGGCAAATATGGCTATACCTTCAGTGCTGAAGAAATGGAAGAGAGGGGTAATGCTCTCAGTTTGAAGGCGGAAAAGGAGATTGAGCTTCAGGCGCAACTGAGCAAGGTGCGGTTTGCTCTGCCGGTGGCTCTGCTGGTGTTTATCCTTATGATGTGGGATACCGGTTCAATGTTTTTCTCTTTTATCCCGCACCTGCCGATTTCGATGGAGTTGTTCAATCTTCTCTCCATGGTTATTGCCACCTATATGGTGTTCTGGATAGGTGCTCCATTTCTGCATGGAATATCGATGTACGTTAAAACCGGAGCGGCGAGCATGGATACGCTGATCGGCATCGGGACACTGACAGCTTATTTGTACAGTGCTGTTGTGACGCTGATTCCCTCCGCAAGAGAGTTGCTGCATATACCCCACTATACCTATTTCGATGTTACCATAGTGGTGATTGGCTTTGTGCTGCTGGGGAAATATCTTGAGGCGCGTTCAAAGATGAAGACCGGTGAAGCTATCGAAAAGCTGATAGGCCTGCAGGCTAAAACGGCGCTTGTGATACGAGAGGGAAAGGAGATGGATATTGCTGTGGATGAGGTGAGATCAGGCGATCTCGTTATTGTCAAACCCGGGGGGAAAATTCCTGTTGACGGCATCATTACCCAGGGGTATTCGTCTCTTGATGAATCAATGGTGACCGGAGAATCGATACCGGTTGATAAAAAGGCGGGCGATCAGGTCATCGGAGGGACCATCAATAAACAGGGATCGTTTACGTTTACCGCTTCGAAGGTTGGTTCTGAGACGCTGCTTGCGCGTATTATAAGGATGGTTGAAGATGCCCAGGGGTCGAAAGCTCCAATACAGAACATGGCCGATAAAATTGCCGGGATTTTTGTTCCTGTTGTCCTGCTTCTTGCATTGGCGACGTTCATCATATGGCTGACTGTCGGCTCGTTTATTCTTGGCTTTTCTGTTGCACTTCCCTTTGCCATCTCCGGCCTTATCGGCATTCTGGTGATTGCCTGTCCCTGCGCGCTTGGTCTGGCGACACCGACGGCAATCATTGTAGGTATCGGGAAAGGGGCTGAGTATGGCATCCTTATCAGGAATGCTGAAAGCCTTGAGAAGCTCAGTTCGGTTGATACGGTGGTGTTTGATAAAACAGGGACGCTGACTACGGGCAATCTGAAGGTTTCCGATATCATCACCCTTGACAGTGACAGCAGTCCTGCTTCCCTTTTGCAACTGGCAGCCAGTGTTGAAAACCGGTCGGAACATCCTCTTGCTCAGGCAATTGTTGAGGAAGCCAAAGAACAGCAGATCACCTTAAGCGACATTACTGCATTTGAATCACTTGAGGGCGTCGGCGTTTCGGCTCTTATTGATACCGTTGCCGTGAGCGTTCGAAAGCCGATTGAGGCTGAAAAAAACATGGCTGAAGTTAACAGGCTGCAAAAGGAAGGAAAAAGTGTCGTCCTCATTGAAAAAAACGGAATATGTTCAGGGTTGATTGCTTTGAGCGATACCGTCAAAAAAGATGCAAAGAGGGCTGTCGACGCACTGCACAAAAGAGGGGTCAGGGTTATCATGCTGACTGGCGACAACCGGTTAGCGGCCACCTTCATGGCAGAACAAGTTGGCATTGATGAGGTAATTGCCGAGGTGCTGCCGCAGGAAAAGGCAATAAAAGTTAAAGAACTACAGACAAAAGGAAAAAAGGTTGCCATGGTTGGAGACGGCATCAACGATGCTCCAGCTCTTGCTCAGGCTGATGCAGGGATTGCTATGGCTACCGGAACTGATGTTGCCATTGAGTCTGCCGGCATTACCCTGCTCAAGGGTGATATCCGTAAGGTTGCCCAGGCAATCACTCTTTCGCGCGCCACCATGAGGGTGATACGCCAGAACCTTTTCTGGGCGTTTATCTATAACATTATCGGCATTCCGCTTGCAGCCGGAGCTTTATACCCGTTTTGGGGAATTGTTCTTAATCCGGTTTTTTCGGGGCTTGCCATGGCTGGAAGCAGTGTTTCGGTGGTGAGCAATTCACTTCGACTTAAAACAAAAAAGCTGTAGAGAGTGGCTGAATTTTGAATCAGTGTTTATCCGGGTGACTGAATTTCACCGATATCTTTATCTGTTCTTTAGTATCTTCTTCAACTTTTGCGAGCTGTTCGGGCACGATGATTTCAGAATTTATACCTACACTATATTTAGCGATCTCTTTGCTTATGATCATTTTGTGAACTTTAATCACTTTGTTTACAGCAGCATCATTCTGACCTTTGGGAGTCACATGCAACATTAAAAGATCTGAGGCTTCAATGATATTTAACCTGACTTCTCTTGTTATAATATTTTTGGAAGATGAGTGTTTACTTAACCGGTCACTGTTGTAAATACGTACTATCTCACCCCATCCCTGACTCGATGGCACAAATGATGCTTTTGCCTCATTATACTTTGCGTGATTACGAATCTGAACATAAAGTTCAGCTTCACATGTTCTGGTATCGATAAAAATAATTGAAACCAGTAATCCTAAACCTATGATGATATTTTTCATAACTACTCAAAATATTGCAATAATGGGGATATGCTCGCTCTTACTGTACGATACAACATCTTTTCTTAAAAAAAGTTTAACAAAATATTAATACACGCAAAAAAGCAAAACTTTCACGCTTTATTTACAACATAAAAAACAGAAATAATTCTATTACTTAACTATAAGATGACAGTCTGCATCTCAGCCATCAAACATTGGTGCTTTGCAGCGGCTATTTTCCTATTTCTGACGTACAGGCAGAACAGCGTGTGGCCTTGAGTGGAACAATGCTGAGACAATATGGACATTCCTTTGTCAGAGGGGCCTTAGGAATCGGTTTTTCCTCGCGACGTAAGGTGTTAATTGCTTTTACGAGCAGAAAAACAGCAAACACCATAATCAAAAAACTGATCACAGAATTCAGAAAAAGCCCGTAATTGATGGTCACTGCACCAGCTGCCTTAGCATCGGCAAGCACAGCATATGGGGCTGCTGCCTTAGCGCCATCTTTCAAAACGATATAGAGATTTGAAAAATCCACTCCACCTACCAGTAATCCCAATGGCGGCATAAGTACCTGTGAAACCAAGGTATTGACTATGGTGCCAAAAGCTCCGCCAACAATTATACCGACAGCCATATCAATGACATTTCCTTTTACAGCAAACTCTTTAAACTCTTTCAACATACATGGTGCTCCTGATAATATTCAAAGAAACCAATGCTGATCTATGTATTTTTTTCTGTTCACAAAGAAGTCTTTTCCCGCAGGTACTGGTATTCTGACGGTAATCTCCTTGAACATGCTCGGAATGGCCACCGATAATCAAAGGTGGAATTAGATCTAAAATATAAATAATTGCGCTGAATTTTCAAAATATTTCATTGAAAACGACTGTTATTTATACAGATAAATGTAATGTATTATCAAATATTTAACCGATTTTCAAGTAATTGGACGATGTTTATTTGACTTTTTTGACTTGTCTTTTATCCTTATAACTGTACCTGTTTGTATTTTTTTTAATTTAATGCTTGCCTCAACGCCAACATTTATTATTAAATGTATTTTTTCTTTGCCCATTAAAATACCACATTGTTTTATTTCCATATTACTGAAAATAAGATCTATAACTTTTCCGGCTTTTTCTTTTTCTATTGCTTTATTAATTATATTCGGAACCTTTCCGATCAATGTATCAAGATTAATAACAAGCTTTGCTGCAATAGAATCTCTTATGGCATGATGAAAGAAATCATCACCTAAACTTATAAATCTACTTTTTGGAGCAAGTGCAAAATCAAAATTTTGTACTTTTAAGGTTTTGGTTGGAACATCAAATATTAAATGACCGCTTGCCACCAAATCATCATTTTTATCAGTAAGCACCTTGACAGACAATCCACTCGTTGATGAATATGCTTGTATTTCTTTAATAACAAGAGAGTGACCTTTTGCTGAAAAAGTTTTTCCCTTAAGCAATCTGTTTAACTGTTTATTAATTTCCTCAAAAGAAGTAAATGCATATATGTAAATATTTGATTTATCCGCTTCATCCTCCTGTTTCAGTACTTTAAATTCAGGCAAGGATTTTTGTTGTACTTGCGCAGTAGAATCCGTCAAAATAAACGTTTTTGCATGCATATTAGTAATACAAATGATGTTTGACGGTGTTAGAATCATTTTACCTTTTATATCACTGCAGATAAACTTTATCCAGATTTTACCGGGTTTGCTGCTGATCAGAATTGGTTCCTGCAGATCGGACCATATTTTTGTAAACGTAGGTTTCAGTGTTGCGGCTTTGTATATCTCTTTATCAAGCAAAGTTGTTAATGCATAGCTATTTTCATTTATTACATCATCAAGCCTGCTTTCTATACTTTTCTTAAACGGTCCTATTTGTAAAACTGGTTTTTCAACCCACTGATATTTTTTTATTTTGAAGCGAGTTGTAATATTCCACTTATTATCTATTTTAACCGGTGTTGATAACGTAATGATAAGGCTTGAATGAATTGGCTTTACCAATCCTGTTAAAAATTTCCCATATTTGCTGTTTTCAAGTTTTGCATCAACAGTTACCGGAAAAGTACAAACAAGTTCTGCACCTTTTTTAGCAATGGTGATTTTATCATTTTTAGTAAGAGTTAAATAAATTTCTTCTTTATTATTTTTTTCAATACAAATCTTTTTTTCTAAAAATCTGCCGTTTATTTTTTTGTTTAAATAATCAGCAAGATCTTTAATTCCATATTTGATGCGGAAATTAAAAGTTGATTGAGGAATATCAATTGTATAGACTTCCGTTACAGCAGCCGGAGGTTTTCTTTTATTTATTCGATGTATCTCAAATAAATAAAAAAGGCTTGATAAGACAAGAACAAATATAAGCCCGATTATAATGAATAATCTTTTCATTATGATCCATCATTCAGAATAAAAAGCTATTGTACATTCCCTGAAAATTGCTCAGCCAATTTCAGAATAACTCATTTTTTCTGGCCACTTTCCGCGCGGTTCCCAGCTCCAAAAGAGTAATTTGACATTCCTGGCCATCGTTACTGACAACACCATCAAGGCGAACCAACGTTTGCCGTTGAATTGCATCATTATGCTCAAGCAAAACCTCACAATACTCAGGCTTTCCGCTGGTGTAAACTTTTTCGAGCATTGCATTAAAAACAGAACTCTCTTCAGCTGCAACAAACCTGACAAAATGATCGGCCTTCAAAAGTGGGCGATCCACTCCGAGCATTTTCGCTGCCTTAAGGTTGACCTCAAGAATTGTACTATCCCTGGCAAGCGTCATATAACCCAAAGGCGAAAAGTCATATAACTCGATGTACCGTTCCAGACTCTCTTCAAGTTCTCCCCTCGACTGAAGCAGCTCATCCTGCTGTATTTCAAGTTCAATTTTGTGTATTGCCAACTCATGAATAAGCCGATGCATATCCTCCGGTGATGAAGTATAACTCCGGATTTGCTTGTGAGGTAATGCGTTAATACGTTTTTCAGCCTTTTGACGCAGTTTTGTGAAGTCCCCTGACAAGGTTTTGTTTTTGTTCATGATGATTTCCCCTTATTTCCAATATTACCATACGTTCGCTACATAAGTACATGTAAAATGCACTGCAGTACCCATGAATCACTTTTCACATGTCAGCATTCCATACCATTTTGAATTCATACAAAACAAATAATAGTGATACCTTGTCCTTCTATCTATAAATTATAATTAATTTACTTAAAATAACCACATTATATATATACTTAATATATAAGAATACACTTATTGAGCCTATAATCCTAAATAAATAACGACCAGAACGTCATGAAACTCCATCGGAAGAATCCGCGTCAACCACTCAAGTGACAGGCATCGACAGGCATCGACACGTATCGGTATATGCCTTCATCCTGAAAAAATGTCAATACAAAGAGCCGCATTGCTGCGGCCCCGTGTTGAAATAAAGCTTTACCCTCAGAGAGTAAGTGCTCTTGAATGGTTAGTCTCAGTCCACCTTGATTCTCATGGAGAAGAAGGAGCGGTGTACAAAGACCAGCGAGAGAGCAAAGAAGATTGCTGCCAGAGAGAGTGCAAGCTGAGGAGGAAGTTCGATAGCAAGCTCGATGGCAAGGAGACCAAACAACGTGGTGAACTTGATGATCGGGTTCAAAGCAACCGAAGAGGTGTCCTTGAAAGGATCGCCGACCGTATCTCCCACAATAGAGGCATCATGAAGCGGAGTACCCTTGGCATTGAGTTCAGTTTCAACAATCTTCTTCGCGTTATCCCATGCACCACCGGCATTGGCCATGAAGATGGCCTGATAGAGACCGAAAAGCGCAATGGAGATCAGGTAACCAATGAAGAAGAATGAGTCGAGACAGGCGAATGCAAGCGTCGTAAAGAAAACTGTAAGAAAGAGGTTGATCATGCCTTTCTGTGCAAACTTGGTACAGATTTCAACAACCTTCTTGCTGTCCTCAATCGATGCTTTTTCAACGGAACTGTCAAGATTGATGTTGTTCTTGATAAATTCCACTGCGTAGTATGCTCCCGTTGTGACGGCGTTCATTGAAGCACCGGTGAACCAGTAGATGATTGCACCGCCCATCATGAGGCCAAGAAGGAACGGAGGAGAAAGGATTGAGAGCTTTGCAATTGCACCTGTATCAGCAAGACCGTTGGTCAGGATCATAATGATCGAGAAGATCATCGTGGTAGAACCGACCACAGCAGTACCGATAAGCACTGGTTTTGCGGTTGCCTTGAAAGTGTTGCCTGCGCCGTCGTTTGCTTCGAGGTATCTTTTGGCATTATTAAAGTCAGGCTGGAAGCCGAAATCCCTCTGAATCTCGCTCTTGATATTCGGAAGAGTTTCGATAAGCGAGAGCTCGTATACAGACTGTGCGTTGTCCGTAACCGGGCCATAGGAATCTACAGCGATGGTAACAGGACCCATGCTGAGGAATCCGAAAGCGACAAGACCGAAAGCAAAGACCGAAGGTGCAAGCATGATCACCTTTGTAAGACCAACAGTAAGAAGGCCGTGTGAAGCAATCAGCTCAGGAGTCAAACCGAGAGTAGCTATGCCGAGAGTACTGAGGCCGTAGGCGGCACCCATCAAACCGACAATGGCAAGACCCATCCAGTAGGCACTGAAATTACCAGCAACAAGACCTGCAAGAATGTTCAGGGCTGCGCCTCCCTCTTTGGAGCATTGTACGACGTTACGAACATGAGCGCACTCTGTGGAGGTAAAGCGATTCACCAGCTCAGGAATAAGTGCACCGGCAATCGTTCCGCAGGTGATGATCGAAGCAAGCTTCCACCACATGGTGCCATCGCCGAGTGTGCTGATAAGGTAGAAGGATGCTATATAGGTAAGGATGATTGAAACAATCGAGGTAAGCCAGACAAGAGTGATCAGAGGCTTCTCGAAGTTCATCTCATCGGCATTGCTGTACTTCATTTTGGCAAAGGCAGCATTGGCCCAGTAAGAGAAGGCGCTTGCAAGAATCATCACAAGACGCATGGCGAAGATCCAGACAAGCAGCATGATCTGCACTTCGGGTGCCTTGATGGCCAGAAGAATGAATGAAATAAGGGCCACACCGGTAACACCGTATGTTTCAAAACCGTCTGCAGTAGGACCAACAGAGTCACCGGCATTGTCGCCGGCGCAGTCGGCAATAACGCCAGGATTACGGGCGTCATCTTCCTTGATCTTGAAAACGATCTTCATCAGATCGGATCCAATGTCTGCAATCTTTGTAAAGATACCACCGGCAATACGCAGCACTGAAGCGCCGAGAGATTCACCGATTGCGAAGCCGATAAAGCATGGGCCTGCAAAGTCGCGAGGTACGAAAAGAAGGATGCAGAGCATGACGAAGAGCTCGATGCTGATCAGCAGCATACCGATACTCATACCTGCTCTGAGGGGAATTGCATAGGTCGGGAATGGCTTTCCGCCAAGGCTTGCGAATGCTGTTCTGGAGTTCGCAAAGGTGTTGATCCTCATGCCGAACCAGGCAACGATATAACTTCCGAGAATACCGATAAGACTGGCGACAAGAATGAAAATGACCTTGATCGCCGGCAGGTGTCGAAGCCAACCGAAATAGGCGACAATAATTGCTCCGATAAGAACCCAGAGGACAAGAATAAATTTTCCCTGCGTTATCAGGTAGGTTTTGCAGGTTGCATAGATCAGTTCGCTGATCTCACGCATGGCGCTGTGAACGGGAAGCTTGCGAATTCCGATGTACTGAATGATACCGAAGACCATACCGAACAGACAGACTGCAAGACCCCACAAGAGGAGAGTACTTCCGGGTATTCCACCAAGGAATGACACCGAATGTAAATCAGGCAACAACAAATCGGCCTCGCTTGCAAACGCATTTTGAGCCTGCAAAACAATGCCGAGACCTCCCAGAATAGAAACAATTCTGGATAACCATGTTACTTTTAACGATTTTTTCATTGCTTTTTTTTTCACTGTTTTTCTTGACTCAAGAAAAAAATGTTGTCAGCTAAATCATAACAAGGAACAACCCTGTCTACATCAGGAAGCTATAATTTGCAACTTTTTTCAGGAATCTCAATACCTTTTTGTAGAAGTTCTTAAGGCTTGCACACTTATTTTTTGGTCAGATGCCGCCACCTTTTTCGGCAGAATCAAGATGAAGGTTTTTTTACTGATTCTGCTTTTCCTCAACTATATTCCTGGCTGTTCGCTTTTCTCGTTTCTGAATAAAAAACCGGTAGATTCCCCCGGATTCAGCTTTTGTGTTATGAAACTTATCGCAGGTCTTGGAAATCCTGAATCACAATATAACGGTACCCGGCACAACATCGGTTTTGATGTTGTTGAAGCAATTGCGGCCTCTTTCGGGGCAGGATTCAGCAGGGGGAAAGGAAAATACCTCAGTGCAAAACTTATTCACAGAAAGGAATCGGTGATCCTGCTGAAGCCAATGACCTATATGAACCTGTCTGGTCATGCGGTTGTAGCCGCCATGAATTTCTATAAAATAGAGCGGAAAGATATCCTTGTGATTTGTGATGATCTCAACCTCCCATCGGGTTCAATACGCATCCGTGCGAAAGGATCTGCCGGTGGACAGAATGGACTGAAACACATTATTGAATGTCTTGGAAGCGAAGAGTTCGCCCGGATGAGGATAGGCATAAGGCTTGATGAGCAGCCTTTGAGTTCCTTTTCATCGTTTGTACTCGGGAAGTTCAGCGAGGAGGAAAATGCAGTAATGAAGAAGATACTACCTGTTTGCGGAGATGCTGCCCTTGATTTTGCAATCAACGGCATCGAGCACGCCATGAACAATTTCAACAAGCCTGCTCTTTAGCATGCAGCAAGCTTCATCGTTGATTTATCAAGTGTATCTCCATCGGACATTTTTTTCAGAAAGGAAATAGCCCGGGCATTGAACTCCCTCGGTTGGTCGACATTGCAGACATGACCGGAGTTAACGATCACCTCAAGCCAGGAGTTGGTATGGCGTGTAATGATATAGCGGACAGCGGGTAGAAACATATGGTCTTCTTCACCCATAAGGTAGAGCGTAGGAATGGCTGTATCTTTTTCTTCAAAGTATTTTAAAAGCGGGGTTATCTCGTAGGTCAGACGGAACCAGCGCATGAACTCTTTCTGAGCGACTTTTTTTGCTTCGTTGACAAAAAGGAGTCTCGATTTTTTATGTCGTTCACTTGGCATGATAATCCAGGCAAAAAAGCTGTAGAGCCACATATAGGGAACCACCCTCTTGAACATGTTTCCAAGGGTAACCAGAACCTTTGCCCTGATGTTAAGTCTAATGATGGCACCACCCATAACCATTGAGCTGACCCTGTCGGGAGCAATTTCGCTAAGATTGCGGATAAGTATGGTTCCAAGTGATATGCCGATGAAGTGGGCTTTCTGAATATTGAGGGAGTCGAGCACTTCGATGATATCACGGGTAATATCCTCGAAATCGTAATGACGATCCTCCTTATGAGCTGCCAGGGCTTTTGACTTGCCATGACCTCTCAGGTCGACAAGCAGGACATTGAAATGCCTGATGAACTCCTTGATCTGTAAAAACCAGATTGAAGAACTACCTCCGGCGCCATGAACAAAAACGACCCAAGGGGCATTGGAGTCATCCAACTCGTATGTCTTGTAATGAAGCATGGAAAACCGCGGTTATAAACATTTGATCTCTTAAGTAAACAAAACAACAACAAAAAGCAAAAAGTTACACGCCATTCCTAAAAACTTTCACCATTTCAAACAAAGCAATACCAGCTGCAACAGCAACATTGAGCGAATGTTTTGTGCCATACTGCGGAATTTCAAGCACCTCATCACACAATGCGAGCACTTCGTTTTCAAGACCGTCAACTTCATTACCAACGACAAGACAGAGCGGAAAAAAACCGGAGCCCATCGCAGTATAAGGGCGGCTCCCTTCAGTGATCTCAAGTCCACAGATTTTTATCCCTTCTTTTTTCATGCTGAAAATCGCCTCAAGAGGATCGGCATGATACTCCCAGACAACGGTTTCCTGAGCTCCAAGTGCGGTTTTTTCAATTTCTTTTCGCGGCGGGGTTGCCGTATAACCAGAAAGGATAATTTTTTCAATGCCTGCTGCATCAGCTGTGCGAAACATGGATCCAACATTCCACATGCTTCGGATATTATGCAGCATCAATACAATGGGGTGCTTCGCAATTCCGGCATATTGCTCCGCACTCAACCGACTCATTTCTGACCCATGCAGCTTTCTGAACACCTGCATGCTAAATTGTCCGGAGTTTTTTTATAAGACGCTGGTTTTCCTCAACAAGCCCGACATTAAATCGAAGACAGTTGTCCATAAGACGGTAGCCTGAGACATTGCGGACCAGTATGCCCTCGCCCTGAAGGCTTTTGAAAACCGCAGCTGCATCCCGGATTCTGATAATCAAAAAATTGGTATCACTCAGCAAAGGTTCAATACCATCAATTGAAAGCAGTTCGCTGTATATTTTATCACGTTCATGTAGAATATACGATACAGCATCATTAACCAGTGAATAATTATGAAGCACATGCGTCAATGTTATTTCGGCAAGTCTGCCGGATGCAAAAGGAATTTTCGGTTTGGCAAGCTCGGTCATCAGCAACGGATTCGCAATCGCGAAACCAATCCGGATGCCTGCAAGAGCCAGCGCCTTTGACATTGTGCGGAGAACAACAAGATTCGGTAATCCGTCGATCAGTTCAAGCACGGAACGCTGGCGGGAAAACTCGATATATGCTTCGTCAACAAGCACAATGGCGTCACAGGATTCTGCGATGAGACGAACTTCATCAAAAGTCAGGGATTTACTGGTTGGATTGTTCGGTGTAGAAAGAACAATAAAATCAACATGCTCATCACGTGCTGCGCGAAGAATGGCATCAGTATCGAAATCAAGAGATGGAAGCATGGGAACACTGACAATACGAGACTGGAGAAGCAGTGCAATTTTTTCGTAGAGCGAAAACGATGGTTCGGGAATCAGAACTTTTCTGCCAGGCCCAAGGCATGCAAGAAATATGGTATAAAGCATCTCATTTGATCCGTTACTCATCATCACTGAATCAGGCGGAATGCCAAGAAAATCAGCATAGGACTTCATCCCTCTGTATGGTAGAATATCAGGGTAACGGTTCCATGACTCTTTGATAAACTCACTGATAATCTCTTCCTTGAGCCACATAGGCAGGTCAAACGGGCTTTCGTTCTGATTCAGTTTTATCTCGGCCTGCTGTCCGCCTTCAACCTTGTATGTTGCAATATTCTGTAATGCCGGATTCAGAAGACGCCTGATATCTTTTTGCATGATGCACCTGTATAGGTAAAAATCTTTAAAGACAATAAGAAAAAGCCAACAATGGCTATGAACATGTTTAAAAAAAACATCTTTTTCACACAATTCATGAAAAAAGTCTGGACAATCCTCATTTTTTTTATAAATTAAAACAGGACAAGAATAATCCAATATAAAGGAGAGATTATGAAACACATTAAAAAAACACCTCTTGATCTTCTCGATGATATATACAGCCTTGCCTACTGGATGACTGGAAGCGAAAATGTATCTCATGACCTGGTCAACAAAACTTATCTCTTTGCAAACACCAGGACAAGGGAGTCCGACTTGCTTAAAACGTTCAGGAAGTGCTATGTTGACCAGTTTGGACAACACGCTGATTTCTGTATAAGCGGCAAAATCTGTAAGACTCACCTTCAGCCGATAGAATCGCTCAGGCAGTGGGCAGCCGATATTAAACTTTCTGTGCTGTTAAGTGAAATATCGGGCCTTCAACATAGAGAGATCTCCGACATAGTCGGCAAACCGATTGATACCGTGAGATTGTGGCTCTACTGGGGCAGGAAACTTCTGGCAAACGATGGACTGCTTCAAGCTTCAGCCTGACCTCTTTTCCTGAAAGGCCGCTTATTATCATAAGCGGCCTTTTGTTTTAATACCCGCCTCTTTATATTCGACGTACCTGCATTAATATTTATACCTTTTTCCTCATGATCATTATCACCGGCGGAGCGGGATTTATCGGCAGTGCCATGCTTTGGGAACTCAACCGCAACGGTGAAGAGGATATTGTCGTCGTGGACGATTTAGGTTCTACAACCACTGAAAAATGGCGCAATCTCTCCGGGCTTCATTTTACAGATTTTATCCCCAAGGATCTTTTGCCTGACCTGCTCGAAAGGAACGCCCTCAAGGGTATCTCCGCCATCATCCACATGGGTGCGAACAGTTCGACAACTGAAACCGATGCGGATCACCTGCTGAACAATAATTTCGGCTTTTCGAAAAAAATTGCAGCCTTCTGCATGGAGCATGATGTACGATTACTTTACGCATCAAGCGCAGCGACCTATGGGGACGGTTCCAACGGTTACGAAGATACTATTGAAGGACTGGACATGCTCCGTCCTCTCAATATGTATGGCTACTCCAAACATCTTTTTGACCGCTGGGCGGTGAAAAACCAGATTCTGGACAAAGCCGCCGGTTTGAAGTTCTTTAATGTCTACGGGCCGAATGAATATCACAAAGGGGATATGAGCAGTGTGGTGTATAAAGCGTTCCACCAGATACACGAAAAAGGATTGTTAAACCTGTTTCAATCGCACAGACCTGACTACCTTGATGGCGAACAGTTGAGGGATTTCATCTATGTCAGAGATTGTACCCGGATAATGGCATGGATGCTTGAAAACCCTTCAGTAACAGGCATCTTCAATGTCGGAACCGGAACAGCAAGAAGCTTCAAAGACCTTGCCAAAGCCACCTTTTCCGCATTAGACCGTCAGCCCTCTCTCAACTACATACCCATGCCGAAAACCTTGCGTGATAAATACCAGTATCATACCTGTGCGGACATGACCAAACTTCATTCTGCAGGATTCAGCGAAACTTTCACTTCGCTTGAAAATGGCATAAAAGAGTATGTGCAGGACTACCTCTCCTCCAGTAATCCGTATTTTGATATAGGGCGATCTGATTTATAATGCATAACCATCTCTATTTTGACCACAGAAAAAACAATCGATATTCAGGGCATTGAACCTGTCATTCTTTTTGGTCCCTATGATTCTCTCCTGAAAAAAATTAAAAATGAGTTTTCCGAGATGCAGATAACTGCTCGCGGAACTCAGATCACCATCCGGGGAAGCCGCGATGGGGTCGCACTGCTTGAACAGATTTTCAGTGAGATGATTCTGCTTGCCAACAAACACGGTGAAGTGCTTGACACTGATCTGAATGCGCTGATCAATCTTGCCCTCTCCCCTTCCCCCCGGCCGATAGCGTCTCCTATGGGTGATGAGGATATCATAGTCATCTCACCGGATTATACCGTCAGAGCCAAAACGAACGGCCAACGGCGAATGGTTGCTGAGGCGAAAACAAACGACATCATGTTTGCCATAGGACCTGCCGGAACGGGAAAAACCTATACTGCAGTTGCCATAGCGGTCGCAGCATGGAAAGCAAAAAGAGTCAAGAGAATTGTTCTTGCAAGACCGGCCGTTGAAGCCGGTGAAAGTCTGGGTTTTCTCCCGGGCGATCTCGCTCAGAAAATAGACCCTTATCTTCGACCACTGTATGATGCGCTTCAGGACATGCTGACTGCTGAAAAGCTGAAACTCCTTACGGAACAGCGTGTCATTGAAATTGTGCCTCTTGCCTACATGCGAGGAAGAACAATGAACAATTCTTTTATTATTCTTGATGAAGCCCAGAATGCCTCGAACAAGCAGATGAAAATGTGCCTGACTAGATTAGGAGTCAATTCTAAAGCGATCATTACGGGCGATGTCACCCAGATTGATCTTCCTAAGGATTTCGATTCAGGTCTTACTCATTCTCCGAAGATCCTGAAAGATATTAAGGGAATATCCTTTGTCTACCTTGACAAAACCGATGTTGTGCGCCACAAGCTTGTCCGGGATATCATCAACGCATACGAAATCCATGAACAGGAATAAAAATCCCGACAGATTTCGTAACTTTGCTTTCAAATGCAGGGTTCACATCATCTGAAGTATTGGGATAGTAGTAATAAGTTTTTTTCGCTAACATCAGCTCTTATCAATTCTAATCAAAAAAATAACATGGCACATAGAATTACTGACAGCTGCACATATTGCGGGGCATGCGAACCTGAATGTCCTGTAAGTGCTATTACCCCGGGTGAAGAGTGTTATGACATCGATGAAACCATCTGTATTGACTGCATCGGCTTTCATGATGAAGCGGCATGCGTCGCTGTCTGCCCCGTTGACTGCATCATCAAAGTCTGAGTATACGGTAATTCCCTTAACAATGCTCATCCGCTTAAAATAAGCCCTTAGTGAGAAGAGGTTTTTTTTGAGCTAAAAAAAAATCTTATATTAATCGAAATTCACCCGAATCGTTCTTTCTTTCTAATTTTTCAAACTATTAAGCGAGGAATTTAATATGGCACTCTACATTACTGAAGAATGTACCTACTGCGGAGCCTGTGAACCAGATTGTCCGGTCAATGCGATTTCTGCCGGTGATGATGTTTATGTCATCGATGCTGCAACCTGCACCGAATGCGTTGGATATTCTGACTCTCCAGCCTGCTCTGCAGTCTGCCCTGCAGAGTGCATCGTTCAGGGATAAACCCAAAACCGATTCTCAACATAAAAAGCGGATGTTTTTCAGACATCCGCTTTTTTTATTTCTTATGTTGTGTTGAAAACCCGTGTTTCAGCGGAGGAAAGATTAAACCTCGTAATCAACAATCCTTCGTTCTGTAGTCGCATCACCGATAAATGGAATCAATGCCAAGTGTTCAGGATGTGCCTGATAGGTTTTTAAAGCCTCCCTGTTCACGAATTCACTATATAACACCACATCACCTGAACTTTCACTCCTGCTGAAATCAATTCCAACTTCAAGAGCTGTCATTCCCTGCATTTTTCCCCGAAGTGCCTCAAGTTTTTCCTTGATGAGATATGCATTGGTTTGACGATCGTTACCATGTGCATTATCCCTGAGTCGCCACATTACAATATGCCTGATCATTCGATATGAGTATTATTTGGAAGAGCCTTTCAACTCAGGAAAGAGATATCCTCTTTTTATTTTTTCTGACTTGTTTTGAGAAAGCAAGATCATGCTTTTTGAGCTTCCTGCCTGAATGCGATAAAGCAAGGGTATTCCTCTTGACCTTATGACTTGATCTGGAAAGGGCTAACATATGTCTTTTCGACCTCAAAACCGCCTTAGTTACATGGTACTTTCTATTGCCGGTCTTTCTCGGAGAGACAACTTCCGCACGACCGGTATCACGATTGGATGTTTGAAATATCAACGCCGGGTCGGGTTTGCTGCCTAAAAAAGCCATATCAAACATGTTTTCAGCAACACTCCATCGATCAGTTCTGGCGTTAAGCATCACCAGAAGAATATCCTTGTTATTCTTGATAGCTCTGGCTATAAGACACCCGCCAGCCTTATTGGTAAAACCGGTTTTGATGCCAACTGCATAAGGGTATTTATCGAGAAGTTTGTTGTGGGTTTTCAGACAATATACCTTATGGGTTGTCTCCTCGGTGAAAACAGCCTTGTCAAGACGTGCTATTTCGTTAAAAACAGGGTTTTTTACCGCGTATTCAGTAAGGCGCAAAAGATCACCGGCTGTAGAGGTATTGCCCGCATAAATGCCTTTATCAAAACCCGCAGGATTGGTAAATCTGGAGTTTTTCATTCCGATCATTTTTGCCTTTGTGTTCATGGCGGATGCAAAGGAATCAATATTGCCGGAAAGATATATGGCTATGGCAAATGCGGCATCGTTACTTGAATTGACCATAGCTGCTTTGACCAGATTGAGAAGCTTGATTTTTTCACCAGTCTTGAAGCCGGCTTTTGAAGGTTCAACCATCGTTGACTCTTCCGTAATCAGCACGTCATGTTCAAGCCTGCCGCTTTCAATTGCTATGGTACAGGTCAGAATTTTTGTCAGGCTCGCAGGAGAGACCGGCCTGTCAATATCCTTTGCCATCAGGAGTGACGAGGAGCCTGTCTCCTTGAGGATATAGGAACTTATCGGTTCTGAAGAGCAAAATGACTCATCCTCCGTCCTGGCAAGCAGAGAAAAAGGCAATATTATGAGGGAAACAGAAAAAAGTGTAAAAATTTTTGCTATGGGCGGCAGGCAGACAGGAAAAAGTTTCCTGCAGAAACGAATCGCATGTTTCAGTGAGGGAAGCATCGTGAATATCATCAAATCAATTATTTCAATCAAAATAAAGGTACTTACAGTTTCAGAGCAGACGTCAGTACACTTGAGACTGAAGCGGCATTAACCCCTTTGGCCTGTTCAATGCTTGATACCATAGACTGGTAATGGCCGACATCAAGAATGACTACAGTACTTTTCCCATGCTGAGTCAGCACCATAGGACGCCCAGTCTTTTTGACCTGTTTCACCATAGATGCCGTATTAGCGCGAAATTCGGACAACGGCCTTATATCTTCTTCGAAATTGATACTACCCATACAAATCTTAAATATTGTATTATGTTATGTACTTTTGATTGTAATTAATTTTGTCATAAAAAGCAAGCATCAAGCCCGGCAGCGAATATCTTTTAACTCTCTCTATTCAGAAAGACTTCCTGCCTCAGATATTTTCGGCTTCGGGGCTTGAAGATGAGAGACATCCATCTGCTTGATTTGCTGGACCAGTTTGACCGTATTGGTGACCAGATCAATAACTGATCGCTTAACATAGCGGTTCTTAAAAAAACGGGTGTAATTGTTTTCCATATCTTCGGCTATCCAGCCTCTGCTCCAGCCGAGATAGTTGAAGGGTGGAAAGGTAAAACCAAGATCAGCAAAAAATGAGTTAAGCTGTCCTGCAACACCCTGAACATTGTCCTGGCCACCGGTTATGATAAACGATACCACTTTGTTTTTAATAAGCACCTTATCGTTTATAGTAATCTGGTTCTGGACAGTATTGAGCCGTTCTGCCATCTTGTAATAAAGCGACGATGCATTCCCCCATCTGATTGGAGTTGCAAGGATAACGGCGTCCGCCCACAATACAATGGAACGGTAAATTTCATTCATACCATCATTTGCATCCATTTCTGAAATGGAACACGGCCATGTGCAAGCTTTCTCATGACGACTGTAGTAGCCTTCACAATGACGAAAGTTCAACTCACGGAGTTTGATCATTTTCGTTTGAGCACCAAATTTTGAAACCGCTATATCAAGAGCGTTCTGCAATGCTGTCTCTGAGGTTGAAGGCCTCGGAAGATCGGAATTCATATTTGTAGTAGAAATTCCAAGGACATTGAGAGAGGTAGCTGTAGTTTGATAGTTTAGGCTCCTCAAGTCGGCCAGGGGATCAGATTCGTGTTCGGCCCTGTAAGCATCTGTCACCGGTTTTTCCGACACGCAAATCATGCCGTTCTGCAGAATGACATCGTAGAGTGCCTGCCGATCCTTGTAATCATGAGGAGCTTTACCGGTTTTCAGGTTGTACTGCCATCCATGCCAGGGACAGGCAACATAATGCTCCCGGTCATCAAGTATCTGGATGAAACCCTCCCCCAGATCTCCCCCTTTATGGATACAGGCGTGGTCAAGCGCAGATATAATTCCTTCGTAATGAAACAGCGCAATCGTTCTGTTGCCGTTTTTTACTGATTTATGGGTGTTTTCCGGAAGCTCCGAGAGGGGAATAAGAGGAATGTATTGCATGATTATAACGGTTTAACGTTCTGATAGAGCCAGCTTAACAGCAAGCCCGAGAAATACTGCAGAAGCTGTTCGGTTGACAATTTTCTGTGCAAGAGCAGAGTTGCTGAACTTCTCACCGAATCCACCGGCAATAAAACTAATAAGACTGAAGACAAGCATAGTCGCCATAATGAAAACACAACCCAGTTGAAAAAACTGAAGTATCATTGAACCGTGCCGGGGATCGGCAAACTGCGGCAGAAAAGCCATAAAAAAAAGAGATACCTTGGGATTCGTAAGATTCATAATGATCCCCCTCCTGTAGAGATTTGCCCTCGAAAGTGTCTGTACCTCGTCTTTGTTCGCTGTTGCAGCACCAGCCCTGAAAGCCTTCCAGGCAAGATAAAGAAGATATGCAGCACCGATCAATTTCAGAACGCTGAACGCCAGTGTCGAAGTACGAACAATAGCGGCAAGACCGAAGGCAACAGCAATAGTATGACCGATGAGACCTGTTGCCAGACCAAGAGTAACGAACAGACCGGACAGGCGCCCCTTCTGGGCTGACTGTGCCATGACGAAAAGGTTATCGGGACCTGGAGAGAGGGCAAGAATGACTGAGGTGGTAAAAAATGTCAGAAAAACATGATTGTCGAGCATGAAAGCATGACGTTATGGTTATGATTAATGCAGTAACGTACGATAAATTAAGTTAATGGTTTTGGACAAAAAAAAAGCGTGCCCCCAATGCCGGAGGATACTCCGGTATTGAAAACACGCCTTTTCCACACAACACACAACCAGCAAAGAACAACAAAAACTGTTAAAAACCTACCTGAGTGTAGAGATTTATTGAGTTTTCTGCCGCCTGGCCTGCCACAGAGGCCTCTGCTGCAGCATCTTTCGAAACAGAAACATACTCTACCCCAAACTTGACATTTGGTCTGAGCAGGACACCAATACCGGGAATAACCTTATTGATCCTGCCGTTGAGATTATCCTGCAGATGCTCGTAACGAACAAGTCCAAAAAGCCATGGATAAATCCAGTAATCCGCCTCAAGAGAGAGTGCTGTTCGTTTACCATAATTAAAACCACCTCTGGCGATATCAGAACCATCCTCAGCGGCTCCAGGCAACGGCAATGCATTAAGCACCTCATTAAAACGGGCATACTGGGCTACAGCACGCACCGGACCGTAATTGATCCTTACGTCTCCAGAGTATGCCGTTTTGGTAAGACCATCAATCCAATCTTCTGAGCCAGTGTTTGCTCCTTGACCGGAGTTGACATAATCGACACCAAAAGTTATGGAGTCATCCATTCCTATAGCCTGAACTCCATACGAACCGCCTACACCGCTCAACAATCCATTTCCGCCGATCTTCCAGGTTGCCCTGACAAATCTTGTATCGGCAATATTGGCATTCGCAAGATCATTGCCATTACTATCAGTATTACCGACTTCAGAATTCCGACCAATTCCTGCTAGAATTGAATATCCGCCACAGGCACCGGTATTGCCAGCTATTCTCAATTCAATACCCCTGTTTGGATTCGGCAGACTTGCGGCATAGCCATCCTTGTCAGTACCTGCACGCGTCGAAATCAAGTCAAACTGTTCTGGAAAACCGACCGTGCCCCATGCAACACTTAACCCCGGCTTGAAAGTCCAGACGAACTGCAGACGTCCCAATGTTGTGGTTGCTGCATCTGGGCCATAGTTTCCGCCATCAATATTCAGATCGCCGATATAACTCAATTGTTTGGTTATGGTACCGGAAAAGAAAATATTCAGTTCCTCGTCAACACCTACGTCCCTGTACTTTCCAGTAGCCGAGTTTCTGGTCATCGAAGCACCACTTTTTGCAAGGAATCCAAGAGAGGGCATATTGGGCAGATCGGATGGCCAGATCGCATCAGGAAAAACATCCTTATAGGCTTCTGAACCAAGCTTGATGGGCTCTTCCTTCACCATATCCTCATCGGTGCCATCAGGGAAGCGGTATCCATTATTGCGGAAGGCTTCACCAAAACCATTCCGGGCAGGAAACGCGATATGGCAGGTTGAACACGCAGTATGGTATTTTCGTGCGAACACCGGCAAGGCAAAACTATCCTGAGCTGATAAAACGATAAGCAATACCGCACTGCAGATAAGAACAATAAATCTACACCTGTTCTTTTTTGTACTGACCGAAACCGGTCCGGCATCCATTGTCATTGTCTCTCCGTTTATGTGATTAAATCAATAACAGCATACTTATAAAAAAGCTATGCTCCCCCTGAAAAGAACACTACCTCTATCGGCTGAAAAAAGCGATCTATTACTCAAATCATATGAAACGATGCTCTATGAATTTCTGAAAATAATACAAGTATTGACTCAGACTCTGCGCAAGAAAAGCCATAACGGGATATGATTACCCGAAAATTATAACGTAAATTTTACTTTCGGCAATATTACCGAAAAGGTAAATCCTTTATAAGCATAAAACTTTCCATACAAGGGAACGCAATGTTAGATCAAACAAATCACACCCTATGGACAATCGCCTGAAGATTACGCTTTGAACACAAATGAACGTAATGAATAAACTGAGAGGGATTTTGAAAAAAAACCTCCGTTAAAAGAAGCAGAGATTTCTCTCTGTGGTATCTTTAACCTGCATCAAACAAAGTTTAACCATTGTCATAATAATCAGCAAATTATTTTTTAAGGATTTTTTAAGAATACAGAATATTTATAGTATTTACAGCCTTTATTCCTAATTTATTACACCTTATTCTTCTTGGTTTTGTGTGAAACAAAATTATGGCTTATAAAAAAGCTCACTGTACATCAGGGTTTTTGGGGCGGTTTAGGCTGGGCAGAAAGCTTGCCTCCATAGTGACCAAGAAGCGTGACAACCGGAAGCATTGACAATAGAAGCGCAAGATAGAGCCAGTGTTCAATGCCTTGGCGATTCATCACGTCAGGAACGCTGAGCCTGATCCCAACAGCTGAAACACAGAGAACAAAGAGCAGACATGAAAGTCTGATTTTTTTTATAAAGATAGGTGCCCTGGCCGCACGATACTTCTTTTTCCAGTCGTTTATGCCTGACAAAAAAGAGACAGGAATTGCCAGTACCACTATGAGAATAAGATGTTCGACGGTGTGTTCAAAATAAGTGCTCCCTGTTGAAAGGGTCAACAGAAGGTAGAGTACTGCAACTGGAATCAGCCCGTTACTGAAATGAGCGGCAATGGCATGAAACAGAAAAGTCTTCTGCATATCCTTAAGCAAACCTGGACCTGGCATGGAGTATATCCCTTTAAAATGATTGTCTGAAAATAAACCAACAGTCACACCGAGCGTTATACTCGATAATTCAGCCTGTTTACTCAGTTTATAAAAAATCCTCATGATATTTCAGTGTATTCAACATAAACTTGTCAGTTTTGAAGCAGTCTGATTCCTTTCTTTAGTTTTACATGTTATTTTCATACCGGCACTATTTTTCAAACCTAAGTCAGTAATGGTGAGTGATTTTCGTTTTAATAACAATTCTGAGCGTCAGTCGCTACCTGATAACGAAGAGTTTGAAACGCCATTGAGTGTCAGAAAGCTGGTTCCTGCAAGATCAATGCCTGCCGAAAACGTCTCCAAACTTGCTCTCATTATCCGGTTTCTCAAGCCGGTTACCTGGATTCCGGTCATGTGGAGCTTTCTCTGCGGTGCTGTTGCAAGCGGTGCTTTCGGATGGAATAAGATTTTCGGCATAAAATTCATGCTCGGCATGCTCCTTACAGGACCTCTTGCAAGTGGCACCTGCCAGATGCTGAACGACTATTTTGACCGTGATCTTGATGAAATCAACGAACCAAACCGTCCGATACCCGGCGGAGCCATGTCTCTGAAAAATGCCACCATATTGATTGCCATCTGGTCGGTGCTTTCCGTTATTACCGGTTATCTGATTCATCCACTTATAGGATTGTATGTCATCATCGGCATTATTAATGCACACCTCTACAGTGCGAACCCTATAAAGCTGAAAAAACGACTCTGGGCAGGAAATATCATCGTCGCGATTTCATACCTGATCATACCCTGGATAGCGGGGGAAATCGCTTATAACCCGACTTTTACACTTGCCTCGCTTCAGCCTTCACTTATTGTGGCAGGACTTTTTACTCTTTCGAGCACAGGCACCATGACGATAAATGATTTTAAATCAATTGAGGGCGACCGGCAAAACGGCATCAGAACCCTCCCTGTGGTATTCGGAGAAACCAACGCGGCAATACTGGCAGCAGTGCTCATTAATACAGGTCAGCTTCTGGCGGCAGGCACTATGTTTATCATCGGCCAGAACTTCTATGGAATTATTGTCGGCTTGCTGATTATTCCTCAATTTTTTATGCAGTTTTCTCTTATCCGTTCACCAGGCACAATGGATGTGCGCTATAATGCAATTGCTCAGAATTTTCTTGTTGCGGGCATGCTGCTCTGTGCATTCGCGATAAAAGCCTCCAGACCATGAAATTCAGCTACAGACCGGATATATCGGTGATTATACCTACTTTTAACCGGGCACATCATCTGGAAAATGCTCTCCAAAGCGTTATCGCGCAGTCTTTCGATAACTGGGAGCTTATTATTGTCGATGATGGAAGCTCGGATAATACGTCTGAAATTCTTAACTCTTATATTGAGAAATTTCCGAATATCCGTTACTTGAAGCATAAGAACAGAAAAACCGCACTCTCACGCAATGCGGGTATACAGGCATCTTTTGGTCGCTATATCACCTTTCTTGACAGTGATGATCATTATCTGAGTAACCATCTCGAATCAAGAATGGAAATTCTTGAAGAGCATCAGGAGATTGCCCTGCTTTCCGGAGGATTTCTCTGCGATGAAGACATCTGGGTCAAAGACTGCTATAATACCGACAAGCTTGTTCATATCAGGGAGTGTATCCTTGGTGGAACTTTTTTTGGAAAACGGGAGCTCTTTTTTTCCCTTGAGGGGTTCAGGGAGCTTGATTACGCCGAGGATACTGATTTATGGGAGAGAGCTTCAGCGCTTTTTTCAGTACAGAAAATAGACGATCCGAAAACTTATGTATACCGGCGCGCCGAAGACAGCATCACCCTTAATTATTAGCTTTCAATGATTGCAACCGTAACCGTATACTGCAGTTCAAGCAATCTCGCTCCCCGAGAATATTTTACTGCCGCAGCAAATCTTGGAAAGGAATTTGCAAAGCGAAGTATCGGGCTGGTCTTTGGTGGAGGCCGGGTAGGTTTGATGGGCTGCATCGCTGACGCCGTCATGAAAAATGGCGGAACGGTCAGAGGCATCATACCGAGGTTTCTTGAAGAACGGGAGGTTGCCCATTACGGACTGAGTGAACTGCTTGTGGTTGAGACCATGCACGAGCGCAAGATGAAGCTTGCGGAATTGGGAGAGGCCTATCTTGTTCTGCCCGGCGGGTTCGGTACTCTTGATGAACTGATTGAAGTTATCACATGGAAACATCTGGGTCACCATCACAAACCGATCATCCTGCTGAATGTGAACGGATTCTGGAATCCCCTGCTTATGTTTTTTAACCGTATTGCTGATGAACATATGATAACTGATCAATATGGAAAATATTACACGATCTGCGATACCATTCAGGAAGTGCTGGAAGTGCTGCTGATGCACTGAAAGAAAAAAGGAGTGGAACCTCATGGGCAGAAACTGTGTTTCTTAAGCATGTGTTCAATGCAATCCAACAATAAGAGCAATATGAAACTTATCTTTGTCTACAACGCCGACAGCGGTCCCATCAGCGGTCTTTTTGATATCGGCCATAAGATCATAAGCCCCGGGAGCTACTCGTGCGGTCTCTGCCAGCTTACGTTCGATACCTTCACTGAAAAACAGGCATGGAGAGTCTTCAGAGAAAGTTCTCCAATCGAAATGGAGTTCCTTCACCGGGATGAGTTTGAGAAAAAATACGGTATGCAATTCGATTATCCTGTAATTCTTCGTCAAAATGAAGAGACAGAGATACTTCTTTCGAAAAAGGAGATTGACGGTGTGGCTCACCTTGATGAACTTATTGCGAAAATCAAAGAGTGCTTGAAGTAGAAGCAAGAATGGGTCCTACAGGAGTTATCAGACCTATAGGACCTTATACCCTTGACTCGACTAAAACCTTTTCTGATAGATGTGGCAGTAGGGTTGATGACCGTTCTTCTGGTAATAATCCTGATGGTAAGCCTCAGCATCCCAGAATGTTGCGGCTTTTTCGACGCTCGTTACAACATTGAATCCTTTAGTCTTTAACACTGCAATAAGTTTTTCAGCCGACTTCTTCTGCTCTTCATTTGTGTAAAAAACTGCAGACCGGTATTGTGTTCCGATATCCGGACCCTGACGATTCAACTGGGTCGGATCGTGAATTTCGAAAAAGAGTTTTGCAAGAGTTTCATAGCTGACCAGTGACGGATCAAACACAACCTCGATTGCTTCAGCATGTCCTGTTGTGCCGGTACAAACCTGTTTGTACGATGGATGATCGGTCACTCCGCCCGTATAACCGGATTTGACGGAGAGCACTCCCTTTAGTTTACTGAAATGGTACTCAACGCCCCAAAAGCATCCTCCAGCAAAAACTGCCTTTTCTGTTTGTGTTGCAGCAACTGCTTCCGGCAGAAAATTCAGGGAAACAGAGTTAACACAATGACGAACATTTTTAGATGTAAAACCTTCACTGAAAAAAACATGGCCAAGATGTGCACCGCACTGTGCGCATACTATTTCAGTACGCCGGCCATCGGCGTCAGGAATCTGCTGGACAGCACCTTCAATGGCATCATCAAAGCTTGGCCAGCCAGTGCCCGACTCAAACTTAGCGGATGAACGAAAAAGAGGTGCATCACAACGCCTGCAGAGATAGCTCCCCTTCTCCTTATTCAAATAGTATTTACCAGTGAAAGGCTGTTCAGTTCCTTTGTGGACAATCACCCGCTCTTCGTCGGCAGACAATTTGTTATACGTCATACTTCTGTTCTCCGTTTGAGCAATCAAACGAGGCGTATCTGCAGGGAAAGAGAGATTATTACGTGTACATGCAGATAAAAGAAGAAGATGAGCAAGCAGTAAACCCACTGCAATTATCTCTTGAATCCTGACAATACTCTGTTTTCCACTGACCGGCATCGTTTGCTGCTATTAGTTAGTGTGGCTGTTGCATACCAGTATAACCAACGGCGATGACAGAAGGTTTCAGGCGTTGTCTACCAATTACGACTCAGGCCTATACCGTAGAATGAGCTGCCAACTAAAGGATGAGCGTTCCATTGCGTATTCGGTGATGTAAACAGCAAGCTGCTCCCGATACCAATGAGGGCGCCAGCTATGACATCACGTGTGTAGTGCTCTTTGGATTCAACCCGACTGTAACCGACAAATGATGCAGCAAGATAAGCTGGAATTCCGCAACTCCATCCGTAACGTTCGCGGATAAACTCTGCGGAGGCAAAAGAGGTTGAACTATGACCTGATGGAAAGGAGTGTTGACCACCATTCGGACGCGTTTCGGAGATTGTATATTTCAATCCATAGGTGATGCCCAGCGTTAGAATACCTGATTCCGTGAGCTGTATGAACCCTTCCTGATCATGACTGGCAAGAGTCAAGCCAGTTGCGCTGGCCGGTAAAACAAGCTGGATAATGTTGCCCGCAGTCTCAACGCCGTCGTTTGCTTCAGCTGCATCACTGAAAATGAGACAAAACAGTAACATTACGACCGAGATATTCGCACGATTAATACAATGTCGCATAACTACGATAAGTAGTATAATGACTTGTCAGTATGGATGGCCTTCTCACTGATAAATAGTGTACAGGAAGTGTACAAGTCAGTCTTCAGGGTATTCCTCTTTCCTTATCAGGGGTTGCTGACTACCTGTAAACGCTTTTACCGTCTTGCTGACTATAGTACCTGCTGCAAACAGACCAAGACCAACAACAGCAATACCTGTAAGACCTTGAAGAATAGGCACCGCAACCGGAGCAAGAAGAATTGCGGGAGCAGCGACTTTGACTGGGTTTGGAATCATCTTTTTGAGGATTATTGTGATCCAGGAAATTTCAGAAATTTATTATGAAAAATAACTATATTTTTTGAATTAGTACCATATCATGCCAATACAAAAAAATCTATCCAACCTATCCTCAATGTTCTTTTTTTTGATTTTTTTCATCAGCACCTGATGTTGTAAGGACAATTAGCTCAGCTGGTTAGAGCGTTCGCTTCACACGCGAAAGGTCAGTGGTTCGAATCCACTATTGTCCACCTGCAAATTGAAGAACCGAAACAACTTTCCCCCATTCACCTATAGTATTGAACGAACTGTTCTGTTTCAGCGTTCAAATTTTTTTACGTATAAATTATGATGACTGAACGGAGAGATAACGATGATGACTACGCTGAAAGAGATTATCATGCGTGTAGAGTCTAACAATGACCTGAATTGTTTTTGCTGGGCAGACTGGAATGACGCACTGGACATAATCGGCACTTATGCTCCTGAGGGGATAGAGTATGAAAACGATTCCATGAATGAGATGTTTGTCACTTCCATCATTAACAGAGGAATCCGGTCAAACGGAAGAACTTTGCCGAGTGATTGCGGATTATACGAACACATGATTTGGGGAACAATGGTATCTTTCACTGGTGGTGGATTCTGGATTGAGTCACTTGAGGAAAAGTATGGGGCCCGAGATAAGGACACCTTTTCCGACGACTATTAACCCTTTAAGAGCGTAAAGAAAGGGCTGGTTCAGAATTCCTCGACATACATCTCTCCGGGATTATCGGGGTGGTGCTTTTCGTAGCCAAAATCATGCAGCCATTCCGATACATGCCCTACCATTTCAGGTTTTCCTGTTACAAAAAAGCGAGTCCGCTCAGGGTCTGGTGTAATGTTGAATTCATTCTGCAGAATATCTTTTCGCAGCAAATCTTCAATACATAACTGATAGCCCTCCCATCGATCATCAGGATCGGTCAGTGTCGGCACATAGAAAAAATTGGCATAGCTCTTTTCGAGAAATGTCAACTCACTGTAATAACCGAGATCCCAGCGGCGGGCAGCACCCTGGATAACGACAATTTTACTTTCGGGCCGATCGACAATGCTGGATCGTAAAAAACTTATATAGGGCGCAATCCCAGTGCCTGTGGCAACCATGATGATGTCCGTTCCATCGGGCGTTTCATCAAGCCGGAAAATTCCAGAAATCTTTGTTCCGACATATACACGGTCTCCGATGTTGAGATTAAACAACCGTGGGGTCAGCTGACCGGATTTCACCTGTGAAATGTAAAACTCGAAATGTCGGGTCTCACCCTTTGCTGAAGCGATTGAGTAGGGTCTTTTAATAAGCTGGTCATGGTCAGCGGGAAACGACTCAATTGCTGAATTGGAAGAACGCTTCTCAAAACCATAGAGGCCAAGCAACGTATGCTGACCGGCTTCAAACTCACTCTTCGGTTCATCGGTACTGATCTGAATAATCATGAGATCCGGATTGACGATGATTTTACCGATAACTGTTGCGTTATAGATCGACGAAACCATAAGGCCATACTCCTTTATCCTGAAACTGTTTTTTATACTTTAAAGCCTTATTAATGAACATTTGTGCCGCGATAACCGTTCATGCCTGTTAATCAATCGTCCAGCTTTTTGCATGGTATTTCCATCAGGTGAACGGTTTACATTTTGCAGCAAAAGATTACGAATCGTATGTTATGCCCATGAACACGCAACTCACTGAAAACATGATTTTTGAGAAAATCACCTTTAAAGACAACCTGCTGGCCGCAGGTGTTTATGAAGAGTGTACGTTCAAGAGCTGTAACCTGAACAGCACAGATCTGTCGGGCATTATATTCCGAAGCTGTTCGTTCAATAACTGCGACTGCACACTGGCGACACTTAAAAACACAAGTCTGCAGAATGTGAAATTTATGAACTGTAAACTCCTTGGCGTACAGTTCAATCAGTGTAAAGAATTTCTGCTGCAGCTCGATTTTGAAAGCTGCATATTGAAACTTGCTGTTTTTTACAAGCTGAAACTAAAAAATACACGGTTTAAAAACTGTAATCTGCAAGAAGCTGATTTTTCAGAAGTTGACTTGAATGGCGCTGCATTTGAAAATTGTGATCTTCTGCGGACCACATTCATGCATACAAATCTCGAAAAAGCAGATTTCCGATCAGCTTTTAATTATTCAATCAATCCGGAAATAAACCGTATCAGGAAAGCAAGATTTTCAATACCGGGGGTTACCGGCTTATTGACATCGTACGATATCGACATCGAATGGTAACTCCCCCTCACCTCCATCCTCCACCTAACGAACGATAAAGCTCCGCCTTGACTGATAGATGCTGTCGCCGTATATCAGCAAGGTTGAGTTCTGCCTGCAGCGCATTGGTTTGCGCGATAATGACTTCAAGATAAGTAGCCATGCCACTTTGGAAAAGCATTCCTGCATTGGCAACCGCCTTCTGAAGCGTTGCGACCCTTTCTTCAGCGATAACCTCCTGTAATTTTATCTTTTCGAGTTGCACCAGGGCGTTGGATACCTCCTCTACGGCCTTAAGCACCGACTGCTTGAATTCAAGTTCCGACTGCTCGCGCTTTATTTTTGACTGTTCATATCTGGCCTTTAACTGACCTCGCTGAAAAACCGGCTGAAGAACTGTTCCCTGTATCAAGCTGAACAGAGAACCGGGTGTCGTAAACCAGTTGCTGGATTTTAATGCGTCTAATCCACCGGTCGCCGTAATAGTAACCATTGGATAGAGGCTTGCTTTTGCTTCACCCATATCGGCATGAGCGATTCTGACGGCCATCTCTGCAGCACGAACATCCGGGCGGTTCTGAAGCAGTGCCGAAGGAATACCAGACGGAAAATCATCAGCGACTTTAATACTGATTAAAGATCTTTCGCGAAAAATCGTGCCGGGCATTCTACCGCAAAGAGTGCTGAGGGCATTTTCCTGTATCGTTATTTTCTGTTCAATCACCGGTATTGACAATGCTATTGACTGCCTTGAAGCCTCCTGCTGCTGAACAGCGAGCGAGGTTACCTGACCGGCAGTGTATTGAAACCCGATCATTTTCAGTGTTGTATCGGCGAGTGCCAGATTCTTTCTTGAAATATCCAGCTGCTCATCGAGCATAAGAAGATTGTAATATCCTGATGCCACATCGGCGACAAGTCTGGTTCGGACTGCCTTTGCGGCTTCCTGCGTCTTGAGGTATGCGGCAAGCGCCGATTTTTTCCTGCTTCTTATTTTTCCCCAGATATCAGCTTCCCATGAAGATGATGCTGAAGCGATAAAGTCCTGACGAGTTGTCTGAACCCCGTTTTCAGATGGATTGGTTCGAGTATTCTGGACTGAAACATTCAGCGTCGGAAGATTACCAAGCTTTGCTGCATTGAGGGTCTGGCGGGCAATATCAATATTTTTCAATCCAGCCTGAAGGTCAATATTGTTGACTACCGCAGTGTCAATAAGCGCTCGCAGTGTGGGATCTGCAAAAAAGCTCCTATACGGCAACAATGCCATAACCGTATCAGACTCAGCTTGTGATCCCGAATGCACTTCCCCGCGATAACCGGCTGGAAAAGCTATTTCAGTTTGTTTGTATTCATGGGTAACACCGCATGCCCCGAGAGTGCAAAATATCAGAAAGCATATGCATGCCAGGAAAAAACCATTCGCTTTTTTTATCATAAATAAACTCTTAATCAAACATTATTCATCGTGAGGTCTTCACTGACCCTTCTTAATCCTTTTGCATCATCGCATCAAGTAGATCCCCTGCTTCCACAATAGCTGCAGCAGGACCGGAGATACTTTCCTGAAGATACTGGAAGGTGATAAAGAGGACGGGCACAACAAAAATACCAAGTACCATTCCAACAAACATACCACCTATAGCCGCAGCACCAATTGAGTGGTTACCCTGTGCCGTAGGTCCGGAAACAAAAAGAAGAGGCAGAAGTCCCGCAATAAAAGCGAGCGAGGTCATGAGAATCGGACGTAACCTTGCCTTTGCACCAGCTATGGCTGCTGCCGAAAGAGATTTACCTTCAACCCTGCGCTGCAGGGCAAATTCAACGATAAGAATTGCATTCTTTGCAAGTAACCCAATAAGCATAATGACCGCGACCTGCACATAAATATTGTTCTCGATACCGGCCAGTTTAATCCCGAGAAATACTCCAAGCAACCCTGTGGGAATTGAGAACATGACTGCAAGAGGAAGCAGGTAGCTCTCATAAAGCGCCGCAAGCAGAAAGTAAACAAACACGACTGAAAGCATAAAAATAAGGAGCAGTCCGCCGGTTGATTCAATTTCTTCACGACTCTGGCCTTTCCAATCGTAGGTGAAGCCTGAAGGAAGAGTGGTTCTGGAAACCTCTTCAACCGCCTTGATTGCCTGGCCGGTACTTGACCCGGGTTTGACTACTGCGTTGATTGCAATCGCATTAAAGAGATTGAAATGGTCAACCGACTCTGTGCCATAAACTCGTTTCAAGGTGATCACTGAACTGACCGGCACCATTGCGCCGCTTGAATTTTTTACAAACATGCTGTTCAGTGATGATGGCTCGGCGCGATCTCCAGGTTCCGATTGAATTACTACCCGGTAGTACTTGCCAAAACGATTTAAATCCGATGCCTGCATGCTGCCATAGTAAGCCTGAAGTACCGTCAATAAATCTCTGACATTGACTCCGAGTTGAGCTGCTTTGATATTGTCAACTTGAAGTTCATACTGTGGAAATGTTGCCTTGAATGTGGTAAACGCAAAACCGATTTCCGGGCGTTTCATCAGTTCGCTAATAAACCCCTGAGCTATACTGCCAAACTTATCAAGACTTCCCCCACTGCGGTCCTGCAGCACAAATTCAAGACCTCCAACCGTGCTGAAACCAGGAACTGTCGGCTGCGAAAGTGCAAAAAAAGATCCTTCCCGGTTACTGAGTTTCCTGGATATTGTTGCAAGAATCTTCTTTATGTTCCCATCAGATCCCCGCTCCTTATGGTCTTTGAGCTGAACAAAGAGAAGGCCTGAGGATGGTGATGAACTTCGAGAGAGGACATTGATACCCGATATTGATAACACTTTTTCTATTGCCGGCAATGTACGCAAGGTTTTTGCGGCATTGTCCATCGCGATCTGGGTACGGGCAAATGAAGCTCCCGGCGGCAGGGTGACTGAAACAATCACAAACCCGTTATCTTCATCAGGAATAAATCCGGTCGGCATGGTCTTGAACATCCAGAAGGAGAGCCCGATCATCAAGGCAAGAAGAGTATAGGTCAGCTTTCTGTTTCGAATCAAAAACACCAGAGTACCGAGATATCTGCTTTTTAAAGCACTGAAGCTGGTATTGAACCCTGAAAAAAATCGATGTCCGAATTCACCGAAGCGCTTCAGTTTCTCGTGCTTCCCCACACTCCCCTCCTGATGAAGATCGTGAAGAAACAGAGCACAGAGTGCCGGACTCAGCGTCAATGCATTGACAGCTGAAATCAGAATGGCTATGGCAAGAGTAAACGCAAACTGCCTGTAGAAAACTCCGGTAGAACCCTGAAGAAAACCTACTGGCAGAAACACCGATGCCATTACAAGGGTGATAGTGACAATTGCTTTTGTTATCTCCCGCATAGCTGAAACTGTAGCGATCTTTGAGGGATAATGATTCTGCTCCATTTTGGCATGGACAGCCTCTACCACCACAATAGCATCATCAACAACAATACCGATTGCAAGCACCAGTCCGAAAAGTGTCAGTACATTAATAGAAAACCCGAAAAGATTCATAAAAAAGAAGGTTCCGATAATAGCAACCGGAACGGCAATTGCAGGAATAATGGTTGAACGCAGATCCTGAAGAAAGATAAATACAACAAGAAATACCAGAATAAATGCTTCAATAAGGGTGTGTAACACCTGTTCGATCGACTCATCGACAACCTTCTTGGAGCTGAATGGAATAGCATAACTTATACCTTCAGGAAAAGAAGCAGATACCTTTTTCAAAACTTTGCGAAGCCCTGTTTCAACCTCATTGGCATTCGATCCTGGAGCCTGATATACTGCAAGAACCACTGCCGACTGTCCATTTGCTTTGGTATCAACCGTATAACGATAGGCACCAAACTCAACACGGGCAATATCGCCGAGTTTGAGCAGGGTACCATCGGGATTGGCCCGAATTACAATCTGCTCATAATCGCCAGGATAGGGATATTTACCTTTATACTTCATGACATACTGCATGGCCTCATTACTGTTCTCACCGAATGATCCGGGAGCAGCTTCGAGGTTCTGACTCTGTATGGCCGCTGAAACTTCCTGAGGTGTAACATTATATGCAGCCATCTGCTTAGGCCTTAGCCATATACGCATGGAGTAATCAAGATTGCCATACACTGAAACCTGACCGACACCGGGAACCCTCGACAAATCGTCGACAATATTGATTTTGGCATAGTTCTGCAGAAAGATCTGATCAAACGCTTTTACATTGCTTGCCAGATTGATGAGCATGATCTGACTGTTCTGGCGCTTGACGGTCGAAATACCTATCTGGTTGACCTCCGCAGGCAGCCTGCTTGCAGCCTGGGCAACACGGTTCTGCACATTAACAGCGGCCTGGTCTGCATTGGTGCCCTGCTTGAAAAAGACTGTAATGGAGAGAGAGCCATCATTGGCGGATGTTGAGGTCATGTAGGTCATGTTTTCAACGCCGTTGATCGCTTCTTCAAGCGGAGGTGCTACAGAGCGACCAACGGTTTCAGCGCTGGCTCCAGGATAACTTGCACTGACAGCAACGCTCGGAGGCGCAATGTCAGGAAACCGGGTAATCGACAACTGGTAGATACCGACAACACCAAGGATAACCAGAATAACAGAAATAACGGTTGCCAGAACCGGCCTTGAAATAAATCGTTCAAACATGGATAGGTGCGTTTAGCTCTGACAAATCCTGATGCAAGTAGAGTATTACTGCGCTGGGCATTATTTACGAACCTCCCCTGCTGCTGCATTTTTAACTGGCGTAATAACCGTTCCGTCCTGTATTTTCTCAACACCTGCAGTCAGAATGGTGTCCCCGGGTTTCAAACCGGTACTCACAATAAAATTATTACCACTTTTCCCGGAAACCGTAACGACCTGCTTCTTCACACTGTTGCCTTTGCCAAGCACAAACACAAAGACCTTGTCCTGCAGCTCAACGGTCGCCGCCTGAGGTACAAGCAGTGCCTTACGGGAGAGTGACTCAATCACTACTTTTCCAGTATTGCCCGAACGCAGAAGGCCATGTGGATTTGGGAAAACCGCCCTGATCCTGACTGATGCCGTTGTTTGATCAAACTGACCGCTTACGGAACCTATTACGCCTTTTTCAGTATACAGGCTGCCGTCCGACAGTACCAATGAGACAGGGGAAACCTGCCGCAACTTATCCTGTATAGTCACGCCTGCATACTGCTGGCGAAAATGCATAAAGTCATTTTCACTCATGCTGAAATAGGCATAGACTTCACTGACATCACTGAGGAGAGTAAGCCAGGCACTCTGATTTTTGCTGACCAGACTGCCAAGGCGTAACGGTATCTTACCGATATAACCGCTTACGGGTGCTTTAATGACTGTATAATCAAGATTCACCTGTGCAGAACGAGCAGCGGCTTTTGCCTGTTCTACAGCAGCTTGAGCTGCATGAGTATTTGCCCTGGCGGTTTTCAGCTGAATTTCAGAGATCACCTTATTCTGCACAAGCGGAACAAGTTTTTCCTCATCAAGTCTGGCGACAACAAGCTTCGCTTCAGCAGCATGTTGTGATGCCAACGCACTGTTATACTGCTCACGGTAAACCCGATCTTCTATTTTAAAAAGCGACTGACCCGCTTTGACCAGGGAACCTTCGTCGACATAGATTGTCTGGAGTGTACCATCAACCTGAGGACGGATTTCAACATTGACTTTTCCTTCGAGAAGAGCTGAATAAAATGTTGTAACCGTTGCATCGGAGAGCTTAACTGTCATAACCGGCAAGGCAGGCTTTTCCTTCATCGCGGCGTTTTTACCATCTTTTTCAGGTCCACAACCATAAAAGAGTACCGGTATACACATTCCAATAACCACCGATATCCTGACAACCCTGTTTCGCAGTTTTTTATTCATAGATCATTTTATTTATCCACAGAAAACCTGTTCAACCCATCATTCGATGTTAACCCGGATAATTCGGTTCCAGAAATCTACCGGCATGTAAAAAAATACCAAAAGCCGATCCTTTGACAGTAAGAATCGGCTTCATTATCAACTTGTTGAAATAATCAAGTACTCTTTCAGCACAAAAACTTTATTGTCTAAATTAACTCATACGTCTCAACAACATAAGAATTTTGATAAATATTTTGAGATCATAACGGTTATTCTCCCTGTTAACTTTTATTGTTCTCAATTTAGCAATAAACACAAGTATCAAAATCCCCTTAACAGGGTATGTTGCATACCGGAAAACAGCTATATGGAAAAGGTTATTGACGGAACCTCTTTTCGAGCTCAAGCAGCTGTTTTTTCAATGCCAGCCCGCCTCTATAGCCGGTTAGAGAGCCATCACTACCTATAACTCTATGACAGGGAATGAACAATGGAATGGAATTCCTGTGATTCACCATACCTACAGCCCGGACCGCAAGCGAGTTTCCTGCAGTTGCCGCAACATCCCTGTATGTAACCGTGGTTCCATAGGGAATCGTACACAGTATTCTCAAGACATGCTGCGTGAACGTTGTCCCTGAAAAGGTGAGAGGTATTGAAAATTGTTTCAGCTTTCCAGAAAGATAACTGTTCAACTGCTGAAACGCCTCTGCAATAAGTTTTGTTTCAAAGAGTTGTGCGTCCGGCAAAGGAGAACTTGCATCTAAGAGGAGGTTGGATATTGACCCTCCGCATTCTGCTATGCCAACACGGCCTATATCAGTCTTTTGATAATAAAGAAAAAGGTTTTTATTCATTTTTCGGCATAATAAGTATGTTACTTAGCTTGCATAAAAAAAGAGCATGCAAACCACCTGTTCATACAATAATCAACACAACAACGGAGGAAATACCATGAAAAAACTGGTTTTTATTGTGTTTATGCTGGCGTTTATCGGTGTCGGCAACGCCCGTGGCGAAGAATTCACCTTGAAAAGTGACGATTTAAAAGGACAGCTGACAGAAGAGCAGGTATTTTCAGGATTTGGATGCACTGGAAAAAATATCTCACCCTCCCTGAAATGGATCAATGCACCTCACGATACAAAAAGCTTCGCAGTAACGGTCTATGACCCTGATGCACCAACAGGAAGCGGCTGGTGGCATTGGGTTATAGTGAACATTCCATCAAACACCTATGAACTTAAAAAAGATGCGGGTAATCCTCAAAAAGGGCTGGCGCCTAAAGGGAGTGTTCAAAGTTTGACAGATTATGGTAAGGCTGGATTTGGCGGTGCTTGTCCTCCCGTAGGCGACAAACCTCATCGGTACATCTTTACGGTTTATGCTCTCAACACCCCGGCATTGGATGTTGATGAAAAAACTTCTCCTGCTTTGGTTGGATTTATGCTCAATCAACATGCCATCGCAAAGGCATCTCTTATTTCATACTACAATCGATAACAGTGATACGGTCTCTCGATACCTGATGTTTCATTATTACCGTTCTGTCATTATTTTCTCTGCTGACATGAACAACAAGAAAAGGAGTCTACAATGGGTGAAGAATTTGAAGTGAAAGGACCACACGAAGAGGTATTGGAAGGCGGCGAAGAAGGGAAAGGGTTCAATAACCAGATTGCCGTCATGACTGCGATCATGGCCACTCTTGGAGCCTTGCTCTCTTACGAAGCCAGTTTTACGCTGAGTGAAGCCATAATGATGAAAAATGAAGCTGCCATCAGGAAGACAGAAGCTGCTAATCAATGGAATTATTATCAAGCAAAAAGCAGTAAACAAAACATTGCAGAGCTTGCCACAAAAGTGACATCAAGCAACGAGCAGGAGAAGAAAAAAAATGATGTTGCCCGTTACATCGCTGAAAAAGCAGAGATTAAAAAGAAAGCTGAAGCCACAGAAAAACTCTCTCTTGAGGCCGATGAACATTCAGAAAAGTTTATGCATTCTCACCATCGATGGGCTACTGGAGTAACGATGCTTCAAATAGCTATTTCACTTGCAGCAATTACCATCCTTACACGCCGTAAATGGCTTAAGTATGCAAGTTTAACGTGTGCCAGCATCGGCGTTGTGTTTGGCGTGCTTGCCTGGTTTGGAATATAAACTGATCAATCCTGAATGATACTCCTGTCCTTTTTTATGTAAAATAATGTGTAAATTTAAATTGCAAAGTCCCAAGAAGCTGCTGGAAGTTACCCTGTAAGCTAATCCTGTCAACTATTGACTCTTTTTCAACAAAAAAAACAAAATCATGAAAAAATCAGCACTTTTGATGATCATGGTTTTCTTCGCAACCACTGTATTTTGTCCGACGAAAACCTTCGCTGAAAAGAAAGAGGAAAAAAAGGCCACGGCAAAAACCGAACAGGTGAAGGCTGTGAAAAAAGAAACCACAAAACCTGTCGAGAAAGCAGCCTCGAAACCTGCCGAGAAAGCGCTTGCAAAACCCGTCGTAAAGCCAGCTGTCAAAACCGATAAAATCACGGAGACAAAACCATCAGCAAAGCCTTCGGGGAGCACTGCAGGGCCGACCAAGAAGGATGGAACTCCCGACATGCGATACAAGCAGAATAAGAATAAAGCTAAACCTGCGGGACCTACCAAGAAAGACGGAACTCCCGATATGAGGTACAAAGACAACAAGAAATAATTACCCGGAGACATGATTACCGGTACTCTCCGGCATAGAGCAGCAAAAGGAAAAGTTACCTTTTGCTGCTCTATGTATTGTGAAATGCACTTGCATACATCTCAAGCATCAACATCTTCCTGTCGCCGAATACGGAACCAATATATGAAAAAGAATAATTTTTATTGTCTGACATTATTTGCAGCTATAATGCTTTGCTGCTTGTTTTATGGCGAAAAAGCAAACTGCGACCCAATTCCTTCCTGGAATAATACCCCAATTAAAAAAACAATTTTAGATTTTGTTAACAAAGCAAAAAAGAATATCCCTGTTGAAGATCGTATTGCTGTTTTTGATATGGATGGCACTATCGCTTGCGAAGCGCCTTTGTGGTTTGAAATGTATGCTGCTATTGACGGTTTAAACCGGAAATCCGCAAAAAATCCGGAATTATTAACCTATCCAGAATATCAATACGCAAAAAAACTTGAAGCAAACCCTGCGGATACATCAGTTATAAACAACTGGATTAACTTCAGTAAAGCACCTTACTATAACTATATTGACTCAATGGTCTGGAAAGCTTACGAAGGAGTTGACCATGAAACTTATGTACATTCGGCTCGTTCTTATTTAACAAAAACAAAGGATAAAAAATATAATATCATTCTGGCAAATATGTTTTATCAGCCAATGCTTGAATTGATAAGTTATTTGAAGCAGAATAAATTTACTGTTTATATTGTATCAGGTTCAATGCAAGGGGTAATATGGAGTGTTTGTCCGCAGATAATCAATTTGGACCGGGCACATCTTATCGGCACCCATCAGATTTTAAAACCCGTTTATACGCCAAGCGATCATGAAACATTATTTGTTATCCATAAAGGCATTTTCCCTTCTAAAGATGATAAAGACGGAAAAAGTATAAATATTTATTCACAAATCGGTAAAAAACCTGTATTTGCTTTTGGAAATACTAGTGGCGACTTTGGTATGTTCCACTTAACATCAACAAATAAATACCCTAATATTGAGTTACTTCTCAATCATAATGATTCAATGCGAGAATATGCATACCCTCCATATCATGGAGATTCAGTGCCTGAATGGAGAGATTCTCTAACGGTAAACAAATGGAAGCTTGTTAATATGGCTCAGGAATTTAAAACCGTCTGGAAAACTAAACAATAAATAAAATACTTTATTCCAATCCTGATTTATTATATTCTCCCAGAATTTTGATAATCTGATTATCCTTAAAAAAACCGGATGTAACGGTGTAGAAAGCTGTGGTTTTTCCGATTTAATTTGCGAAAAATTTTCAGGATAGTCTATGGTTGCATACATTTAACATCATCAAGGAGAGTTACCATAAACAGAATCATTGATATTACCGAACTTGCCCTTCGGGATGCACACCAGAGTCTGATTGCCACCAGACTTGGAATTGAAGATATGACCGGAGCCTGTGCAGACCTCGACGATGCCGGCTATTGGTCACTGGAATGCTGGGGTGGCGCTACCTATGATTCATGCATCCGCTTTCTGAACGAGGACCCGTGGGAACGTTTGCGCACCTTCAAGCGGCTGATGCCAAAAACCCCATTGCAGATGCTGTTGCGCGGTCAGAATCTTCTGGGGTATCGACACTACCAGGATGAGGTGGTGGAACGATTCTGCAACAAGTCAGCAGAAAACGGCATGGACGTCTTCCGCATTTTTGACGCACTCAATGACCTGCGAAATATAGAGACCTCGGTACGTGCTGTCAAGAAAGCCGGAGGACATGCTCAGGGGACAATCTGTTATACTGTCAGTCCCATTCACACTACACAGCTTTTTGTCGACCAGGCCCGCAGGCTTCAGGATATGGGGGTCGACTCACTCTGCATCAAGGATATGGCGGCCCTCATCAAGCCTCAGGCAGCTTATGATCTGGTAAAAGGAATTAAAGAGGCCTGTGGAGATGATCTTCGGGTGCATCTCCATGTTCATGCCACCACCGGTGTTACGCTGGTCAGCCTGATGAAGGCTGTTGAGGCCGGAGTGGATTGCGTGGATACCGCAATCAGTTCCATGAGTCTTGGACCGGGGCACAACCCCACGGAAAGCTTTATTGAAATGCTGGAAGGCACAGGCTACACCACCAGGGTCAACATGGAAAAAGTACAGAGAGTAAAGAGACATTTCATGACGGTGCTGGGACGTTACAGCGAGTTTCTTTCACAAGTTACCGGCGTTGAGACTGAGATTTTCAAGAGCCAGATCCCCGGTGGCATGCTTTCCAATATGGAAAATCAGCTGAAGCAGCAGGGTGCCGGCGATCGGATGAAAGAGGTACTGGAGGAGATCCCGCTTGTCCGAAAGGATACAGGATATGTTCCCCTTGTGACCCCCAGCAGCCAGATCGTCGGTACCCAGGCAGTGCTTAATGTCCTCATGGGAAGATACAAGGTATTGACTGGCGAATTTGCTGATCTCATGCTCGGCTATTACGGTGCCGTACCTGGCGAAAAAAATCCGGACGTCGTGAAAATGGCACACGAGCATGCCCACAAAAAACCGATCCACTGCCGTCCTGCAAATCTTCTGAAACCGGAGTGGGACAAGCTCCGTTCTTCAGCTCTGGCCATTACTGGATGCAACGGTACAACTGAAGATGTGCTGACCTATGCCATGTTTCCACAGGTGGCACCAAAATTTTTTGCCGAACGACACGAAGGTCCTCGAAACCTTGGACGTAACCCTGCGACAGGTGAATCGGAAACGCAACCTGCTGAAGGTCATCAGGGGGCAATCACCGGTCCCATCACCTACTCCGTGACCCTGAGCGGCCGGCAGCACAAGGTGACTGTAACACCCTACCAGTAGTTATAAATATGATAATCAGAGATAGAGTCGGGACACCATGAATATTGAAGAGATAGTACAGGATCTGAACCAGCGAAAGGAAAAATTGCAATCGGGAGGCGGGCAGGACAAGATCGATCGCCAACACGAAGCAGGCAGTCTAAGCGCACGTGAGCGCATCGGCGCACTCCTCGATCAGGACAGTTTTCAGGAATCGGGACTTTTTGCAAAACACCGCTGCACAAACTTCGGAATGACGGACAAGGAGCTGGCAGCAGATGGCGTGGTCACTGGAGCCGGCAGTATCAGCGGAAGACTTGTGCATGTTGCCAGCCAGGATTTCACCGTTGTCGGTGGCTCAGCCGGTGAGGCGCACTGTAATAAAATAGTACAGATGATGCAGTCTTCGCTCAAGACAGGCTCACCCTTCGTCATGATCAACGACTCAGGCGGTGCCCGTATCCAGGAGGGGATCGACAGTCTTTCCGGCTATGGTAAAGTCTTTTACAACAACGTCATGCTTTCAGGCGTCGTGCCGCAAATTTCAATCATCTGCGGCCCCTGTGCCGGTGGTGCTGCATACAGCCCGGCCCTGACCGACTTCATCATCCAGACCCGTGCGGCACGGATGTTCATTACCGGTCCCTCGGTCATCAAGGCAGTAACCGGAGAAGTGGTTACCACCGAAGAGCTGGGGGGGCCAATTGCTCAGATGAATAACTCCGGTGTGGTTCACTTCATTGCTGAAGATGATCTGGATGCCATTGCCATCTGCAAACGCTTATTGTCATTTCTCCCTTCAAACAATCTTGAGGACTCACCCCAGTTGGAGGCGGACGATATTATCATCCCTGACAAACGTCTTAACACTGTTATTCCCCTTGACCCGAAACAGCGGTACGACGTCCGTGAAGTCATAGGCCATATCGTGGATAAAGCCGATTTAATGGAGGTGCAGTCCTCATTTGCCCCCAACATCGTTATTGGCTTTGCACGGCTTCAGGGACGCGCAGTAGGTATTGTTGCCAACCAGCCCAATGTGATGGCTGGCGTGCTCGACATCAATGCTTCGGATAAGGCCGCCCGCTTCATCCGATTCTGCAATGCCTTCAACATACCGCTCATTACCTTTGTCGATGTCCCCGGCTTTCTGCCTGGCGTCGAACAGGAGTATGGGGGAATCATCCGACATGGTGCCAAGATGCTCTTTGCTTACGCTGCCGCCACCGTACCAAAAATCACGGTTGTACTCCGAAAAGCCTATGGTGGAGCCTATCTGGCCATGTGCAGCAAAGACCTGGATGCCGATAGAGTAGTTTCATGGCCTTCAGCCGAAATTGCCGTTATGGGCGCCGATGGTGCTGTAGACGTTATCTTTCGTAACGAGATCAAAAAATCGGATGATCCCGCAGTGCGCCGCCAGGAACTGGTCAAGGAGTATCGCGAAACCTTTGCCACACCTTATGCCGCAGCCGCTCACTTTCAGGTGGATGACATCATCGAGCCGGCTGAGACACGCCGCTATCTGGCCATGTCGCTCGATTTTCTCCATTCCAAACGGGAATTCAGGCCTCAGAAGAAACACGGCCTGATTCCACTATAACTCTATTCCAATGGAAACACCCATCTCTGAGCCTATAACCAATGAGCCCAAAATAACTCAGGAGCTTTTGGCCATCATGTCGGCTGCCATCGCGGCCTATCTGGGAAAGAACGTCCGGATCCGCAGGGCCCGCTTCATCAGTAATCAGGGACCAAGTTCCTGGTCACAACAGGGTCGCGTCTCCATACAGTCATCCCATACTTTCAGCACCACTAAATAAGGAATCATACCGTGCAATTGATCTTGACCATAGACGGAAATAAATATATTGTTGACGTAGAGGTACTGGAAGGAGAGGAAATTCGGACGCCGGACTCATTCCAGGCACTGACCTCTACCATTCAGTCGAAGCAGGTTGTCACACCCTCGCCCCAACCACTTGCAATACAGCCCGTTTCAGACGGTCTGCCAGACAATAAGGTCTGCCGTAGTCCCATTGCAGGGATTGTGCAGCGTGTTAATGTCCAGGTTGGACAAAAGCTTCAGGTAGACGATCTGCTTGTCGTGCTGGAAGCCATGAAGATGGAGACAAATATAACAGCCCATTCGGATGGAACCGTCAAAAAGATCATGGCTTCACAGGGAGAGGCAGTAAAAAGCGGCCAGGCTCTCATAGAATTCGAGTAAAACCTGCATCGGTTCCGTAAAACTCCCAAGTACCATCTATTTCTGCTGCTTGTTTTGAAATCGTCTTCTGTGGTGCTTCCATGAACGTTGAGCTCATCCCCATGGCCTTTTTCTTCAATGGTGGAGTTGCTATTTTTTCATAGAAAGGGTAAGAAGCCATATCTTACCTCAAAAAAGAGATTTCAGCAATGCAAGGCAAATCGAATGGAAATCGCTGATAAACTACTGTATACATTAAACGTAATAACAGGGGGCTTTATATGTCGTTTTGGAATTCAGTCACAGGGCAATTACGATCGGTCATTGAATGGAAAAATCCTGCTGCGGATGTTCTTTTCCAACGATGGACGGATAATGGGGATGAAATCAAAAATGCGTCGAAACTTATTGTTGGTCCCGGACAAGGCGCGATCTTTGTTTATGAGGGTAAACCGCAAGCTGTTATTACCGAACCCGGTATGATAGATTTGAAAACAGAAAACATCCCCTTCTGGACTACGATCACAAAATTCATGCAGGCGTTCAAGAGTGAGCACAAGGTCGGGATCTATTTTTTCCGGACAGCTGAGATTTTGAATCAGGGTTGGGGTACACCCGGGCCAGTGAAATATATCGATCCGCAGTACAAGTTTCCTGTCGGGGTGAAAGGTTTTGGAAATTTCTCTTTTCGTATTTCAGATCCGGGAAGTTTCTTCATTAATGTTATGGGTCAGAAGGATGAGTTTGCCGTTGATGAACTCCGTCTTGTCATAGTGGCAAGGCTTATCCAGCCCCTGACGGATTTTCTTGCTGAAGCCAAGTTCGGATACAATGAAATTGATGCCAACAGGAATGAAATTGCTGATGGATTGAAGGAAAAGGTAGCTCCGATTTTTCTGACACTTGGTTTCGAAATTAAGGATTTTCGTGTCGAAAATACTGATTTTGATGATGATACAAAGCACCGAGTGCAACGTATTGCGGATATGCAGGCTGAAGCACAGGCGGCACAGGCCGTAGGTTTGAATTTTACTCAGGTTCAACAGTTAGCAGCTCTTCGAGATGCGGCCCAGAACCAGGGCGGAGTGGCTGGCATGGGAGTTGGTCTTGGTGCAGGTGTTGGAATGGGTCAGGCAATGGCTGGCATGATGACCAACATAAATGCACCCCAGACAGCAGTTGAAGATCCTGTGGCCAAGCTGAGCAAATTGAAACAGATGCTTGACAACAACCTCATCAACCAACAAGAATACGATACGAAAAAGCAGCAGATTCTTGCACAACTGTAATTGATATTATGCGATTCAACGACGTTTTAAAGTTCCTTTGCCTTATCGCCCTTACCGTTCTTGGTATTCCTTTTTTCAGTGAGGAGCTGTTTGCCCGGGCCGGGGGCGGTGGAGGCGGAAGTCATGGCGGAGGAAGCCATAGCGGAGGAAGCGGACACAGTAGTGGCGGATCCTCCGGCTGGGGACATTCCTCAGGTGGAGGCGTAAGTCATGGCACCTCCTATGGGGGATCAAGCCATTTCGATTTTTCTTCATTGTTTACACTTATTATACTCATTGCACTCCTCTACCTGCTCTTCCGAGTTATTTTATTTTTCAAGAAAGGTTCGATTGCTTCGAACTCGTCGATGGTCAGCAACGAAAAAAAGTCTGTTGAACAAGTCGATGGATGGAAAGAATTTTCTGCAGCGAATCCGAACTTTGATTTATCCGAGTTCTTGATGAAGGTCAACAAAGCCTTCATTGAAGTTCAGACATCCTGGTCTGAACAAAATATGAACCACATGCGCAGGTTCATTACGGACGGTGTCTATCAGCGCTTCAACACCCAGTTCAAGATGATGAAGCTTCTTCAGCAGACAAACCCTTTAAGCAATATAAACATTGCTAATATATGGATCGACAGGATCGAACAGGACGGCCTGTATGATATTATGCAGGTTGGCATTGAAGCCAGCATGGACGATAAGTTCGAATGTGCTCTGAACCATGAGCTGGACGAAGAAGGTTTACAGGATTTTATCGAGTTCTGGTCTTTCATCCGCAAGCGCGGAGCACCGAAAAAAGACATCTACGATTCAGACAAATGTCCGAATTGCAGCGCTCCCCTGCCGGAGCATATAGGCGAGGTTTGCAAATGTACACATTGTAATGCAATGATCAACTCCGGGGAGTTCGACTGGATACTTTCCGAAATTACCCAAAAAGATGATTACTACCGAATTGATGTGTTTTCAGATAAGCCTGGTGATCTGAAAACAAAAATACATGACATGGTATCAGTTTATGGCGATTTTTCAGTTCAACTGGTTGAGGACAAGGCTTCAAATGCATACATGCAGATCATGACTGCAAAAGCCATGCATGATCCTTCGGTTATGCGCAGGTTTGTTTCAGATGAATTATTCCGGCAGCTTGCTCCAAAACTTGAAAAAAATCAGGAGATTTTCAATCGTATTTTCCTGAACAAGGTAACGCTCATTGGGGTGCAGAAGAAGGAAAATAAAAATATCCTCATCTTTGCGATCATTTGCTCGATCCAGAGAGTGCAGATTTCGAACAACAGGGTGAAACTGGTTGATCCGGACATTATGACGCAGGAAGATGTCATTTGTCTGACCCGCGATGCTCAGGCTGGTGCCGGAAAGGGCTCAATCTATCAACATAATTGTCCTTCCTGTGGTGGGCCTGTCAAAGATACGCTTGATATCAAGTGTTCGTTCTGCGGAAGTCTGCTCAACAGTACTGCGAATGACTGGGTAGTCAGCGCCCTGATGAGCCGTTCAGAATTCAAGGAATATAATAACAGCGTCATGCCACATACCTGACATCAAGTTATTTTTATTGATGATAATTGCGGTAGAGCTGTAATGCATTACGTATACACATAGCCACTGTCATAGTACCAACTCGGGGAATGTAGAGACTCGCCGTTTCCTTTGCATCCAGTTCAAAATTCTGCACTGAAGAAAAATTAAGGCAAATCGCTCCCGGTTTCAATTCATCTGCCCTGATTTTGTCGAAGTTTCTGGACGGCACTCCTGTTATGACAATATCAGATTGTTTTAATGCATCGGCGCGAGTCACAGCGATACCTTCCTGCTGAGTGTTCGAAATATCAACTACAATACCGCCATTGACGTCAAAGGAATAAACTTTTGCACCATCATTGGAAAGCATATAGGCAAGCGGCTTTCCAACAACTTCTGAACGATTAAAAATAGTGACAGTTTGTCCTTTGAAAGGCAGTCCAAATTGCATGTAGGCTTCCGTTTCTTCCAGCAATTTAATAATTGCCAGCGGGGTGCACGGAAGTATCGCCTTGTTTCGTTGTTCTGTGTCATCAAAACGATCATTAGCATAAAGTTTGCTTATCCAGTATGAGGTAAGCCCTTCCACATCCTTATGCGGAGAGACCATATTCCGAATTTCGGCATCCCGATAATCGTTCCAGACAGGGTAATAGATGAATATTCCATGAATGTCTTTATCACTATTTGCTTCTAATAATATCCGCTTGATCGAATCCGGGTTAACTGTGATCAAATTAAAGACAATGCCGACATCTTCGCATCCATTACGTGCGTATTCGGAGTAGGTTATGGATGCGGGGTCTTCGGACGCAAGAAAGCCGACAACATTAATTTTATATCCCTCTTTGTTAATTTCTTTTTTAACGATATTTCGAAAACCGATGGCGGTATTATTTGGCTCGAGTATGTTCATAATTCTGGCTGTAAAGATGTTGTTTGCTTGATGCCAAGGATACGATTTTTCTTTAAAATATCTGTTATTCCTCCCTAAAACAGCTCTCCGGCATTATCGCTTTGCTCGTAACGTACTATACAATCGTGCTGGCTGTAGTGCGGATTGTTGACGTTTTTTGAGACTGGATAGATATCAAGCGAACCATCTTTTGCGGGCAGCAGCAACTCTCCTGCTTTTGAACTGGCGGCATCCAGCCACTTTTTCCAGTGTTCCGGCTCAAGAATAACAGGCATGCGGTCATGCACAAATTTCATCTCAAGGTTGGCATCTGTGGTGATGATAGCGCACGAAACAACCGGTGCTGCACTGGCATCCGCCTTCCAGATATCCCACAATCCTGCGAAAGCCATGGGTTTTCCATCCACCCGATGAATATAGAAAGGTTGCTTTCTGCTCTGGCTTATTTGTTTCCATTCATAGAATCCGCTTGCAGGAATGATGCAGTGCGTCCTGTTCAGCATGTGGCGGAAGTATGGCTTAACGGCAAGCGTTTCAGCTCGAGCATTGATTGGACGTACCTTCGGCATTGACTTTGCCCAGTGCGGAATAATTCCCCGGAAGGCCAATGTGAGGGTATACTGGCTCTGGTCACCCAGCAGAGCAACAATATCAGTCTCGGGGGCAATGTTGTAGTTCGCTGAAAAATCCATCTCCTGCTCTTCGACAAAAGGAAGTTCATACTGATGAAGTTGCTGGATGAAATACTTAAGTTCAAAGAATCCGAATCGACCGCACATTGTGTAATATGTTTTGCCTTTACGGGATAAACTTTTATAAATAAATATTACAAAAATTATAACTGCAACCTACCCATTACTATGGGAACTATTGAGGATTATACCGGGGGCTTTATACTTGAAAGCATAAGGAAAGCGCTTCACTTATTTGATTCCACGGAGGGGGCGCTTACTGCAGATGAAAAAGGTCTGCGCCTGCATAAAAATATCAGCGAGTTTGAACCTCTGATTCTGTCATTCAATCAGGCAGCAGAATACATCCGAAACGCCAGGTCCATAGCAATTGGCGAACGAGTTTGCAGGGTTCTTCATCCGGAATCGGTCTTTACGGAATCAGTTTTTCTCAACGAACTTGCCGTAGAAATGGCAGCGAACGGACATGCGAGGATGGCTACAATCGAAGAGGCAGAGGAATGTCTGCAAAAGAGTGCAGGGCATCCTCTCATCATCTCAAAAGTGTCCGGTGAGTATCTGGAAATATGCCCATCGTTCCCATTGGATTGTGTTTACTGGAAGGCGGAAAAAAGAGGGCTGCATTGCTTGCAGCGATGACTGAAAAAAAGCCCCGACTTGCGAAGGGGCTTTTTTTGTCAGCTATACCGATGGCTGTTTATTTGAACGGCCAATGCAATATTACTTGCCAGCTTCGACTTTAGCTTCAGCTGCTTTAGCATCAGCCTTTTTTTCCACTATCCTTGCTTTTCTTAGTTTCCTGGCTTTTCTGTGAGCTCTTTTCGCTGCCTTTCTTTCAGCTTTCTGCTCATCCCTCAGCTCAGCTCTTTTTACAGCTCTCTTTTCAACTTTTTCTTCTGCTTTGATCTCTTCCTTCTTTTCAGACTTTTTTTCAGCTTTGATATCAGATTTCAAATCTGCTTTGATCTCTGCCTTCTTGTCTGCCTTTTTCTCTGCTTTCTTATCAGCTTTTACCTCAGCCTTGATCTCTGCTTTCTTTTCAGCTTTTACTTCTGCAGCATTGTCAGAGGCGAAAGAAACGCCACCAAACAGTCCTGTCATTGCAAGTGAAACAATCATGCCGGCGATAAAATTTTTTCTCATTTGACTTGTCGTTTTGTTTGTTAAAAAAGTGGAAAAATAAACCCTCTACACAACCCTGCTTTAACCTCTATGCCATATACTGACAATATATAAAATAAATAAATATAACAGCAAAAAAATGTTTTTTCGAATCATTAATACATTTTAAACATATATGACATAAAGGATTTGATAAAGGATAGTCTGTTAGATTTTGATTCATGATGTCAAAATCAAAAGAGGGAAGAAATGCTTGAAACTTTTGCAGTAATTTTGATATCAAGGTGATCGACAGCAAACATCATCTCAGAGAAACATACCGCCGGACGCTTCAATACGCTGGGCATTTACCCATCGGCAGTCGTCAGAAACCAGGGCTGCAATAAGATCGCCAATGTCGTCCGGAAGACCGACACGCCCCAATACCGTTTGAGAAGCAATGAATGAGTTAATTTGTTTGTTGTCACGGACATTCCCTCCTCCAAAGTCTGTTGCTATTGCTCCCGGTGCCAGAACATTAACCGAGATTCCACGGTGACCAAGCTCTTTGGCAAGGTATCTGGTAAGCACTTCAACGGCACCCTTCATAGAGGCGTATACGGAATATCCCGGCAAAGCAAAGCGGGCAAGACCGGAAGAGACATTGAGTATCCGTCCGCCATCGGCCATCAGCGGCACAAGCGCCTGGGTCAGGAAGAAAACACTTTTCAAGTGAACATTCATAAGAGCGTCAAACTGAGCTTCCGTCACATCAGAAAATGCCGTATGGATACCCATTCCTGCGTTGTTGACAAGGATATCAAAGCGTTCTACTCCCCATTGGGCCAGAGTTTCCTGCACCTGGGCAACAAAGGCAGGTATTCCTGCAACAGAGCCAGCATCGAAATACAATGCAGTCGCACGTGCACCCAGCTTTATACTACTGGAAACGACCTCATCGACAGCGGTCTTGTTCTGTTTGTAGGTGATAATCAGATCCGTATTACGGGCGGCCAGTTTAAGGGCTGCATTCGCTCCGAGACCACGGCTTCCGCCGGTTATGATGGCAATTTTATGATTCATATCTACGTCCTTCAATATTTTGATTTCCGTTCGACCTCAATACGCATACTCAACTCCATAAAATATGGATTCCCATTGAAATGACCCAAGGTGGAGCATAATACCGGCAGAAAAGGAACCGTTATTTAAAGTCCAGTGTTGGTGACTGTGACAGAGTTTATTTGCAATTCAACATCTCTTTTCAATACATTGGCTTCCGAATCTGGGGGATGCCATAATAAAATATTAACAACACTGAATATGACGAGACTTACAGAGATCAAAGCTCAAATAGCCGAACTTCAAAAAGAGGCAGATGAAGTTTTTAAAAATGACAAACGAGGTGCTATAGCGGATATTATATCAAAAATGTTTGCTTACAATATCAGTACTGAAGAGCTTCAGAAACGGGAAAAAGCCCCTCGATCCGCCTCAACAATTAAGTACAGGAAAAGTGAGTTTGAAATTTGGGGAGGCAGAGGTCCAAAACCAAGATGGGTAAAAGAGGTCGAAGAGAAGGGTGAAAACCTTGAGGTATACAGGGTTCAAGAAGAAATAACGCAGTAGTCTTTTTCAGATTTTGGTCATTCGATGGCAGCATGCGACGCATTGAGAATTAACAGATGGTGTTGATGTTCTGTTGTCAAACGCATTTTTTTCTCATTCTAAACCAACTATACCCTATCAATTTTATTTTTGGGTGGCGTCGGAGTTGAAAACGGCTTCAAGTGTTGGTGCGGTCAGAATTGCTTCGCCCCAAGCGTCTAATGCCGGTTCCGTGGCAGTGCTTAACTTCTCTGTTGCCCATGCAGGTAAAGCGCCAAAACGACGTTCCAATAGTCTTTTTAGAAGCTTCGATTCACCTTCTACGCGACCTTCTACACGGCCTTTGGCTATAGCGATTCTTTCTACGCTGGTGATGTATTTCATGCTTTTATGCTCCTCAATTGTTTCTATTGCTTGCCAGATCTGTGTTTCCAACCATACCGGCAATGTCATTAACCAATCTATGACCTTAAACAAGTCGATGACTCGTTGTTTATCCCAGTGTCGTTTATAGAGTATTCGTACTAAACTGAGTTTGGCTTCATAGCGCTCCTGATGCTCCTTTCGGGTT
>CAJAJL010000099.1 GCA_903940125.1 uncultured Chlorobiaceae bacterium | reverse complement strand
TGACATCATCGACCTCCCAGGTGGCAGGAAATCCTAATAATTGCTGGTAATGGTCGGTTAATTTTTGCATTTTGACAATGGAATTTAAATACTGCAGTCTACCATTTTATTCCGTTATTCCACTAAAATCCGCGAAGACCCAATTTTATTAGAAAAGTATTTGTTATTCAAATTATTCCGATAGTTTGTGATCAACTCCTTTTGAAGGTACTGTCCTAAAGCTTGCTGCGTTGTGATAAAGTTCAAATACAAGCTATTTTTTACCCCGAGAGCTAACAGGGAGCGTCTCAGCCTCCTTCTTCAAACGAGTGAACACCGTATCAAATCCAATGCCAGCTGACAGGGCAACCAGCACAGTTGCCACAAATTGGATCTTGTCAGTTGCCTGAACTACTTTTGCAGATGGCACCAATATACCTGGCGCACCAACCCACTGTGGGACAAGGTATGCTATACCTACAACAAAACCTGCGACACCTCCTAAAATAAGCGATGCAATCGGGGCAGTCTGTTCCGCTCCCCATATAACTGAGCGGATTAATGCACCGGTTGCACCCGCCGATATCAATCCAGCAAACATTAAAAACGGGTAGAATTCGAGGGTCGGTACTTGTACCATCCCGAAAAATACGGTTATTAATAGTGCGATGAACGCACTTCCAGCCCACAAAGTCTTGCTGACCTGGGAAGTGAGTTTTCTGTAAGTCATTTCCATTTGAAGAGTTTGTTCTCGCTGTTTTGCCTGCATGACGCATTCATTCTTCAGCCATTCAACTAACTGTATTGTGCTATGCGTTGAAGATGATGGGTAGTCTTTTGAACCAGTAGCGAGTTCTGTTCTAATAACCGCAGCTGCACCACCGAATTGGTCTACTGCCAGAATTGGCAAAGGACGAGCTAAGGCAATTTGCCCAGCGATAAAAGTTGACCGAGAGCCCGCCATTAATAGCACCGCATCGACTTCATCAGCGTCAACAAGGGATCGATAAAACGGTGCTTCCCAATCGTTACCAGGAAAGAGATGACGTTTGAAAATATCTTCACGAGTTGCCTGCTCAGCAAATCTGACGCAGTTCTTCTGTGATTCGGCAAAGCGTACTCGAATTGAACCAGCAGCAGTCCCCGCTGGGAGAGCTGCCGCATATCCTGAGACTACATGGGGTTCAAGGGATTCATCATCTGAGAAATAGACAACAAGACCCAATTCTGCCTTTGCAAGTGCAGCTCCAATACTATTAGCCAATAACTTGGCTTCAATGAACTTAGCAGGATTCTGATTTTTGAGGTCCCAGAATCCACCAATTATAGCGACAAAAAGTATTTGAGCTTTTACCATGTATGATAGATTTCGGCCGATTTGATATACGGAACCTGAGCCAATGAAGAACTATGTGGCTTTAGGATATGGTCAACCCATGATAGAGCGCATCGCCTTGACCCATTTCTCATTCTTTTCCCTTAAATATCTCCTGTTAATCGGGCTCAGAATCTTGCAAAAATGAAAAAAACAAAGAAGCCTGTTGTCATGTTTTTGCCTTGACCGACTTCCAGAACATGCCTGATCCTATAATACTTTTTTCCCTAGGAGTCTTTCGAAATTAATCTTTAGTGGGCTTCCTAATAGCGTAAATAACCCATCATCATCGATATTATTTTTATCAAAGAATAGATTTTTTGGATCTTTTTACATTAAGGAAAGATAATGAAACACCGATTAAACTTTAGTGTAAAATTTCTTTTTTCAACCTTCTTTGCTACTTGACAGTAGTCCTAAATGCCCAACGTATCGAAGTGTCCGGCGGTGGATTACAGACAAAGCTTACCGGCGTCCATTCTGCGTCGACACTCTCTAAGCCTATGCGCAAAAATTGTCGATACCCAAGGACCGATTTCATAATGCCGAATACCGGTTCGACCGTGCACTTCAGTTTGGCATAGACACCTTGCCTGCTTTGCTTTTTAAGTGGCCTACTCACGAAATGGAAAAAACAGCACGCTTAACCGTTTTGTAAAAAAGCCTCAAAAATCTTGAAATTCGAGATTGATGGACATTAAAAAGCCTGCCAGTATCCGCTGTGGTTTTCTGTTCAAACTCTACCTAAAGGATGATCTTTTTGTGTTGGGGGAACCCGATAAACGCGAGTTTTTCAATATTTCACCCTGAACGTTGGACTTTCCTCCGGCCTGCTTATCCTTCGGTCATAAAGCCGTGTTGTTGAAACATTGGCATGGCCGAGCCACTCCTGAACTTTTCCGATATCAGCACCGTGTTCCAGTGCATTGGTTGCTGCAGTTGAGCGCAGCGAGTGAACGCAGAACCCGTTCACGTTGGAGTTGATACCCGTTTCTTTTCCGTATTTCCGGATAATACAGGTATAGACTGCCTGAGGATCCAGCGGCTTATTGAGCGTACCGGTGATATTATTTTTTACCGGTCGGAATAGTGGGCCTTTCTGGTCGTCACGGTGTCCGGCAGCTTCCAGATACTCGTCAATTAACCTTTGAGCCATAGGGTGCATCGGCAAAAACCTGATCTTTTCCCGTTTACCGTGGATACACAAATGCTGAACACCGCTCCGTTGCTGCAAATCTTTAACCTGCAGCCGACAAAGTTCTTCCCGGCGCAACCCGTGGTAGAGCAGGGTAGCGAGGATTGCTCTGTCCCTTTTTCCTTTAAGGGTATTCACCGGCGGGGCATCAAGCAGCATTCTTGCCTGGCTGTCACCAAGGGCAGGCGTCGTGCCTTCGTTGTTGTTTGCAGCGGGACGTTTTACGCCAAGAACCGGGTTATGCAATACGGCATTCTGTTCACAGAGGTAGTCAAAAAGAGAAGAGATCGAAGCAAGCTTGCGCCGGATGGTGGCGGCAGCGAGGTTACGCTGTTCGAGATCTGTTCGCCATGCAAGCAGGTGCGCCCTTGTGACTATGCGCATTTCTTCCGGTTCCGTGATGCCGAGAAATCGGGACAGTTCCTTCACGTCGTTACGGTACGCCCGTCGGGTCTTTTCACTGCGGATATTGGCATACCATTCGAGTTCCGGAGGCATAGCCTTGAGAGCATGAAACTACGGAGCAGAAAGCGCCCGTTTTTCGAGGATCGGAAGCATGTCGGTCATGGTGCCTGGACGTTGGGTTTTTATTCTGATGTTTAATGATGATAAAATACATTATGTAAATCTTGATACGCTTCGCGGATCCATTGTCGTAATAAATGTCACTTTTCTGTTAGCGTCCACAAATATCACATGGATTGTCGAGCCAGTCACCATCTCTGTAAGGCTTGACTCGTCGTCGCCTTGTTTCTATTTTCTTTACAGTGCCGGACAAGAGTCACCAAAGATACGGCCTATCCGCGCCTGGCAGCATCATCGTCCATTGCACGTCAACTATTTTGTAGACAACAAAGTTTTGTTTGATCCTTAGTTTCTGTTCTTCATCTGAAGTTTCTTCATGATTTGTTCATGTTGCTTCAGGTAATCGTAATGGGCCGCGATGTCGTTGATATTGCCGGAGTCCCATTGAAGAGCTTCGTTTGGGTGATGTTTAGCTGCCAGGGAGAGAGCTGCTTCGATAGGGAGGCCGGAGTTAAGGGCGTCGACAACAGCATTGTCATGGGCAATTTCGCTTGCGGTCCGTTCTCCGATAATCTCTTTTGCGCGATCAAGATATTGTTTCAGCATTTTGTCCATTTTCATTTCCTTCTCTGACCGAACATTGTAGAGTGATATGCCTGATGTTTAAAAACCAGAACATTTTTTCTGTAAAATAAAAACTGGAGAGTATCTATCAATGAGCTGAAAGAAGCGAGCAATTGTTTTTTCAATTATCATCGATGCCAGTGAATCACCGAAATGCATGAGATCGGTATTATGATGTCGTCCAGTTCTCGACCCTGAAGCCATCTCCAATCATGTTGAACGCTTTATCACCCGTAACAAGAATGGCATTGACAGCTTGAGCATGAGCGGCAATCATAAGATCAAGCGGGGATAGCGTCACACCTGCGGTTTCGCATGTTGCACGGAGATCTCCATAGGCAATAGCAGCATCTTTGTCCCAAGGCAATATTTTAACCCGAATTAAAAATTCATGGACACGGGTTGTCAGCCCTTTTGGATAGGAGCGCTTTGCAAGGCCATAGCGTAATTCTGCTTGTGTGACCGATGAAACCACAACACGGTGTATGGGCACAGCCACCAGCCGTTCGCGCACAAGAGCAATATCTCCTTTGATAATGTGACTTGCAATATTGGTATCCAGCATGTAGAGGTTCATTCTTTCCATCCCTCAAAAGGATCACGAAGATGTTCGGGTTGCTTTCGATCCTCTGCATTCATAAAATCAGCAGGCACTTCAGTTGTTTCGTCAAGCGCGAACAGTCCGTTCCATGAATCGGGATGATGTGATAAAATGACATCTCCGGAAATGGCATCCCGCCGAATGAATACCTCCTTGCCTTCAAAACGAAATTCTTTCGGCAACCTGACGGCTTGACTTCGCCCTGATATAAAAATTTTTGCTGTGAAAGTCATGTCCTCCTCCTTGATAAATATTTACATAAATATAAACCCCTTTTTGATATCTATCAAGATATACATCATCTGTTTGCGGGATTAGTGACCTGTCTGTCTGGTCATAGGGTATGGGCTCTCTTGCTATGTATTTGACTTTTTTCTTTGTAACTTATTCGGGATTTTTAAGCTGTCAATATTTTATTACCCAACGATCCGGAAAACAGTATGACCCAGAAGAGCGGTGTCAAAGAGCAGGCGAAAGATATTCTTGAGGAGACCCTGGACAGGGAGGCGGTTATTGTGTTGTCAAGGATTTCAGAGGAGATGCAGCTGCTGTTCACGGTTCATCCGGAACCATCAAGAGCTGATGTTGAACGGATTGTGACCGGTTTTTTTCTTGAGAACGGAAAATCAGAACAGTTTATTGATGACTGGATCAAGACATCCGGCGAGTACAGTCGCACCAGAGGGCTCAGTGAGCAGGATCAGCCGAAAGCCATGCTTTCTGATCTTGGAGTCTTCAGGTTTATGAGCTTTTTGAAAGACAAGGGTCTGACCGATGAGCAAATTACCATTGTACTTACCGGAGCGGTAGAGCAGGCTGCTTCTGATCATAAAGAGTAGATAAACAGTATGGTATTAACAGTTATCCTTCTCGGATAGCCAACCACAATAAAAAACGTTTTACATGAACAAGACGACACAGCTTTACGAAGGTAAGGCTAAAAAGGTTTTTTTAACGGAAGACAGCGCTCTGGTCATACAGGAGTTCAAGGACGATGCGACAGCGTTCAATAACAAGAAAAAAGGCACCATTGCGGAGAAGGGAGTTGTGAACAATGCTATTTCCTGCAAGCTTTTTACCTTGCTTGAAAAAGAGGGTATCCGTACCCATCTGGTTGAGAAACTTTCTGATCGCGATATGCTTTGCCGCCACCTCGATATTATAAAGGTGGAGGTTGTGGTGCGCAACATTGCCGCAGGTTCACTGGTGAAGCGCTATGGATTTGCAGAAGGAACTGTGCTTGAAAAACCCATCGTCGAACTTTATTTGAAAGATGACGATCTGGATGACCCTCTGATGAATGAATCTCATGCAGTTGCACTTGGTGTTGCAACTCTTGATGAGCTGGCTGTTCTGAAAAGCCGTGCGGAAGCGATTAATGCGGTGCTCAAAAAGTTTTTTGCCGAAAGAAAATTGAAACTTGTTGATTTCAAGCTTGAGTTCGGTCGCCATAACGGCGAGATTCTTCTTGGCGATGAGATAAGCCCTGATACCTGCAGGTTCTGGGATCTTGAAACCAATGAAAAAATGGACAAAGATCGTTTCCGGTTTGATCTTGGCGGGGTGGAGGATGCATACAGTGAAGTTCAGAGAAGGGTGCTTGAGCTCGATTGAGACATAACTTACTGAAGACCGGGGGGTTGAATGCTTGAATCTGCGATTGCTTATCTGCAGCATGCGGATCCTTTTTCGGTCTATCTGTTCCTGTTTCTGATTGCTTTTTTTGAAAATGTAGTGCCGCCGATACCTGGAGATGTTCCTGTTGCTTTTGTCGGGTATATTATCTACCAGAGCGGGATAACTTTTGTGGGCGCTTTATTCTGGGCTTCCGTCGGATCAACGGCCGGCTTTATGTTTGTGTTCCTGCTCAGTAAATATCTCGGTATGAAATTGTATGCTGAGGGAGGGACATCGGTAGAGCACTGGTTGTCAAAAAGTGTTCATCGTTTTTTTCCGCCTTCCGATATGGATCTTCTTCGCCGTAAATTTGCTGCTCATGGTTATCTTGCCGTGCTGGTAAACCGCTTTCTGTTTGGCTCCAGAGCGGTTATTTCCGTTATGTCAGGGTTGATGCATTTAAGAACTCCTTTAGTCTTTCTTGCTGCCGCTGTCAGCGCTACAGCATGGAATGTGCTGTTGCTGTACGGTGGTTTTTTGCTGGGAAGCAACTGGCAGAATATCGGTGGATATTTAGCTCTGTACAGTGTTCCTGTATCAGTTTTGTTTGTTCTGCTTCTTTCATTCTCTGTATGGAAGTTTTTCAGAGAAAGAAAGCGTGAACATGAATAAGTTTTTTTGTTATTATCACCAGTTCCTTAAACTGCACCTTTTTTATTAATTCGCGAGAATTTTGTTGACCTGCCATGGCAAAAGACTTAAAAGTTTATCCTGCGGAAAAAAAAGGCGAGCTTCTTCAGCTTGCCACATTTGATGAACTCAATGAGATGGCCCGTCAGGTTCGGCGGGATATTATAAGAATGCTTGTCAAGGCCAATTCGGGCCATACAGGAGGTTCGCTTGGTATGGCTGATATTTTTACAGCGCTTTACTTCAGGGTACTTCAGCATGAACCGCATCAGTTCTGGCAGAGTCATGATCAGGACCTGGTTTTTCTTTCCAATGGACATATCGCTCCTGCATGGTACAGCGTGCTTGCCCGTTCAGGCTATTTTCCGCTCAGCGAGCTGAACTCCCTGCGTCAGATCAGCTCATACCTGCAGGGTCATCCTGCGTCTGAGTCAAAGCTTCCCGGTATCAGAATTGCTTCCGGCTCTCTTGGGCAGGGTCTTTCTGCAGCAGTCGGCGCAGCGCTCGGCCTGCGCATTGATGGCAGGGAGAATGATGTATTCTGTCTTATGGGCGATGGCGAATGCCAGGAGGGGCAGATCTGGGAAGCGGCCATGAGTGCCTCACATTACGGGCTTGGAAAACTGATCGGTATTGTCGATTGCAACAATGAGCAGATTGACGGTGAGGTCAACAATATTATGAGTGTTGAGCCATTCGCTGATAAATGGCGTTCGTTTGGATGGGATGTGTATCATTGTGACGGTAACGATATTGAGGATTTTGTAAACACTGTTGAAGCCATAAAGGCTGATGAAAATCGCACCAGACCATCGGTTGTGCTTGCTGTAACCATTATGGGTAAAGGCGTTCCGTTTTTTGAAGGGACTATGCCCGATAAGAGTAACTGGCATGGTAAACCTCCTTCGAAGGATGATGCTGCAAAAGCACTTGTTATCCTCAGCGAGACCGCTTTCGGTGACTTTTAAGCTCAATCGTTTCTGTGCAGATTCTGGCGGGTATATATAAAGGACGCAAAATCAGGAGTTCATCGTCTCAGGCAATACGTCCCTGCAGCAGTCGTGTTAAAAAGTCACTCTTTGATATTCTTGAAGGAAGGATAGACTTTGACGGAGTTGCGGTCCTCGATCTGTTTGCCGGATTCGGTTCTCTTGGTTTTGAGGCGTTGAGCCGTGGGGCAGGGTCAGTATGTTTTATTGATCAGCATGTTGATGCCCTGAAAGCCTTGAAGGCGACAAGCCTTCAGTTGGGGGTTCAGGATCGTGTCAAAATTGTTAATTCGGATGTTTCGGCATTTCTCGGGCGTGCGACAGGAGCGTTCGGTCTTGTCTTTTGTGATCCTCCTTATTCCTGGCAGGATTATGATATGCTGATTGAAAAAATTGTCGGAGGCGGACTTCTTGCCGAAGATGGCTTTCTGCTTATCGAACATAGTACCCATATCGATTTCAAACACTCTCCGTATTACTCCTTTCAGAGGGATTACGGTATGACAAGAGTTACTTTTTTTTAGCACTGATCCTTTGTCTGACCGATGAAACAGAAAGCCATATATCCAGGAACGTTCGACCCCTTTACCAACGGTCACCTCGACGTCCTTGAACGTGCGCTTAATATTTTTGAGGAAGTCATTGTCGTCATTGCTGCGAACAGTCATAAACAGGCGCTTTTCAGCGGTGATGAACGGCTTGCAATGATCAGAGAGGTTATTGCCGATTACTCCACGGTCAGTGTTGAAATGCTCCATGACGGACTTCTTGCCGATTATGCTCGCCAGGTGGGTGCAAGGGCAATTGTCCGAGGGGTACGGCAGGTCAAGGATTTTGAGTACGAATTTCAGATGTCACTGTTGAATCGCCAGCTCTATCCGGAGGTGACAACGGTATTTCTAATGCCGAATGTCAAATACACCTATGTTGCCTCATCAATTATCAAGGAGGTGGCTTTACTGGGTGGAGATGTCAGTAAATTTGTGCATCCATGCGTTCTGGAAATGCTTCATCAAAAACGGGATGAACAGAATTAACTAAATCATAATTAACCATTTGCATATGTCTACAACACATAGTTTGGAAGAAAAATATCTGACACGACGGGTACTCAGCATGCAGGAATCGCAGACCATGCGAATCAGCAATCTGGCCGCTCAAATGAAAGCCGAAGGAAGTGATATTGTCAGTCTGTCAGCTGGTGAGCCGGATTTTCCAACGCCCGACAATGTAAACCAGGCAGCTATCGCAGCTATCAATGCAGGGTTTACCCGCTATACGACCAATTCCGGCATTCCGGAGCTTAAAAAGGCCATTCTTGCCAAGTTCAAGCGCGATAACGATCTGGAGTTTCAGACAAACCAGATCATCGTCAGCAACGGAGGCAAGCAGACTCTTGCCAACACCTTTCTTGCGCTTTGCCAGGAGGGTGATGAGGTGATTGTTCCTGCGCCATACTGGGTTAGTTTTCCCGAAATGGTTCGTCTTGCCAGTGCGACACCCGTTATTGTCCACACCACGCTGGAACATGAATACAAAATGACGCCCGACCAGCTTGAGGCGGCTATTACACCGAAAACCAAGGTTCTTGTACTCAATTCTCCATCGAATCCTACAGGGTCGGTGTATAGTGAAGATGAGGTGCGTGCACTGGTTGATGTTATTGTAGGACGCGGTATTTTCATTGTGTCTGATGAAATGTATGACATGATTGTTTATGGCGATGTCCGTCCTTTCTCTCCGGCAAGGATTCCGGCAATCAAGGATTGGGTTATTGTCAGTAATGGCGTATCTAAAACTTATGCCATGACCGGTTGGAGAATCGGGTATCTTGCAGGTCCGAAATGGCTGATTGACGCCTGTGATAAGATACAGTCACAGACTACATCCAATCCGAATGCTATTGCCCAGAAAGCTGCTGTTGCGGCGTTGACGGGAGATCAGGGAATTGTTGAAGAGCGTCGTGTTGAATTTCAAAAGCGTCGCGATTATATGTATCAGGCTCTCAACAGCATTCCGGGCTTCAAAACAGCTCTTCCTGAGGGTGCCTTTTATATTTTCCCGGATGTCAGCGGAGTGTTTGGTCAAACCTTTAACGGTGTGGTCATGAAGGATTCTGCCGATGTGGCCGAATATCTTCTGAAAGTGCATCATGTGGCCACTGTTCCCGGCGATGCATTCGGTGCGTCTGAAAACCTTCGTCTTTCCTATGCGGCTTCAATCACCTCTCTGGAGGAGGCGATCAACCGTATCAGGAGAGCATTCAAATAAGCGCGGATGCTTAAAGTCCGACGGAGCAGGCTTTATACCCTATGGTTCAGCTGGTATTCCCGCCGGCAGTTCAAGCGGTATTTTAATTCGGTACGTGTTTTTATGCAGGCCGGAGTACAGGAAATGAATCCCCGTATTCCGGTTATTTTTTATGCCAATCACGCCTATTGGTGGGACGGTTTCTGGTCACAGCTTTGCACGGAAAAGTTTTTTTTTCAGAATCTGTTTATCATTATTGAATATAAGCAGTTAAAGAAACATCGCTTTTTTACCCGTCTCGGAGCTTTTTCCCTTGATCAATCCCATCTCCGCAGTGCGCTCGACACACTCCGCTATGCTGCTGATCAGCTGACAGCCGACAGTGAAAGACAGAATGCGTTGTGGATTTTTCCACAGGGAAAAATAGAGCCGATAGACAAGCGTCCGCTTCTGTTTTTTAATGGAACAGCATCCATTATTTCGAGTGTTCTAAAGAAAACTCCTTGGATTTACCTTGTTTCAGTTGTCAGTCGGATTGAATATCTTGATGAACAGAAACCTGAGCTCTGTTTGTCTTTCAGAGAGCCTCGGTTACTCTCTTCGGCGGAATATAAAGGCGTTGATGATCTTACCGCATATATGCAGAGGGTGACCGAGGCGCACCTTGACGATCTTACCGGGAAGATCAGGAACCGGGCTTTCGATGACGCACTGACTGTTGTCAGAGGAAACGCTTCGATCAATAAACGTGTTGAAGCATTTATGCGTTTTTTTGGACTTGAAAAAGGGTAAAAAGGTGCCGCCGGACACTTGATGTTGTTCGCTTTCGGAATTAAAAACAAACAATATTTTATGAGTAATGTTATATGCAGTTGTCTTTTAGGTGATAATACAAAAGTAAGGCTTCGGCTTTCACAATTGCTGCATAGCGAAATGGAAGCCATTTACGGAGCTGTTTCCGAAGATGTTGTTGATGATATCTGTGAAGTTGAGCTGCAGGGTTGTCGACGTGAATTTTTTCGCAACAATTCCGGCATTCCTTTTACTATAGGGATGCAGGTTATCATTGAATCTGACGGAGGTTATGATTTCGGTGTTGTCTATTCAGTAGGTCAGATTGCCCGAAAAAAGCTCCAGCTGAAAGGACTGGATAAAAATGGTCAGGGCTGTACTGAGGTCTTGCGTATTGCCGACGAAAATGACAATCAGGCAATTATTGAGCTGAAAAAACGGCAGTCTGAGATTCGTGAAATTTGCCTGAACAAAGTTAAAAAGCATGAACTTGATCTGAAACTGGTTGATGTGGAATTACGTATGGACCAGCAGAAACTGTCGGTTTACTATACTTCCTCCCATCGCGTTGATTTCAGAACACTCGTGCGTGATCTTGCCGGTGAGTTCAAGGCAAGAATTCAGATGGTACAGATCACAACACGTGAGGAGGCTCGCAGAGCAAACGCGTTCGGTCCGTGTGGCTGTCTTCTGTGTTGTTCGAGCTGGCTGCAGAAAATACATGCGAACCCGTTTTCTGAAAAAACTCAATATTCCGAAAACGCGGGGAATGACAGTCATGCGTTTAATATCACCGGTATCTGTAATCGTCCGAAATGCTGTCTTGGGTATTCAAAACATGAGAAGGGTTGTCATACTCAAGCCTCTCCCCAGTTACCGCTTCCGCCTGTAGGGAGCAGGGTGAATACTCCGGAAGGAGCAGCTGTTGTTGAAAATATTGATGCTCAGAAAAAACTTGTGTACCTTCGATACCTGAAAAACGATCAGACGCGCAGAATTCCTGTCGACAAGTTTAATGCTATGTATGTAAAAAAATAGGGCTTGTTTAATCGCTGTAACGACTTTTAACTCAGTATGCATCAGTTTCAAAGAACTCTGGTTACCTCGGCGCTTCCATACGCTAACGGTCCGGTTCATCTCGGTCACCTGGCAGGTGTTTATCTTCCTGCAGATATTTATGTTCGATATAAAAGGCTTAAGGGTGAGGATGTCATTCATATCGGTGGATCCGATGAACACGGTGTGCCTATTACCATCACAGCAGAGAAAGAGGGTATTTCTCCTCAGGATGTCGTTGATCGTTACCACCGGATGAACCATGATGCGTTCTCAAAGTGCGGTATTTCGTTTGATTATTATGGCAGAACAACTTCCGAACGTCATCATCAGACGGCACAGGAGTTTTTTCTTGAAATTGAGAAGAAAGGAATTTTTACCAAAAAGACCGAAAAGCTTTTTTTTGACCGCAAAGCTGACCGTTTTCTTTCCGATCGGTACATTACCGGCACATGTCCGATCTGCAATAACCCCGAAGCCAACGGCGATCAGTGTGAACAGTGCGGTACCCATTTAAGTCCGCTGGAACTCATCAATCCGAAAAGCAAGCTCTCTGATGCTACACCGGAGCTGCGCGAAACTATGCACTGGTACTTTCCGCTTGGACGCTTCCAGAAACAGCTTGAGGAGTACGTCGACAGCCATGAAGGGGATTGGCGGCAGAATGTGGTGAATTACAGCCGCACCTGGCTCAAACAGGGACTGAACGACAGGGCGATAACCCGTGATCTGTCTTGGGGCATCAAGGTGCCTCTCGATACTGCAGAGGCTGCCGGCAAAGTGCTTTATGTATGGTTCGATGCCGTGCTCGGCTATATCTCGTTTACCAGAGAGTGGGCGGAAAAATTGGGAAAGAGTGATCTATGGAAAGAGTACTGGCAGGATCCTCATACCCGGCTTATCCATTTTATCGGGAAGGATAACGTGGTTTTTCATACCCTGATGTTTCCTGCTATTCTGATGGCATGGAACCAGGGACGCCAGAGCGAACGCTATAATCTTGCCGATAATGTGCCGGCATCAGAGTTCATGAATTTTGAAGGAAGAAAGTTTTCAAAGTCAAGGAACTATGCGGTCTATCTTGGTGAATTCCTTGAAAAATTTCCAGCCGATACCCTCCGCTACACTATCGCCATGAACTATCCTGAAAACAAGGATACCGATTTCAGTTGGCAGGACTTTCAGAACAGGACCAATGGTGAACTGGCCGATACCCTCGGGAACTTTATCAAGCGTTCAGTTGACTTTACCAATGCCCGTTTTGATGGAGAGGTACCCTGTGAGTCTTCTCTTGAAGAGTGGAACTCACTTGGCATTAACTGGACGGATACTCTCCGGCAGCTTGATCTTGCGTTTGAACAGTTTCATTTCAGAGAGGCAGCCTCTCTCGGTATGGAGATAGCCAGGGCATCCAATCGATTTCTCACAGAGTCGGAGCCATGGAAAGTCATCAAGATTGACCGCGAAGCGGCAGCAAGAGCTATAGCTCTCTCTTTGAACCTTTGTCACGCGCTTGCTGTGGCACTCTATCCGGTTATTCCCGAAACCAGCAACCGTATCTATGCCATGCTCGGTTTTGGGGACAGCATCGAAGATCGCTTCACCAGAGGAAGTTCCCTTACGGCATCTCTGCTCCGCCCGGCTCTTTCAAAAGGCCACAAGCTCAGGCCGGAATCGGAAATACTTTTTACAAAAATTGATGATGCCGACATTGCGCCGGAACTCAGAAAAATTGAGGCTCTGCTGGCCGAAGCTGAAAAGCGCGAGGCAGGTGTAGAGCAGAATCGTCAGGAATTCAAGCCTGTGATAAGCTTTGACGATTTTTTAAAGGTGGACTTGAGGGTTGCTAAAGTCATAGCAGCTGAACCGGTTAAGAAAGCCGGAAAACTGCTGAAACTTCAGCTGCAGGTCGGTTCAGTAACCAGGCAGGTTCTTGCCGGTATCGCACGCTATTACCCGCCTGAAGAGATGATTGGTAAAAATGTTGTGCTGGTTGCAAATCTGGCCGAACGCACCATCCGCGATGAAGTTTCAGAGGGTATGATTCTCGCCGTAGAGGGGGCAGACGGGAAACTGTTTGTTATTGAACCTGCAGGGTCTGAAATAAATGGCAGACAGATTCAATAAAAAGTTTGTATAAGAGAATTTATTCCGTACATTGTAGCACAAACATCGTGGGGTGGAGCAATTGGTAGCTCGTCGGGCTCATAACCCGAAGGTTGCAGGTTCAAGTCCTGTCCCCACCACAACTAAAGCCGCCCATCAACAGGCGGCTTTTTTTTGGTCGATTCGTTCTTTTTCTCTCCTGAACTCTCTATTTTAACTCTTTACCAGCGCTTTCCTTGAAGGGTATTGGACGAGTGAAATCTTTTTGGCTTGAAAATGTTCGTTAAGAAGCTCTTGGTCATGAATATTGAAGGATGTTTTTTTTCTCCATTCTTTCATGCACGCGCAAAGCGCTCTTCTTTTGTCGTCGCTGTTTACCTTCTTCTCTCTCTCTTTTTCACTCTTTCCGCTTCAGCTGAACCGTTGCTCTACGGTATAGACCGTCTTGAAGCATCAGAATTCCACGAGCTTGCAGGCTTGAAAGTTGGTCTCATTACCAATGTGGCTGGAGTCAGTCGGACAGGGGAGCCGAATTATGCCCTCATGCTCCGGAACGGAGTCGGACTCCAGTTTATCATGGCTCCTGAGCACGGTTTTTCGGCGGATATCGAAGCTGGAAAAAAGGTCAGCCCTTCAATTGTTCATGCTTCTCTTCCGGTGTTCTCACTCTATGGGACTTCCAAAAAACCTGATATCCGGCAGCTGAAAACTATTGATATGCTGGTTTATGACCTTCAGGACATTGGCTCACGCTGTTACACCTACATTTCGACCATGAAAAATGCCATGCAGGCCTGTGAGGAGGCTGGCATACCCTTTATGGTGCTTGATCGCCCCAATCCGGTTATTCCCCTCGCTCCGGCTGGATTTATGCTTGCGCCCGGTTATGAGTCGTTTGTCGGAGCAGTCGATATCCCTTTTATTCATTCCATGACAGTCGGTGAAATTGCCATGCTGCTGAAGGAGCGCTTGTATAAAAAGCTTGATCTGAAGGTCATAACAATGTCAGGGTACAATCGTGCAAGGTTTGCCGATGAGTATCCCGGGTTTCAGTTTATCTCTCCTTCCCCGAATATCAGAAGTATTGACACGGCAATAGTCTATCCCGCGACGGTATTTCTTGAAGCCACAACCGTCAGCGAAGGCCGAGGAACTGATGCTCCGTTTCTGCAGTTTGGTGCACCGTTCATCAATGGCGTGGAGCTTGCAGATGCTCTCAAGGCTTACAGTCTGCCCGGTGTTGTGTTTGATGCTGTTACTTTTCAGCCATTGTCGGGCAAATTCATAGGAGAACGCTGTCAGGGAGTGAAGCTTGCAATTACAGAGAGAAAAACATTCAGCCCGTTCAAAACAGCCGCTGCTCTTCTTCTTGTCCTTCAGCGTCTTTATCCTGAGGGAATAGCGCTCGATAAAGGACACATATTTTTCGACCGGCTTGCCGGCACCTCTCTCTTCCGTGAGATGATCAAAAAACAGTTACCGCTTGACGACATTATGGCCGAGAGCCGGAAGCAGATAGAGCTGTTTAACCGGACCGATCCTGCAAAGCTTCTCTATCGCTGAATAAACCATTATCGAGCAATAGTTGTTCTTCCTGGAAGCCCGTTTTTAGAGAGGAGAATCTGCCAGAGCTGAATGGAGCGGGATCGAAAAGCCCCGGAAAAGCTCAGAAGATAGTAACGCCACATGCGGTGAAATCTCTCAGAGTAACTGGATTGCAGCAGCGGCCAATGCTTCTCGAAGTTGTTATACCACGCTTTAAGTGTTAGAGAGTAGTCATAACTGAAAACGTGCCAGTCTTCGAGAATAAAGAGCCCCTCATAGTTTTTTGTGATCTGGCTTGCTGCCGGCAGCATCGAGTTTGGAAAGATGTATTTGCAGCTCCATGCATCACCGTTGGTGGTGGGAGTGTTCGAACCGATAGTGTGCAGAAGGGTTAAACCGTCCGGTTTCAGGCACCTGCTGATCAAATCGAAATAGTTGTGGTAGTTTTTATAACCGACATGCTCGAACATGCCGATCGAATAAATTCTATCGAAAGAACCCTGCAGTTTGCGGTAGTCGATCAGTTCAATGGTGACCGGGACATCGGCACAATATTCTTTTGCAATTTTGGCCTGTTCGGTTGAAATGGTTATGCCGGTTACCGAGACTTTATAGTGTTCGGCGGCGAAGCGGGCAGCTCCTCCCCAGCCGCAGCCGATATCAAGCAGGTGCATTCCCGGTTGAAGCTGCAGCTTGTTAAAAATCAGGCAAAGTTTGTTTTCCTGTGCCTCATCTAGCGTGGCAGCCTCTTTCCAGTAGCCGCAACTGTAAATCAACCGCTGGTCGAGCATGGCCTTAAACAGATCATTGCCTGCATTGTAATGTGTTTCACCAACGGTATATGCTCTCGAAGGCCGCTGCAGGTTATATGTTTTACCGATCCATTTTCCGATAAACATGACCGGTGCTACAATTTTTTCATCAGCTTTCGAACTGATAAGCCGGAACATGAACTCCTCAAGATCATCACACTCCCAGAAGCCATCCATGTATGACTCTCCAAGACCGAGGTTTCCTTCAGTGATGGCGCGACGAAAAACCAGAGGGTTGTGTATGTGGATATCCCATGGCCGGTTACCCCCGATTTTGATATCTGCGGCGTCGAAGATTCGCTCTAACTGATTTTTGCAGAAGTTGTCTATGACTTCACGAGAGTGAAGTTTGACTGGAGGGTAATGGTTATCCAGAAACCTTGACTGCCTGTGTTCTGTTTTCGGCTCGTTTTCCCTCTGACCTGAATGAGTAAAAATTTGTGTCATGATTGGACAAATTTTTCCTATTTGGTCTCCCCGTAGCACATATCTATCTGCTTTCTGCTCCACAGGGCACGGTAACACTCTCTACTAAAGTAGGTAAAATCTCCGTAGTAGTCAAGCTTTTTTCGGGCGTCCTCTTTTTTTGGAGCCGGGCTCACTTTCTGTAAGGTGATCGGCGAGGTCTGTCTGCTCGTTTATTTCATCAGGTTCTACAAGGTGTTCGTCAAGATTTTCCTCATGCAGATCAGGTATGGCAATAAGGTCTAAATCATCACTAAGATCGTCGTTGACCTCATCGTTGGCTTCATAGACTTGTGATTGAGATTTTCTCCCTGCACCCCGCTTACCTTTTATTGCCGGCTCTATGAGTGTTATAACCTCGTTAATAGAAGAAAAAATGTAGAGCTGTTTGTTCAGATTCGTCAATTTCAGCAGATCCTTGATCTGTTTGCAAAGAGAAACGAAAACAGCAAGTCCCTGTGATTGATTGGAGAGTTTGTGAGCGAGCAGCATTGAACCTATACCGCACGAATCAATAGCTTTTACTTGAGAAAAATCGATAATCAGGTTTTTGCAGTTCTCTTTGTTAACCAATTCGTCAATTGCCAGCTTGAATGAGTCACCATGACGGAAATCAAACACCTCCTCTTCGATTTTCATAATAGTCAACTCTTTGCGGCTCGATACTGAGTAATTCATGATAAACCTCTACTTTGATAACTGTAAAACATTACCGTATAAGCATATAATGTGCTGCTCGTTTAGCAGGGTGCAGGGATTTTTAACAAAAAATTTATAAAATGGATCTTATAGCCGAAACCGTTCATAAGTAAGGTAAAAAAAAAGCCCATAGTTAATATGATATTTTCAGCGACAATCATCGGTCAAAAAACCTTTTGCGTCTGGTGGGTTGAACGGACAAGTTTAACTCCTTGTGTAAGATTTGTTCTCTTTTTGTTTAGATGTATTAAGTTGGTATAATAAGTACGTCGCGGCGATATAAGTTGCAGATCAAAAGTTGCAGATGGCTTATTAGGCGGACGTGCCAGCAATTCAGGGTTGCGCAACTCAAGAAGAGCTGAATTTTTTTGTGATTATCGGTTGACAAAATATATATTATTTAAACTATTTGTCAACCATTACTGAACCAGCCAAACAATGTCTTCAGGTATGCAGTATCATTTTGGGGAGCGACTTAAATCAGCCCGAAAGATGGCTGGGTTGTCGCTGCAGGAGCTTGCGGAAAGCATGATCAAGCCAGTTTCACGGCAGGCAATCAATAAATACGAGCAGGGCAGGATGATGCCTGATAGTGAAATTTTGCTCTCTCTAGCCTCTGCTTTAAAGGTCAGGCCAGATTATCTTTTCAGGGAAAGCATGCCGCTTGATTCGATTGAGTTCAGAAAACATACTGTGTTGCCTGAAAAGGAGAAGGAGAAAGTCAAGGCTCAGAGCAGCGACATGCTTGAACGCTATATTGAGCTTGAGTCGTGTCTTGGTATTGATTCCTCGTTCCGCAATCCCCTGGCGGGTATGCGGGTATCATCAACGGATGAGATTGAGGCTCTTGCAGATAGACTCAGGCAAGAGTGGTGTATTGGCGTTGATCCCATTCCTGATGTCGTTGAGATGGTCGAAAATTTCAATATCAGAGTGGTGATGCTCAACAGTCATCCAGCCTTCGATGGTCTGTCGGCATGGTCAGGTGTGGTGCCTCTCATTGTGTTCAACAAGGCGCGTGATAAAGTGCGGCGGCGGTTTACCGTTTTGCATGAATTGGCTCATCTGTTACTTGCGTTTCAGGCAGGGAGTGTTAAGGAGAATGAAAAGCTTGCCCATGTATTTGCCGGAGCATTTTTGTTTCCGAAAGACTCTTTTATAAAAGCATTTGGTACAACTCGCACGCATTTTACGGTAAGAGAGCTGCTTGAAATGAAAGAGTATTTTGGTCTTTCGGTACAGGACTTGATGGCGCGCGCAAAAAACCTTGGAATTATTACCGATAGTGTGTACAAGCGCTTTTATATTGCCTGGTCGCCATATCGGACTGAAGAACCAGGTGAATACCGCTCAAAGGAGGAGCCGTCACGGTTTCGGCAATTGCTGGATAGAGCGGTAGCAGAGGAGATTATAACAATAAGCAAAGCTGCTGAACTTGCCGGAATGTCGCTCAATGAGTTGCAACAGGAGATGTCTTTCATATAATCGCTCAACGAGCACTGAATGGTGATTGTAGCTATACATGATGCCAATATTCTGATTGACATGGTTAAAATTGGTCTGGCGGATCTACTGTTTCAGATTAATATTGATATGCGCACGACCGATTTTGTATGGCAGGAGATAGATGCTCTACAGCAAATGGTGCTGCAGCCGTTTATTGACAATGGGGTTCTGGGTATTGAGCGGTTCAATGCTGTTGAAGTGCTTGAAATTGCATTCAGTGCCAGAAAGTACAGTGGCGTTTCATTTGAGGATTGTTCCTTGCTGGCCGCAGCCAAACGGGAAGAGGCTATGATAATTACAGGCGACAGAAAATTGCGTAAAGTTATCGAACAGGAAAAGATTGAAGTTCATGGCTGCTTGTGGTTGTTTGACCAGCTTGTCGAGTCTGGTCTCACAACTCCTTCGGTAGCTGCTCAAAAGCTCAAGGAGTTGCAAGGCATTAATGTCAGACTCCCTGTACATGAGGTTGCCAATCGCATTAAGCAGTGGTTATAAAGGCGTATGAAAAGTGCCGAATTGCAGAAAATCCAGTGAAAACTTATGGTCAATAAAGAAACAGCAAAACAAGTGATGGATTCTCCTTCACCGATTTTGGTTTCAAGAAAATCACCCTTTTGCCTCCGGGGGCGGGGACCATGGAAGCAGCGGCTTATGAAGAAAGTCTCAAGGTATATCGTGACCTGAAGAATGTTGTTGATACCGCTTATGATGATGGCAAGGCCGATGGCAGTCAGCAAAAGGCTCTGGAAGTTGCAAAAAAGCTTAAAGATGCAGGTCTTGACATAGAAACGATTTCACGTTATACTGGTCTGCCAGTTGCTCTTGTGGAAGGGCTGTGATTGGTTTTTTTCGGTGGGTGAACGGATAAGTTTAACTCCTTGTGATAGCTTTGTTCTCCCTTGTTGTTGATGGATTTAATTGGTACAATGAAAGTATTGCTGCGCCATGAGTTGCAGATGGCTTTTATTCTTCAGAAATATCAGCGGAAAAAACGGGCGATGTGCTTACTATTAAAAGCTATATATGAAATTAAAAATTATTGTACACCCTGCGGAAGAGGGGGGGTTTTGGGCGGAAGTGCCAGCAATTCAGGGCTGCGCAACTCAAGGAGAGACGATGGAGGAGCTTCTGGCAAACCTGCACGACGCTGTAGATGCCTGTCTTTCTGTGGATTTGGAAACAATCGAGATTGCTGAAAATGACAAGGTTTTTGAGCTTGTGCTGTGAAATCTGTTTCAGGAAAACACTTTGCGCGGCTTCTTGAAAATAAAGGCTGGCGTTTGGTACGGGTAAACGGTAGCCATCATGTTTATATGAAACAAGAAAATCCGGCCAGACTATCCGTTCCAATTCATGGAAATGCGGACTTAAAAATCGGTTTGCTTCGGTATTTTATGAAAGTTGCAGGAATTGAAGAAAGTGACTTGTAGAGATAAAGAAACAGCAAAAAAGGTGATTGATTCTTTGTTGAATGATGTTTCAATGGATGAAATTATTTATGCCCTTTATGTGTATGTCAAATTTTCACATGGAGAACAAGAGATCCGGGAAGGCAAGGGAATAGTGCAGGCTCATGCGAAGAAGAAATTTGAAAAATGGCAGTATTAAGAGTTATGCAGTGTGGAACCAGTCTTATGAGTATTGAATCGTTATAAAAAGGAGACAAGAGATGGATATGGCAGAAATAAAGAAAATGAGCACTTCGGAGCGGTTACAGGTTATGGAATCGCTTTGGGATAGTTTTCGCTATGAGCATGAGACAATCGAAACTCCTGAGTGGCATAAAAATATACTTCAGGAAAGAAGAGAGAAGATTGCGTCTGGAAATGCAAAATTTATTTCACTTTCGGAACTTAAACAGAGTCGTCCATAATGAGAATCAAGGATGTCTTTATAATTGAAGAAGCATTTGTTGATTTAAATGACGGAAAAGATTTTTATGATATTCAGGAACAAGGAGTAGGTGATTATTTTTGGGACTGTTTGATTTCAGATATTGAATCCCTGATTATATACGCAGGTATTCACCAGAAAAAGTTTGGTCTTCATCAAATGTATTCTAAACGATTTTCGTATACTATTTATTCCTAATCGATCAAGTCAGGTATCATTCAAAATTGATATTGAATCATTGGCAGCATCACCTTCACGGGTGAATGATGTTTAAAACTTCTGAATAGCAGCCACATAAGAGGGCTAATGATACAGAACAAAATCAAGGAAATACTCGATACGCACTCGGGCTTTTTTACTCTGATGAAGCTGACAGGGTTCTTGGCCGGATAGAGAGCATAAGAGATGAAGAGCTTCGCGACATAATGAATGAAATTCCCAATGAGTGGGAAGTCAAAGAGACAGAAAAAGAATCGATTATAAAACACTATCTGTTGCCCCGAAAAGATTTAGTTCGAGGTTTCTATCAACAGCTTTTAGTGGACGCAAAGATTAAAATGCCATGAAAACCTATTTCACAACCGTAAAATATGCGCCGAATCCTGACCGTGATGAGTTTTTTGGCATCGGATTAATTATGGTGAGCCCTGAGAGTGGTGCTGTAAAAGTACGCTTCTCGCGGGAGCGTGTGACTCGAATTAATCGTGCGCTTGGTATTGACAAATCCTCACTTCTTGAGAGCGCAATACAGCAGACTGAAGGTCTCGCAAAGAGCCGGGAGTCTGTTGACGTTAAACACCTTGAATACCTTTCCGTCTATGAAAACGGCGTCATTCGCTATACTGCACCAAAGCAGCTTGTGATTGCGCATGATAACCCTGACGAATCTGCCGATGACCTGCTTGAGCAGCGTTTTGACAGGTTGTATAATAAGTTGATAGCTGATAAACAGGAGAAAATCGAAAAAAACAGATCAAAAGGTCGTCATACATTGGCTACGGCTTTTCGCAGAATGGCCAAAGATGATTTCGATTTTCAACGCTATCTGAATATTGATTACAAGCTTGATTCAGCAGAATTGCAAACAGAAATACTTTTGCCTGAAATTCGTCTCGATTTTATTGGAGGTAATGGCGCCATTTATTGCGGTCATTTTTTGAACCTTAATGCAAGCGGATCGACATTATCAGAGAATATTTCGAAAACAATAAGTCTCTATGATTGCTTAAATCAGCTCTATGGGGCAGGTAAAAAGGAACAAAAAATAATTCTTGACAAAAAGCAAGCTGAACAAAAAGGGGCAAAGCAAGCCTTGAACTTCATCGACTTGGTTACGGACAATAAGCCGTACGAGGTTGTCTTGGTTTCTGACACTCGTCAATTCATGGATGATGTCCTGGAAGAGGCTAAGGTAAAAGGAGTAGAGCCGTTTACAAGCTGGATCAAGAAGCATCAGGTAAAAGCTTTTCATAAGGGTTAGTGTTTGATCAACTTGAGGTTGTAGAAGGGGGTAGGTTCGACATAAAGAATTTTTGATGTAACCCCCTACCTCAATACCGGTAAATTTGCAGAACTGAGAAATCCCTCACTATTTCATACCGTATCGGTCAAGTTCGACACGATAGAGTGGTCAAACCGGCTGGATATCGATTCTGAGTTTTTGTGTGAAAAAAGCGTAAAAGTCGATGTTATAGAATAAACCCTCAGTATCAATCCCCGACTAAATCACAATACTGACAGCAAGGTATTTTGCCTCAACAAAAGAATGCCAGGCACCTACTGAAATGAACGAACTAAGAAATATTCATCCAGGCGAGGTTTTGATGGAAGAGTTTTTAATTCCATTAGAAATATCGGCTTACAGACTTTCCAAAGATATCGGGATCCCTCAGACCCGGATATCCGAAATATTGAAAGGGAGGAGACGTATTACGGCAGACACAGCATTGCGCCTTTCACAATATTTCGGAAACTCCGCAAAGTTCTGGTTAGGTCTGCAGGATGACTATGATATTGAAGAAGGGATGCAGTTCAATACCCCTCACCAAAAATTGCTTTTCCGTTTCAGCAACACCAAAGCCCAAACCGGGTGTCCTGAACCAGCGATTTACGCCCCTCGGATAACCATATTCTTATGGTCGTCAGTGGTTTGCCGAGTATTCTGGATATGGTTCGGTGTTTGAGTCCTGAAATCGCTGACAGCAAGACTGATAACCTTATATCTGCGTCCTGCTTAAAGAGTGCAATCCCTGGAGTTTCCTTTGAAAAGCAGGGTGTTTCAGGCAGGCTGGATGCATCATCCTGATCAATACTCTCCAAATAACAGCTTCTGAATATTGTAAATACTTCGGTTTCAGAACTTTTATTATCAACATTCAGATAGGTGTTGTTTACCAGTTCAGTCGCTTTTGTCTCAGAACCGGTCAGCCAATAGGCAAGACTGTAAATATCATCCATTAAATCCAGCGGTGTTCTTTTAGCCTTGATCATACAACCTCTCCGTTTTATGATTTCATGAATGATTGACCTGTTCATCAAGCTCGGCATGCAAACGGATCCGCAGCTGTTACATGCTGTGAACCCGTTGGAAGGCGATTGCAATATGTATCAATTTTTAAGCTTGTCAGTAATATCTGAAATAGTTGTATTTAAAGCGTTATATTCAAGTACTATAAGCCTGCGTAGCGGTACCCGCTGCGGTTTACATCACTGCGCTGCTGATCAAGTCTTCTTCTGCCTTCGTTGTTGCGGTACTCTCTTCTGATACCTTCTGCACTTTCAGTATTGCTAAATGCTTCGGCCCTGAAGAACACGAATCACGATAACCACGATTGCGATAACCAGAAGTCCATGAATAAGCCCGCCCATCGTGTACGAGGTAACAAGACCTAAAAGCCAGAGGACAATCAGGATCACTGCGATAGTTTCAAGCATTTCTCTCTCCTTTTAATTATGAATACATGGATCAAAATTACAAAGACCAATACCGATCAACTCCTTCACTTGTATACTTATATTATATATAATTAATTTATAAAAACACTATTATTTTCGAAATAAACGCTTTTTTAAGTTGCATATTGAAATAATATATATAATATAAGTGTATGAGTTACAGGGTTTCGGCTGCTTCAAACCCGATAACGAACAAAGAATGCAGCCTTTAGACAAAGCCAATGCATCAATAAAACTTCAAGGAGAGCATTATGAACGGTAATCCGAAAATCATCGAAACCCTTAACAGCTTGCTTGCCGACGAGTTGACGGCTATTAACCAGTACATTGTGCATTCTGAAATGTGCAGCAATTGGGGATACGAAAAACTGCACAAAGCTGATGAAAAGCGTGCAATCGACGAAATGAAGCATGCTGAAAAGCTTATTGCGAGAATTCTCTTCCTCGAAGGAATTCCTGTCGTTAGCCACCTTAAAAAAATTTCAATTGGTTCAGATGTTGCTGTACAGCACAAAAACGACCTGAATTCAGAAACCGAAGCTATCGCCATGTACAATAATGGTATAAAGCTTGCTACAGAGATCGGTGATAGCGGTACCAGAGAGCTGTTGGAATCAATTCTCAAAGATGAAGAGGGGCACCTTGATTGGCTTGAAGCACAGATTAACCAGATCAGCCAAATGGGTATCCAGAACTATCTTGCTGATCAACTCGGATAACCAATGACCGATATGAAAAAAGTGCTGGTTGCCGGTGCATCTGGATATCTCGGCAGATATGCGGTGAAAGAGTTCAAGGAACGGGGATATTGAAATGTTGACCTTTAATAAATCTAAACAATAACAACCATGACAAACGTATCAATTAATGAGTATCAAGGTGACCTTCACACGTTGCCGGAAACCATTGGTAAACTTGCCCACTATCAAGTTGAGCTGGTAAAACTTGGAATCATCACAGCCACAAATTTCATTGTTTTTGTTGGCACAACTTCGATAAACCTTGCGGGTAACGTCTTATCGTCAGTTAATCAGGTGTTGCAGGGGGTTTTATCAGTGTTTCCTTCTAAAAAGTAAGCTGTTTTTGAAAAGTGCTTTAAACGTCTTGGATAAAGTGCTCAATCGAAAACGGTATGCTTATAATGCTGAAAAAGTAATGTGATGCTGTAATATTTTGAAGAAGAGAAGATGAATTTTATGAACCAAAAAGGAGATACGAATGATTAACTGGGATCAGATTGAAGGTAACTGGAAACAACTCAAGGGTAGAGTGCAGGAGCAGTGGGGTAAGCTCACTGATGATGATTTTGATGTTGTCGCAGGGAAACGAGTACACTTTCTCGGTAAGATCCAGGAGCGGTATGGCATTGCTAAAGAAGATGCTGAAAAAATGGTTGACAAATGGGAGAAGACTGCCGACGACTCATGGTTCTCAAAATGAAGCATTAAGGGGCTGAATTTTAGGGGGGACATAATTTGGGGTGCAGGTGAGTTGTGCAAGCAATATCCTGCGCCTCATTTTTTTAGGTGTGTGTTATCTCCGCCGTTCGTTATCCGGAATGTTGATGGATAACAGTGAGATGATGGTGCGGCATTTTTCTGAAGATGATGAGCAGAGATCATTAACAAAATGGAGAACGCAATGCCAACTGGCACTCTTGACTGGGTAATCAGATGCAAAGAGGAAGCGTCGAGCATCCTGATACAGTAAAAAGCCTTATTTATTAAAGGTTGGCCAACCGCTCGACAAGTGCTGCCAGTTCACTCTCGTTTTCAGGAGCATCCGCCCAGGTGACATCAAGTCTGTTTTTAAAAAAAGTCAACTGACGTTTTGCATAATTGCGTGTATGCTGCTTTATAAGATCAATGGCTTTTGCCAGGTCGATTTTCCCGTCGAAGTATTGAAACAGTTCCTGGTATCCCACCGATTGCAGTGCTGATATGTTATGATGTGCAAGCATTGCCCGATAGTTATGATGAAGCATTGCCGCTTCAGCCAGAAGGCCTGCCTCAAGCATCTCCTCGGTACGTTGGTTGATACGGTTGTAGAGCTTCTCGCGTGGCATTGAAAGTCCCCAGACAAGAAAGCGGATTCCGGTCTGTGCTTTTTTTCCTCGTGCCTGCAGTTCCGTAACGCTTATCCCAGTTATCTCAATAATCTCGAGGCTTCGAATGAGTCGCTGGGTTTTTGTGGGATCAAGGGTTGCTGCTTGTTCAGGATCTATCAGGAGAAGTTTTTTATAAAGCTCATCTTTACCTGTGCATTCAAGTTCATGAAGAAGCTTTTTCCTGATTTCCTGATTTCCTGGAGGTAAATCTGCAAAACCTTCAAGTAATCCTTGCAGATAGAGTGTTGAACCGCCGGTAACTATTGCGCGTAAGCCCTTCCGGTGGATGTTGTGAATCCGTTCTATCGCTTCAATGGCAAAGTCGCCTGCAGTAAACGGTTCACCGATATCTTTTTCATTGATAAAATGATGTTTTATATCGCGAAGTGATTCTGCTGAGGGTTTGGCTGAACCTATATCGAGTTCGCGGTATATCTGCCGGGAATCTGCGGAAATGATTTCTGCGCCTGTTTTTTTTGCCAGTGCCAGAGCAAGAGCTGATTTGCCGGAAGCTGTAGGACCGAGTATAACATGGACAGCTTGATCATCAGTTGCTTGATGCAGTTTTTCCTCACCTTGGCCGGTTATCAGCATAACAAAGGTTTCAAGGCCTTGCAGACCCTTGAGAGCGGGAGACCGACAACATTATAGTAACACCCCTCAATACGTTTGATATAACAGGACATCAGTGGATCCTGAATGCCGTATGCTCCTGCCTTGTCGTATGGTTTCACTGACAGAAGGTAGCGCTGGATTTCATTGTCGGACATCGGCTCAAACTCAACAGTAGTGGCAACACATTCCGTGTATGATTTTTCGCCGAAAAGCAGCACAAAACCGGTGTAGACTCGGTGCGATCGGTTTTGCAGGCTTTTGAGCATAATGAATGCCTCATCGAAACCGGCAGGTTTTCCAAGAATCTGGTTGCCTTTTGCCACCACAGTATCTGCACTGAGAATTACAGTTTTTCTCTTGTGACCCGATATCTGTGCAGCCGTAGCTTCTGCTTTCGTTAAAGCAATGGCGGTGACGTTCTGTTCGATAGAGTATGAAGGGTCAAAAATTTCCTCAGTCTCAACGGCTACGGTTTCAAATGGTATCTGCATTAAAGAGAGTATATCCTTTCGTCTCGGGGATTGCGAGGCAAGGATAAGCGTTGGTTTAGCCATGTTTGTTTTATCAGTTCAGGTTGTTCCAGCCCCTTCGGTTAAGGTCTGCAAAAATGAGAGCCCCTGCAATACAACCGGTTCCGAGAAAAAGGAATCCCTGAAAAAAATCACCAAAAATAACTCTTCCGGTACCGAACAGGATTGCATAAATCATAATGATGCCGAGTGCCCAGTCGACAAAAAGCATCGTGAACCCTGTATCGGATTCCACATCGGGCAGGTTTTTTGCAACTTTTTTCCAAAGCACTCCACCTACCCTTGTGGTTCTGTAGAATGTTTCAAGTTGCGCTGTTTCAGTTGGAGGCGTCAGATAGGTGACTGTAAGGGTTACGGCAATGGTAAAACCGACAATAATGAATATCGAAAAGGGGAAAGTAACGGTGGTGAACAATTTCAGCCAGGTAAAGACAGCAAATGGCGCAACCATCGATGTGATTTCCGACCACGCATTCAATCGCCACCAGAACCATCGGAGAATCAGGACAAAACCTGTGCCTGCCCCGCACTGGATAATGAATTCCCATGCGCCGGTGATGGTTTCAAGCACAAAAAAGGTGATGTAGAGGGCAAAAGCTGCGGTCAGGAAGGTCGTGATTTTGGAAATGGTGACATAGTGTTTGGCGTCGCCATCCGTTTTGAGGAATCGTTTGTAAAAATCGTTGATCAGATAGCTCGTGCCCCAGTTCAGGTGGGTTGAGAGCGTAGACATATAGGCGGCAAGAAAAGCTGCGATAAGGAGACCCTTAAGGCCCGAAGGCAGAACAGCTTTCATCACGTAGACGAATCCGTCCTCCTTTTGATTTATTGGAAGATGCGGAAACATCACAAGACTGACCAGACCGACAATAATCCATGGCCATGGTCTGAGGCAGTAATGGGCGACGGTGAACCAGAGTGTTGCAAGCAGTGAATGTTTCTCGTTTTTGGCACTCATCATGCGCTGGGCGATATAGCCACCTCCACCAGGCTCAGCCCCGGGGTACCATGAAGACCACCACTGGACGAAAGCCATGGCGGCAAAAGATGCAAATGGCAGTGCGGCTGCCCCAGTGACCGAAGTGCCTGATTCCGCTCCGAATGTTGGAAAAAAATCAAACATCCACCCTGGAAGTGCTTTTGTCAGACCGCCGGCGGAAACCACGACTGGTGACTGAACAGCAAGAACGGCAAGAATGATGCAGCCAGCCATGGCAATCACAAACTGAACGGCATCGGTAATGGAAACGCCCCAGAGACCGGATAGGCCTGAATAAAAGGTGGTCAGAAGGACAAGTGCAACAATGGTCCATTCCGGGTTGAGTTCCGGCACCATGATTTTAATGATCTTGAACATCGCCAGGTTAACCCAGCCAATAATGACCGCATTGATAAAGAGTCCAAAATAAACCGCCTTGAAACCCCGGAGAAATCTGGCAGCCCTGCCGCTGTATCGCAGTTCAATAAACTCGAGGTCGGTAAGGATTTCTGCCCGCCGCCAGAGTCTTGCAAAAAAGAAGACGGTGAGCATGCCACCCGAAACAAACGTCCACCATACCCAGTTGCCGGCGATGCCGTTTTTGGCCACAAATCCTGCTACGGCAAGCGGAGTGTCGGCAGCAAAGGTTGTTGCAACCATTCCGGTACCGGCAATCCACCAGGGAAGTTTTCGTCCAGAGAGAAAAAACTCATCGACATTTTCCGAAGCGCGTGAGGAGAACCACAGTCCAATAACAAGGGTCAGAAGGAGATATCCGACGATAAAACTGTAATCAAGAAAGTTGAGCTGATCCATGTCTTTTGTTCCATTAAATATTGCGGTCCGGTGCTCCTTGATTTCCTGTGGTTCTTCTCTCTCTGGTCTATTTACTCGTCAATTCGTGAAAGCTCACGGAAGCTCTGGTAGCGGTCTTCTATTTCGAGCATATTAAGGGAAGCAATTTTTTCCGTGCCGAATTTTTCCACACAGAAACTTGCCATGGCGCTCCCATAGAGAACTGCTCTGCGCATTTCCAGGTCATTGATGGTTCCACAACGGGCGAGGTGTCCGATAAAGCCGCCGGCAAAGGTATCTCCAGCTCCGGTCGGGTCAAAAATCGATTCGAGCGGGAAAGCAGGGGCGGCAAAAATGCCATTGTCAGTAAACAGAAGTGCGCCGTGTTCGCCTTTTTTGATGATCAGGGTTTTTGGCCCCATGTTGCGTATGATTCGGGCTGATTTCACAAGGTTGGGATCCCCGCTTAAAATTCGGGCCTCACTGTCGTTGATGATGAAAATATCGACACGTTCAAGAGTTTTTTTGAGCTCTGCCGGTTTACCTTCAATCCAGAAATTCATGGTATCACAAATGACCAGTTTTGGTTTGTTGATCTGGTCAAGAACTTTAAGCTGCAGTTCAGGATCGATATTGCCGAGGCAGACAAATTCAGAATCACGGTACTGAGCAGGTACTTGAGGATCGAAATCCGCAAAAACGTTTAATTGGGTGTCGAGTGTGTCGCGGGTGTTCATGTCGTAATGATAGCGTCCCGCCCAGCGGAAAGTTTTTCCATCCTCAACTTTTTTGATGCCTTTGGTGTCGATGTTTCTTGCATGCAGAAGGTCGAAATGTTTATCCTCGAAATCTGAGCCGACGACGCCGACCAGCTTGACCTTGTCGGTAAAATAGCTTGAAGAGAGTGCTATGTAGGTGGATGATCCTCCAAGCGTGTCAAAAGAACTTCCAAAAGGGGTTTCGATATCATCAAAGGCAAGGGAGCCGACAATGAGAATAGACATAATGGGATAATGATTTGGTTAATGAAAAATTACAAAAGATACGTTTTTCGCCGCTTATCTCGTCAAACCTCCGGAGGTAGTTCAAAGAGCATGCATTGGCCCGGACTGCAGGTCACTCTGAGTTTGTGCTCTGTGATTGGCCACGATGTTTCGCTGATCAGGTCGTAAAGCGAAATGTTGTTCATGCTGAATTCAAGCGCGCCGTTTTTTGTATCGTAAAGATTGCTGTTTCCGATAAAGAGCAGCGACCTGCCGCCCGATGTTCTCATGACGGCAAAAAGTTCAGGTTCGGATACATAGGGTATGGTCATCGATCCCGTCTCTCCGCACAGAACCAGCTTGAGATATTGCTTTCTGACAGCAAGAATCTTCCTGATATAGCTGTTAAGCGGAAGAAGACCATTGCAGTTTTCCCAGTCATAGCCATAGGCGCTGAAGAGCGGCAGCTTTTCGGGAGGATAGAGAGCTCGGTCTTCATCGTTGAAATTAAGTCCCAGGTTGACCGGATGCCATTCGCAGAGTTCCATGCCTGACTGCAGAAAAGGAATGGCCGGCAGTATGGCACTGAGCGTGAAGATAAAGATCGAGAAGTTTCTTCCGGCTTCTTCGCGGGGGTAACGGAAGCAGACTCGCGGCGTGTTGTGATTTTCACCAGTGCCGAAAAACGGCAGAGCTACACCGGTTTTGTTCAGGTAGTTCAATAATCCACGGATAAAGACTATATCATGAATAACAAAAGGAAGGGAACCGAACACGGCATTGAAACCTTCATTTCGAATCTCAGGTGTAGGATTGAAATTCTCATCCCAGAACGCAAACTCCGGTTTGTTTTCGCGGGCTTTACGGACAATACTTTTTTTCAGTTCGGAAGGCAGGGCATGGCCCATGTCAATCATGGCACCGTCAATATCGTAAAGCTTCTGATAACTTGGGATGATATCCAGAATCTCGTTCCAAAGTGACGTATTGTTGTGTTCCGCATTCTCAAGTGCACTGTCGTACATTCTGATGGTATTGTAGGCAATGTAGTTGAAGGCATCATTGTTATGCATTTTCAGATAGGTCACATCACTCCATGCCGGTTGCTTGTCGTCAGGAGGCCAGTCAGAAAAAGCGCTTGCAATTCGGCATGGCGTGCCGTCCTTTGCGGTACCCTGATACATTCCATCTTTCTCATACACCGTTACTGGCTGGGAGACGAATTGCTCACGGTAATCGGAAGATGGGGCAGGAAGATTATGCATCTCGTGGCGATCTACCATCTCATGAATCCATTGCAGAGTATCAGGTTCGAAATGTGGTGGCCCGTAGTTGCGTGTATTTTCATTCTCTCTGATCCAGTAGAACCAGTCAGGGTGCTCTTTTATCCAGCTGCTGTCCATTGCTGCTGTTCTAAAGACAAACTCAAGCACAACATGAATATCAAGGATATGCGCTGCCTCCACAAATGCCTGGAGCAGAAATTCCGGAGAAAGTCCGAGTGCCGGCTCGTCAAGCATCGGATCAAGCTTTCTTGGGTTTTTAACGGCATAAGGAGAGCCGAGTGAGCCTTTTTTGTTCTGAGAACCAATTTCAGTGACAGGGAGAATGTAGACGGTATTTGCGCCGAGATTTTTTATATACGGCAGGAGTGCAATTGCTTTCAGGATGGTGCCGGTTTCCCTGAAGCCGCATGAAAGTGGTTCAGAAGAGATCGTTCCGTCGCCATTATGGTCAAATGCTGTGGAGAGACGAATAAACAGATTATATACTACCGCACCCTCTTTCCAGTCAACGTTTTTTTGTTCGGCATTCTGGGGAACACTGCATGCAAGGATGTTTTCAAGTATTGTTCTGAAGTATTCTGGCGGGTTGACCAGTTCGATTCCGTTATTTTTTCCGGTCCAGATTCCGGGAACTTTGTATGGACATGCAGGTAAATGCGTATCCAGGCTTTTCAGTGCCTGAAGAATTGATACCAGGTGAGTTGTCTGCAACGTGTGATAGTATTGTTATTAGGGAAGAAAACGGGAAGATAACTATTATAGAGTAACCAACGTACAAAGATATTAAATTCTCTCATGAAGAACATCAGGATTACCGTAGAATATGATGGTACATCTTTTGCAGGATGGCAGAGACAGTCAGGCAGATTCACGACCGTGCAGGGCGAGATAGAAGCAGCGCTTGGTATGATTCTGCAGGAAAAAATCTCTCTTGCAGCAGCAGGGAGAACCGATAAAGGGGTTCATGCCAGGGCTCAGACAGCGAACTTTTTCAGTGCATCAACGATGGATCTATCCCGGATAGTACATTCGCTGAATTCTGTTTTACCGAGAACAATCAGGATAAGTGACCCGGAAGAAGTTTCTCATGAATTTCACGCACGGCACAGTGCCAGAGAGAGGCAGTATCGCTATTTTCTTCTTGAGGAGCCATCTGCGATTTATGGCCGGTTTGCGGGATGTTCGTATGGAAAACCCGATATTGACATCATGCAGCAGATTGCCGCTTCACTGGTTGGCAGCCATGATTTTTCTGCTTTTTCAAAAGAAGACAGAGATAATCCAGGTCGTATCTGCCGTGTAACTTCCAGTGAATGGTACCGCTACGACCGTTACCTGGTGTTTCAGATTTCAGCGAACCGTTTTTTACGCAGTATGGTGCGCTATCTTGTTGATGCAATGATAAGCGCTGGAAAGGGTGCTCTTGGTGCTGAAGAATTCCAGAAGATGCTTGACGGCGGGGTGCTGTCGAATTCACTCAAACCTGCTGATGCGAACGGACTTTTTCTGTGGAAAGTTACCTACTGATACAGCAAGGGCTTGATGTTATTGACGTAAAAGATTATTCTATTAGTCAGGAACGGTTTTTATTGTTACTTTTTCAAGGTTGATCTCTGCTTTTTCAGCATGGATCGTTTAGTAATTTCCTCTCTTAATGAACGTGCGCTTGTGAATATAAGGGTTTATAATAAAGCTGTTTCCATGTTCAAGGTGTCGTTAATGGCACTTGTTTTTCTGGTTTCCGCTCTGCCTGTTCGTGCTGAAGATCAAGTGGCGGCAATCAGAGGATCGCTTCCGAAATCTTCGGTTTCAGATATTCTTGACAGTCTTGTCAATGCCACCTATTTCAAGGATGAACACTTTTCAGCTCCTTCGAAAGAGGGTGAAAAGTTTGGATTTCCTGCCAATTTTGTGCCTCAATACAGCGACTCTGTTTATACCTCAAGAATTTCCCAGCTTGCCCGAAAAACTCCGTTCAATCTTGTCTTTAATGATCATGTCAGGGGATTTATAAGAATTTATGCTGTCGACAGGAGAAATATGACGGCCAAAATCCTTGGACTCACAAAAATCTATTTCCCTCTGTTTGAGGAAAAACTCGATGCCTACAATATTCCTCTCGAGATGAAGTATCTTGCCATTGTTGAATCAGCGCTTAATCCAACGGCTGTCTCACCTGCAGGAGCAAAAGGACTGTGGCAGTTTATGTATGGCACCGGAAAAATGTATGGCATGCAGTCATCTTCCTTTATAGAAGACCGCTATGATTCCGAGAAGGCTACTATTGCGGCATGTCGATATTTAAGGGATCTCTATAATATTTATGGCGACTGGTTTCTCACACTGGCAGCGTATAACGCCGGACCGGGAAATGTCAACAAGGCGATCAGGAGGGCAGGTGGGGTAAAAAACTACTGGGCAATATGGGATTACCTTCCTGCTGAAACGAGGGGTTATGTTCCTGCATTTATTGCCGTGAACTATATCATGAACTACTATAACGAGCACAACATCCGTCCGGTAGAACCTGGATTTTTGTATCACGATATCGACACGCTCAGAACCACCCGTCTTTTGTCGTTCGAACAGATTAATGAAACTATTGGAGTGCCGATGCGCGATCTCCATTTTCTTAATCCTCAATACAAGCTTGGTATCATTCCTGCGGCTGGTTCTACCGGCAGCGTTATCAAGCTGCCAAAACAATATATCGCTCAATTCCAGAAGCGGGAGCAGGAAATTTATGCTTACAAGTCGCCGCAGGCATCGGAACGCGAGCAGCTGCTTGCCCGGGTTGAAAGCCTTAATTCCGGTTCGGGAGGTGAAGGTGCTGCAGGAAAGGCCGAGAGGGTACATATTGTACAGCAGGGAGAAAATCTTGGTTCCATCGCCAGACTCTATCGCACCTATATCAGTCAGCTCATTGTCTGGAACAACCTGAAAGATCCTGACGTTACTCCCGGCCAGAAACTTATTGTTTTTTCCGGAGGTGACAGCAGCAATTCCGGACAGGGCGATTCGGGTCGGGAAGGTTCAGTCAAGAAAAAGATTGTGATGCACAGGGTAGGCAGATCCGAAACTCTTGCTTCCATTGCAAGGAAGTATGGTACCAGCACACGACGTCTTGCGGAGTTGAACAATCTTAATCACCGGATGACGCTTACTCGTGGACAGCGGTTGAAAATTGAAAAAGAGGTAGTTTCATTTGAAAGACCACGTTTTTCATCACGTCACTCCAGGGGTGCCAGGGTTGGTCGGGGCGTAAAAAGTCATAAAGTTAAAAAAGGAGGTCACGCTCATTCTTCCCGGAAACGGAGACGATAGGTCAACGACAGCGCTCATTGCATTATCCGTTCGTTCCATCGATTTTTCAATAAGTAATTGTTTTTTAAGCGTGTTCCATTAAAAGGAAATTTTATTATCTTAAGCCTTTTCAAGTTGCTCAACTGACGGAGAGTAGTGGTTGGTAGAAAACAGCTTTATTCAATAATTCTTAAAATAAGAATCATTAAAACGTATGCGTAATATCATTTTCACCGGTAAAGGTGGTGTTGGTAAAACTTCTGTTGCTGCAGCCACTGCGCTCAGGGCAGCAGATATGGGGTATAAGACTCTTATTATGTCTACCGATCCGGCACACAGCCTTGGCGACTCGCTCGATATTCAGTTAGGGCCTTCACCGGTGAAGGTTGCTGAAAATCTTTGGGGTCAGGAAGTCAGTGTATTCGGTGACCTCAATCTGAACTGGGATGTTGTTCGAGAGCACTTTGCCCACCTGATGGAATCTCGTGGCATAGAAGGGGTTTATGCTGAGGAAATGGGTGTGCTTCCAGGTATGGAAGAACTCTTTTCACTCTCCTATATCAAACGTTATAATGAGCAGAATGAGTACGATCTTCTTGTAGTTGACTGTGCTCCAACCGGAGAAACCCTTCGTCTTCTCTCTCTGCCTGAAACATTCGGCTGGTTTATCAAGCTTATCCGTAATGTTGAAAAGTTTATGGTAAAGCCGGTTATCAGACCGCTGTCCAAAAAAATCAATAAGATTAACGATTTTGTCGCCCCGGTGGAAGTTTATGACAAGGTTGACAATCTTTTCTCTTCCACAGAAGGTATCATTGATTTGTTGGCCGACAGTTCAAAAACCACCATGCGTCTTGTCATGAATCCCGAAAAGATGGTTATCAAGGAGTCAATGCGTGCCTTGACCTATCTTAACCTTTACGGAATTACCGTCGACAGGATTACCATCAACCGTGTTATGCCTGATCAGAGTCCTGATCCATATTTCCAGAAATGGCGCGCTATTCAACAGAAGTACATTGACCAGATTACGGAAGCATTTGCTCCGATTCCTATTACCGAAGTACCCTTGTTTGATGATGAGGTTGTCGGTTTAGTGATGCTTCGTCGGGTAGGTGAAAAGGTTTATGGAGATCTCAATCCGCTCGATATTTTCTTCTCGGAAAATCCGATTGATATCAAGAAGGTTTCTGAAGGGCACTACAAGGTTCGTGTAAGATTGCCGTTTATGGAAAATATGGGCCTTGAACCGAAAATCCTTAAACTTGGCGATGATCTGACTATCCGTATTGGCGATTACCAGAAGATTGTAGCTTTACCTATTTTTCTTGCTGGAATGGAATCCACCGGCGCTTCTTACGAAGATAAGTGGCTCAGTATCGATTTTGCCAAGGCTTAATAAAGCCCTTGCTGAAAACAAAAAAACCTGCCGTCAAAGCAGGTTTTTTTGTTTACTGTCAGATATTGTCAGAGCGTGACAAGATGAGCGATGTTAACGCCATTAACATTTCTTATTTCATCAATCAGTTCAGGCTGCACATTTCCATCGACCACAATTGCAGTCAAGGCAACATTTTTGTCTTCGTCCCTTGAGAGTGCTATGTAGGCAATATTCAAGTTATGCTGCAGCAGCAGCTGGGTGACATTGGCAATGACACCGGGTTTATCGATATTGTTATAGATGATAATGTTGCCTTCCGGCTTGAATTCCACAAGAAACTGATCTATCATGACAATCCGAACATCTTTGTCACTGAAGACAGTACCGCCGATCATTCGTTTTTCATCACCGTTTTCAATCTCAATGCGGATCAGGTTGGTATAGTCCGGATTTTCCTTTTCAAATTTCTGCTCCAGACTTATACCGCACTCCTTTGCCATCGTGAATGCATTGATATAGTTAGTATCTTTGGATTGACGGATATCGAGAAAACCTTTCAGAGCAGCAGCAGTAATAACCTCATTAAATTTCTGAAGGAATTCACCCGAGGTTCTGATAGTCATTTTGCTGGCTTGATCCGGAGCCATCTGAGCCAGTAACGCTCCAAGTTTTTCTGCCAGGGTAAGATATGATCGTACACCGGGAACCTGAGCAAGTTCAACGGCTGATGCATTGACGGCCCCTTCTAGCTTTCCTTTTCGTTTCCAATCGACAATCTGTTCCGCGATTTGAATGGCAACCTTTTCCTGCGCTTCATTTGTGGATGCGGCAATATGCGGTGTGGCAATAACGGCATCGAGCTTCAACAGTGGATTATCGGGATTGACCGGCTCAGTCTCAAAAACATCAAGCGCCGCTGCGGCAACTTTCCCTGACTCAATGGCTTCAGCAAGGTCAGCTTCGTTAATGATTCCCCCTCTCGCACAGTTGACGATGATAACATGGGGTTTCATCAGGTCAATTGTCTCCTTTGAAATCAGGTTACGCGTTGATTCGTTCAGCGAAGAATGAATGGTGATAACATCAGCACGCATGAAATTCTCATGCAGGGGAAGAAGCTCAATATTGAGATGTGTTGCGAATTCATCGGGAATCATGGGGTCATAGGCGATGGTTTTCATTCCGAACGCCTGCATGCGGGATGCTACTTCACGACCGATTTTTCCGAGACCGATAATGGAAAGGGTTTTGCCCTCAAGCTCGATGCCTGTAAATTTCTTTTTATTCCAGTTTCCGTTTTTCAAATCTGCCGTAGCCTGGGGAATTCGGCGTGCAGCTGAAAGAATCATGGCACAGGTATGTTCCGCTGCAGAAACAGTGTTTCCGCCAGGCGTGTTCATGACAATAATTCCGTTGCGGGTTGCCGCTTCGATGTCAATGTTGTCAACACCAGCTCCAGCTCTTCCGATAAGTTTAAGGTTCGTGCCGCATTCGATTATTTCTGCAGTTACTTTCGTGGCGCTTCTGACGATCAGTTTTTCAAAGCCACCGATAATATTTTTGAGTTCTTCCTTACTGATTTTCTGTATTTCGGTCACGTCAAAACCGTTCTGAGAAAGGATTTGACCGCATTGCGGATCAATACCGTCAGTGATCAGTACGTTCATGTTTTTTATTGATTATTGATTACCCAGGTTGAACATTTCGTTGTTTACTTGGGCAATATATTTCTTTTTTTTAGGCAATAATATTAAAAAATTCCTTCTTGCGCAGTGAGAACGTCATAGGGGCGGGAATTTATACGCATTGGCGCTGATTATATATTGTGGTTTTTTTTATCTTGCATCCTGTTAATTTCTATGAAGATATTATTGTTGAAAACGAATGGAAAAGTTATATGATTTAAGAGTTTCACGCATTATCCGTCTTTCATCCCCGAAGGATCTCAAGGATAAGCTGCCTGTGGATGAACGGATAGCAGGAACCGTTATTACTGGACGTCGTGAAGTTGAAAATATATTGACCGGTAAGGATTCCAGACTGCTTGTGATCGTCGGACCTTGTTCAATACATGATACCGATGCAGCCCTTGAATATGCCCGCAAACTTTCCGCATTGCGTACTGAGCTGCAGGACGATCTGTGCATCATGATGCGGGTCTACTTTGAAAAGCCTCGCACAACTCTTGGTTGGAAAGGATTTATCAATGACCCTCACCTCGATGATACGTATGATATAGTTCACGGTTTATTCTATGCCCGAAAGCTTCTGCTTGACATCAATGCCATAGGTCTGCCGGCAGCCACAGAATTTCTTGATCCCATAACCCCGCAGTATGTAGCCGATGTTGTAAGCTGGGCTGCTATCGGGGCAAGGACGATAGAATCACAGACGCACCGTCAGATGGCCAGCGGTCTCTCGATGCCTGTCGGGTTCAAAAATTCCACTGACGGCCGCCTGAACGTTGCGGTCGATGCAATTCGTTCCGCCATGCATCCGCACAGTTTTCTTGGCATTGATCAGGAAGGGCACAGCAGTGTCATTACCACCAAAGGAAATCCCTTCGGACATCTTGTGCTTCGTGGTGGCGATAAGCCCAATTATGAACCGGAAAGTATTGCACTTGCTGAATCCTGGATTGCAAAGGCAGGTCTGGAGCAGTCGCTTCTTGTTGACTGCAGCCATGCCAATTCCGGTAAAAAACATGAGCAGCAGCTGAAAGTCTGGGAGAACATTCTTACGCAGAAAACTGAAGGCAATAAAAGCATTGCCGGCGTTATGATCGAAAGCAATATCTGTGGCGGTAATCAGCCCTTTCCGGAGGATCCCGATAAACTCAGGTACGGAGTCTCCATAACCGATGAGTGTCTTTCATGGGAAGAGACTGAACGCATGCTTCGTGAAGGGGCTTCAGTCATTCATAAGCTCATCAGGTAAAAACCTGTTCCAGGAAGTTGTCAAAGCGGAAAATCATATCACTATAACTCAGCAGGGGAGAAGAACATGGCTATAGAGATTCGGCAGGTACGGAATAAAAAGGAAAGGAAGCAGTTCATCACCTTTGCCTGGCAGATCTACCGCAACGATCCGGAGCTCAACAAATACTGGGTGCCACCGGTTATTGACGATTATATGAAGACACTTGATACAGAAGTGTTTCCCTTGTATGATCATGCTTCCCTGGCTCTTTTTACTGCATGGAAAGACGGCTCAATGGTTGGGACAATAGCTGCAATCGAAAACCGGCGGCACAACCAGGTTCACTCCGACAAAGTTGGGTTCTGGGGTTTTTTTGAGTGTGTCAACGATCAGAAAGTTGCCAATGCGCTTTTTGATGCAGCGGCCAAGTGGCTGAAAGGGAAGGGACTTAATGCCATGCGCGGTCCTGTAAGTCCATCCATGAACGATCAGTGTGGTATGCTCACAAAAGGGTACGACAGCCCCCCGGTTTTTCTCATGCTCTATAATCCACCCTATTACAATGATCTTGTTCTGAACTATGGGCACCATATCGGTCAGGAACTGCTTGCCTGGTACATCGATCAGAAACTTATTGATATTTCACGTCTGCGGCGAATAGCTGAACATGTCAAGAAAAAGGAAGGACTGACAGTACGGATCATGAACATGAAGGACTTTGATCGTGAAATAGAGCGTATTCATGACATTTACAACAAAGCCTGGGAGAAAAACTGGGGCTTCGTGCCCATGACCGACAAGGAGTTCCATTTTCTTGCAAAAAGCCTCAAACCACTTGCAAACCCGCATTACATATATTTCGTCGAGGATCGAAACAAGCGCACAGTCGGCTTTTCGCTCTCACTTCCCGATGTTAACCAGGCATTGAAACATGTGAATGGAAACCCGTTTTCACCTCTTGGACTGCTGAAATATCTCTGGTACAGTCGTAATATTACCATGGTTCGTACCATTACCATGGGAGTGCTGCCGGAATATCGCAATAAGGGAGTCGACAGTATTCTCAATACCCAGATTGCCGATTACGGAGGAAAACATGGGGTGTTTGCAAGTGAGATGAGCTGGGTGCTCAAAGCAAACGAGGCTATGAGTAAACTGGCAAAGGTTATCGGAGGAACCCCATACAAAGAGTATGTCATCTATGAAGCTGACATTTAAAAAAAGGTACTGAGCGTATTGCGTCCAATTTCCTGAACACATATCATCACTTCAATATTGGCATGTGGAGATGTAGCTTTTGCTGAATAATCTTATCTATTTGATAACAGACCATAGTTCCTATTCTCTGGCGCCCCCTTTTTTCGTGTCAATAATTGTCACTTACTGTTGATGACGAATTTGAGACAATTTGAGACAATCTGCCTGATGCCTGTAAAAGTTAAGTATAAATCTCGGATCAAGAGCCAGGGTACAAAACAACGGAAACAAAAAACATCATCAATCTAATTGTTTTTATTGATAGCAGTTATCCTTGATCCCTTCATTGTATTTTCTTTGATAGATAGCTTTTTATGCAAATTCAGGCATGAAAATTGCATTTCTTATATATAAATCATATAAACCAAAAAAAACGAACGACAACTCTCTTGATTGTTTTATGGGCAGTATCGAGGGAGTTAATTGTTGATTCTGTTCAGAAATGTTTATCAACAAATCTTGGTAGAGTCAAACAGTATGCTGCTAACAGTTAATGATGCTTGTGTTCATCACCTTTTCGAAGAGCAGGTGGTCGAGACACCTAATTCTATAGCAGTTGTATTTGAGGATGAGTTCCTCACTTATGCGGAACTTAATGCCCGTTCTAATCAACTGGCGTATACACTTATAAAGTATAGAGTTAAACCTGATGAACCGGTTGCTGTTGCACTTGCACGCTCTCCAGAAGCAGTTATAGCTATATTTGCTATTCTCAAGGCGGGCGGGGTTTACGTTCCATTTGACCCTGATTATCCAGTTGACCGCCTTAAGTTTATGCTTGACGATTCTGGAGCCCGGATACTGCTTACCACAGAAGCTTTGCGCGAACGTTTACCGCTCAAAGCGGAACATACCATCTGTCTCGATACTGATAAGGAGTCTATTGCGGCTAATCCTCATAGCAATCCAATTCATTCCATAGCTCCGGAGCACCTTGCCTACATCATCTATACCTCTGGCTCTACAGGAAGACCAAAGGGAGTGGAGGTGGAGCACCGATCAATTGTTCTGCATTGCCAGACGGTTAAAGCGTGTTTTCAACTTACTTCTCGAGACAGGGTATTGCAGTTCGCTTCACTTAGCTTTGATGCTTCTATAGCACAGATACTCCCTCCACTCTCCGCAGGGGCAGCAATAGTATTACCGACACCCAGACTCAATTCTCCCGAAAGTCTGGACGCTTGTCTGCGTAAACAGAAGGTGACAGTAATGCACCTCACCCCAGCATTTTTTTCACTCTGGTCATTATCTTGCCAGGGTAATCTTCCTCCCTCTTTACGTCTGATTAATTCAGGTGGTGATGTGTTGCCGCCCGATTCGCTTAAAGTTCGTGAATCATGGTCCAGGCCAGACGTTCATATTGTCAATACGTATGGTCCTACTGAAGCCACCATAACGGCTACGATGTATGATATTCCCGAGGAGCTTACAGGCTCATATGTCCCGATTGGCCGGCCATTGCCTCATCGTACCGTATATGTTCTTGATCATGAGTTGCAACCAACTCCTATAGGTGTTCCTGGGGAACTGCATATTGGAGGGCCATGTCTTGCCAGAGGCTATCTGAATCGCCCTGAACTCACTGCGGACAAATTTATTCCTGATCCTTTTAGTGACGAGTCAGGTGCACGTCTCTATCCTAATTTCCCGAGCTTTTTATAACTATATCAAAGCTAATTTTATAAAATAAAGCAATTTATGAGCTATAAATCCTTGTCTTTCGCCTTTAAATAGGTTACTATTGTAACTACAATAAAAGGAAAAGCTCATGACATTC
>CAJAJL010000098.1 GCA_903940125.1 uncultured Chlorobiaceae bacterium | reverse complement strand
TTGTTCTGGAGTAATCTTTTTTGAGTATAAAATCCAGATTATGAAAGCTGTAAAGCTATAATTTTGCTTTGTTGCCTTTCTTTTTTGTATTTCTGTCCTTGAAAGAGGTACCGTTTTTCGAATAGCTCAGTTTAGGTTTTACTAAGGTCTGGTTTGGCCGTTGCCCTCGATAATCCACTTGTACGTTGTAAGTTCTTTCAGGGCCATTGGGCCTCTTGCATGGAGTTTCTGTGTGCTGATGCCGATCTCAGCCCCAAGTCCGAATTGAGCGCCATCGGTGAATGCCGTTGAGGTATTTGCATAGACCACTGCAGCATCAACTCTCTTGAAAAAAATCTCTTTTGCCTCGGGGTCGTCTGCTATAATTGCCTCACTGTGCCGGGAACTGAAGTGCGCAATGTGCTCCAGTGCCTCTTCAAGGGAGGCAACGGTTTTTACCGACATTTTCAGAGAGAGGAACTCGGTGCCGAAATGTTCAGGTTCAGCATGATGCAGCAGTGCGGCAGAGTAAGAACCTTGCAGCTTCTGAAAAGCCGCATCATCAGCAAAGAGCACCACCTCTTTGTCCTGCAGTGGCTTGACGAGTGCTGGAAGGTCATCAAGACGTTCCCGGTGTATCACCAGGGTGTCGAGTGCATTGCAGACACTCGGACGGCGGGTTTTTGAGTTGAAAATGATCTTCTGGCCAAGATTGAGATCGCCGCTTTTATCGAAATAGGTGTGTACAATGCCTGCACCGGTTTCAATGATGGGAACCTTTGCGTTATGACGGACAAAGTCGATAAGTTTCTGACTGCCCCGTGGAATGATCATATCGATAAAGCCAACAGCATTGAGCATGACGGCTGCAGCCTCTCGCTCTGAAGGTAAAAGGTAGATCGTATCAGGATTAATCGAGTGCTCTTTTAAAACAGTATGAATAAGATCAACAATGGCAATATTCGAATACATGGCATCGCTTCCGCCCTTTAATACGGTGGCATTGCCCGATTTCAGGCAGAGGGCAAAGACGTCGAAGGTGACGTTTGGTCGTGCTTCATAGATAATGCCAATAACTCCTATCGGAACAGTCACCTTTTTCAGGTTGAGGCCGTTCGGCAGCACTCGTGCTTCAAGCACTGAATCGAGCGGAGAAGGGAGTGACGCGACATTGCGGATGTCGGCGGCAATCGCGTCAAGTCGTGATGCGTTGAGCAGCAGTCGGTCAACCATTGGGTCTGCCGGATCCATCCGTTCGATATCCTTCTGGTTGGCTTGGAGAATGGCATCCTTGTGATCGGGTATACTGCCGGCAAGGGCGAGCAGCAGTCGGTTGATCGTCTCATCGGTGAGGGTGATGATCTCTCTGCTTGCCTGCTGGACGGCGCGGAGCTGTTTTGTTATCGTTTCCTTCATGTAGGACGGAGTTCAGGAGGTTATATAGAGGTAATCGTAATGAATCAGGGGTTTCTGATCCTTCAGGCCTATGATGGCCATTGTTTTTTCTGAGCTGTATTGCGCCATGCCGTAGCCGATGACGGTGCCGTCCACGGAGCATACCTTGATGATGTCTCCCTTCAGGAAAGGCCCTTCAATCGACTCGATGCCGACCGGCAGCAGGCTGTTGGCGCGCTCTCCGGCTACCAGCGCCCTTTCAGCGCCAATGTTGACGGTGACTGCTCCTTTTTCCATCCCTTCGCTGTTGGCAATCCACCGTTTTGGCCCGTATGTTGCCTTTTGCGGCAGAAATTTAGTTCCATTTTGTTCTCCCTCAAGAATTGAGAGGAGAATACCGGGAGTGCGTCCGTTGGCGATATGGACAGTGATGCCGAGCCGTGAAAGTTTCTGCGCTATATGGCACTTGGTCAGCATTCCCCCACGTCCGAATTCGGATTTTCCAGGATGGATATACTGGTGGAAATGTTTAGTCGAGGGGTCAATGACGGGGATGATGCTGCCGTTCCCTGTTTTCATATCGAAGAGGCCGTCAACATGTGAAAGAATGATATAGCCCTCGACATCCATCATAGATGCGATGAGTCCCGAGAGTTCATCATTGTCGGTAAACATCAGCTCGGTGACTGAAACGGCATCGTTTTCATTGACAACAGGAATAATGTCCTGCTGCAGAAGAGAGCTGAAGCAGGTCTGCATGTTGAGGTAGTGCAGGCGGTCGCTGAAATCGCTCTTGGTTACAAGAATCTGTGCGGTAACCAGTCCGTGCTTACTGAAGAGTTCGTTGTAGGTGCTGATGAGCTTGATCTGACCCGTTGAAGCAAGCACCTGACGGGCAGCAACCGGTGCGATGGTGCCGGAGAGTTTGACCACCGAACGTCCTGCGCCGACGGCTCCAGATGAGACAAGGATGATCTGGATCCCTTGCTTCTGCAGTTCAGCTATCTGAGCGGTGAGCTGCTGGAGAATTTCAAGGTCAAGATCTCCGTTTTTATCGGTAATGACATTCGTGCCGACTTTTACAACAATTTTTCTATAGATCGGATGTGGATTTTTCATGCTTTAATGAACCTGTTCCTGACTGAAATGCAACCCTGCTACTCCGATAATAATAAGCAGCAGAAAGCTAAGTTTAATGGCACTGATACTTTCGTTGAACCAGATAACTCCGATAACAGTTATAAGAGCTGTTCCAAGTGCTGACCAGATGGCATAGGTTACAGCTATGGGCAGTACTCTGAGTGTTAACGACAGAAAGGTAAAGCTCAGCCCGTAAAAAAAGAAAATAAAAAGTGTTGGCGTAAGTTTAGTGCATCCGTCTGAAATTTTCATACAGGTGGTGCCGGATACTTCAAGCAGGATTGCAATAGTCAGATAAATCCAGTGCATTGTTACTGAGAGGACAAAGGTTGATAGAGGCCGGTTGTGAACGAAGCATGTCATCAGGGCGGTTTGTGTTCAACTGAAAAGATATGCATATTTGTTTTCAGATAAGTTATTTTTCCGGCTGAAAATATGAGTTCCTTCCTATAGGGTTATAGCTTGATTTCTGGATTGTAAACGATGGTGTTCATGAGCCTCTTTGATATTGCATTGCCGTTGAAGAATCCGGTATTACAGTTTTCACTGATACTGTTTATTATTCTTTTCGCACCGATTCTTCTCAATCGGCTGAAAATCCCGAGTTTGATAAGTCTTATTATTGCTGGAGCGGCTATCGGACCTCATGGGTTTAATTTGATGCTTCGTGACAGCAGTATTATCCTGTTTGGTACGGTTGGACTTCTCTATATCATGTTTCTAGCCGGACTGGAAATTGATGTTGAGGATTTCCGGAAAAACAGTAGAAACAGTATTCTCTTCGGTCTCTATACCTTTTCCATCTCGATTGTGCTCGGTATTCTTGTAGGCCTCTACATTCTTGATTTTTCTCTGTTTTCATCCATTCTTATCGGCAGTATTTTTGCCTCTCATACGCTCATTGTCTACCCAGTCGTCAGCAAGCTTGGTATATCCATGAACAAGGCGGTTACTATTGCGATCGGTGGAACCATTATTACCGATACTCTCGCTTTGCTTGTGCTGGCAGTTATTGCCGGAATGTCGTCAGGGGAGTTGATGACAGGATTCTGGATAAGGCTTCTGATTGGTTTAACGCTCTTCAGCCTGGTTGTTCTGCTGCTTTTTCCGGTTATAGCACGTTGGTTTTTCAAGCGATTTGATGACAGTGTGCTGCAGTATCTCTTTGTTTTGGCCATGGTGTTTTTCGGAGGTTTTCTTGCAGAAGCCGCTGGTGTTGAAGCTATTATCGGTGCATTTTTCAGCGGTCTTGCGCTGAATCGTCTGATTCCCCGTACATCGCCGCTTATGAACAGAATCAAGTTTGTCGGCAATGCCCTTTTTATTCCGTTTTTTTTGATTGGTGTCGGGATGCTTATCGATATCCGGGCTTTTTTCAAAGATTATAACACCATTAAGGTTGCTGCGGTTATAACTGTTTCGGCTACAGTTGCAAAATATTTTTCAGCCTGGATTACCCAGAAAATTTTTGGGTTTTCCCTTGATCAGCGCCGGTTGATTTTTGGCCTTATAAGCGCACATGCGGCTTTGGCACTTGCAACGGTGTTGATTGGTTATAACATTATTACCGGCTACACACTAGCCGGGAATCCTGTCAGACTGCTTGATGAGAGTGTTTTGAACGGTACTATCCTTTTTATTCTGATAACCTGCACTCTGGCTACAATTGTGGGCGAGAAAGGTGCGCAGAATATAGCTCTTGCTGATACTGTTGATGAGGTTGCAGAGTCCGGTCTTGCGGTCACCGAAGAGCGTATACTCATTCCCATGAACAATATCAGCACGGTAGAAGAGCTTGTCAATCTCAGTGTAACCGTAAAATCGAAAAAGGACAAAACCGGGATTTTTGCTCTTCATGTAGCTGACAACACCATGAGTGACGACGCTGCTGAAAAGCATGCAGGAAAACTGCTTGAAAAAGCAGCGGTTGCAGCATCGTCTATCGACTTCGACATGACTAGGTTGATTCGTTACGACAGCAATGTGGTTAACGGAATCACCGGTGTAATCCGAGAGCAGAAAATCACTGATCTTATTTTAGGATTACATGAAAAAAGTATTCTTACCGAGAGTTTACTTGGCAGTGCATCCGACAATATTCTTGGCAGGTGTAATATCACGACCTTTATTTATAAACCGGTTCAACCCCTTGCTACCATCAGGCGGACAATTGTGGTTGTCCCTGCGGGAGCTGAAAATGAAATCGGTTTTGTTCACTGGATGCAGAAAGTGATCAATATCATAAGAAATACTGGATCAAAACTGGTCGTGTATGCACCAAAACAAACTCTTGTTTATCTGAAGGAGGCCTGTTCCCAGACTATTTCCAATGCAGAATACAAGCTTTTCAAGGAGTGGGATGATTTTCTCGTGCTGTCTAGTGAGATAAAAAATGACGATAACCTCATTGTTGTGATGAGCAGGAAAAATAATCTTTCCTATCATAATAAAATGGCAAAGATGCCTGTCTATCTTAACAAGTATTTCCAGAAAAACAGTTTTATTCTTGTTTACCCTGTGCAGATTGGCAGAGAGGATGATATCAGTGAGGAGTCACCTGTTTCGACGGTCAAAAAAACCATGTTAAGGTTTGAGGGTATAGGAAAGCTCCTTGAAAAAATGTACAAAAAAAAGAAGCCCGACTCTTCCAGTGAGCATTAACCATATTCTTGCTTTCTTTTTTAGCGTTTGGAAATTTCGCGGGGCTTCATATAATTTGGACATTAAGGTCTGAAGCCTGAAGATGGGCCGGGCAACTTTCAGCCTGTCAGGAAGGTTGATGACATATTTAATAAACCGTAGTGTGATTTATGATATTACCGATCAATATTTACAGCGACGATATACTCCGAAAGAAAGCAAAGCCTCTGAAAGGTATAGATAGAGGAATTGAAGAGCTTATAGCCTTTATGTTTGAGACAATGCATAATGCTTCGGGTATAGGTCTTGCTGCTCCACAGGTCGGGCATTCGGTTCGACTGCTTGTCATAGATATTTCAGGTCTTAACAATTATTCCGATGCAAAACCGATGGTTGTGATTAACCCTCATATTCTTGCCGTCAGAGGATACAATGACATGGAAGAAGGTTGTTTGAGCCTTCCCGGCGTTAAGGGGGATGTTGAACGTCCGGCCGCAATTACCTTGAAATATCGTAATGAGCAATTTGAAGAGATGACCGGGGAATTTTCCGGTATGTATGCCAGAGTTCTCCAGCATGAGATAGATCACCTTAATGGCACTCTCTTTGTCGACAGGATGGAGAAGCGCGACCGGAGAAAAATCCAGAAAGAGCTGGATGCTTTTGTTTCTGGTAGTGTGACTGCTGCGTATCCCATTGCGCGCGAGCCACTTACTGCTAAATACTCTTGAGTGCCATGCGGATTATTTTTATGGGAACACCGGAGTTCGCTGTTCCATCATTGAAGGCTATCGCAGAAGAAGATAATCAGTTCGAGCTGGTTCTTGTTGTCACTGGATCTGATAAACCCCGTCGGAGTAAACATGCTGAGGCTGAACCATCTCCAGTAAAACAGGCCGCTGTTTCTCTTGGGCTTCCTGTATATGAAACCGATGATGTCACAAGCCGGGAATTTGCTGACATTGTAGCGGCCACGAGAGCTGATGTCATTGTTGTGGCTGCTTTCCGTATTCTGCCGCCCGCGGTATTTGAGCAGGCAACCCTTGGCGCTTTTAACCTTCACGCTTCATTGCTTCCGGCTTACAGGGGAGCTGCCCCGATTAATTGGGCCATTGTCAAGGGTGAATACGAAACCGGTGTCACTACATTTTTTCTCCAGCAGCGCGTCGATACCGGCAATATCATTCTTCAGGAAAAATTATGTATTGATCCTGCTGAAAATGCCACAGAACTGGCCTGTCGCCTGTCAGTTCTCGGCGCTCGTGTTGTCGTCGATACGCTTCACCTGATTGCTTCACACAAGGTTGTGGTTACGGGTCAGGATGAAACGCTTGTTTCCAGAGCGCCAAAGCTTACCCGTGACAATACTCGTATCAAGTGGTCTCAATCGGTCAAAGCCGTCAATGATTTTATCAGGGGTCTTGCTCTGAAGCCAACGGCTTGGACGACCTTCGATGGGAAAACCATGAAGATATTCAGGGCCTCTCCCGTTGCTTATTCGCTTGAAACAACGCCAGCCTTTCCTGAAGGAACGGTTGTTGTTGATAATGGAAGACTCTATGCTTCATGTACCGACGGCTGGCTTGAGGTACTTTCGCTGCAGCTTGAAGGTCGTAAACCTATGGAGGCGGTTGAGTTTCTCAGGGGGTTTCGTCATAGCCGCGAACAGCAGCTTTTTGTATAGCCACTCTGCCATGTCACAATCGTATTAATTGATTATATTCCTCACCTTGAATTTTTATCAGAATCTAACGCTTATTTTATGGCATTGTCCAGTACAGAAGTTAGTCGCCTCAGGAACTTCTGCATTATCGCACATATTGATCATGGAAAATCCACACTGGCTGATCGCCTGCTGGAAGTAACCCACACCCTTGACCGCACCCAGATGGCTTCCGCACAGGTCCTTGATGATATGGATCTGGAAAGGGAACGTGGCATTACCATCAAGAGCCATGCTGTTCAGATGAAGTACAAAGCAGATGATGGTATTGATTATACGTTAAACCTCATCGATACTCCCGGTCACGTTGACTTCAGCTATGAGGTCTCCCGCTCTCTTGCCGCATGCGAAGGAGCACTCCTTATTGTTGATGCCACTCAGGGTGTTGAAGCACAGACAATCGCCAATCTCTATCTTGCTATCGAAGCAGGACTTGAAATTATACCGGTCATCAATAAAATTGACCTTCCTTCATCGGATGTGGAGGGCGTTGCCCGCCAGATTATGGATCTTGTCGGCAATAAACGTGAGGATATCCTTCAGGTATCGGCTAAAGCCGGTCTTGGGATTACTGAACTCATGGAGGCAATTATTGCCCGTGTCCCTTCACCTGCCGACAACAACCACCTGCCCTTGCGGGCACTGATTTTTGATTCCGTATTCGATTCCTACCGTGGAGTGGTGGTCTATCTTCGCATTGTTGAGGGATCGCTGAAAAAGGGCGACAAAGTCAGGTTTTTTGCCAGCGATAAGGTTTTTCTTGCTGACGAAATAGGGGTTATGGGAATGAAGAGGCAGCCCAAAAATCTGCTTGAATCAGGAGATGTCGGGTATCTGATCTGTTCCATAAAGGATGTAAAGGATGCAAAGGTTGGCGACACGGTCACGCTTGTCGATGCTCCGGCAAAAGAGCGCCTTGAGGGTTACAAAGAGGTCAAGCCGATGGTCTTCAGTGGACTCTATCCGATCAACTCGAATGAATTTGAGGATCTTCGTGAATCGCTTGAAAAACTTGCCCTGAATGACGCCTCTCTTGTTTATACCCCGGAAACCTCTGTTGCTCTTGGTTTCGGGTTCAGATGCGGATTTCTCGGACTGCTCCACATGGAAATTGTTCAGGAGCGTCTTGAGCGTGAATACGGAGTTAATATCATTACCACGGTTCCCAACGTGGAGTATCGTGTTGTCATGACCAACTCGGAAGTTGTTATTGTCGACAACCCCTCCAAGATGCCCAACACAACAAGAATCAATCTTGTTGAAGAGCCCTATGTCAGCATGCAGATTATTACCCTTGCAGACTATATCGGCAATATCATGAAGCTGGGCATGGAGCGTCGCGGTGACTACAAGACTACTGATTATCTTGATACCACAAGGGTCATCATGCATTTTGATTTTCCTTTGGCAGAGATCGTGTTTGATTTTCATGACAGGCTCAAATCCATTTCAAAAGGATATGCGTCGATGGATTACGAGTACATCGGCTACCGTGAATCGGATCTGGTGAAACTCGATGTACTGCTGAACGGTGAGGCGGTCGATGCACTCTCAATAGTTGTTCACCACTCGAAAGCTTATGACTGGGGCAAAAAGCTTTGCCTGAAGTTGAAAGGAATTATTCCGAAACAAATGTATGAAGTCGCAATCCAGGCGGCTATCGGCAGCAAAGTGATTTCGCGCGAAACCATATCGGCAATGAGGAAAAACGTATTGGCGAAATGTTATGGCGGTGATATCTCGAGAAAGCGCAAGCTGCTTGAAAAACAGAAAGAGGGTAAAAAACGGATGAAACAGGTTGGTAGGGTCGAGGTTCCACAGGAAGCTTTCCTTGCTTTATTGAATATTGACGAATAGCGCAGGGTTCGCGCAAAAAAGACGTCTAACCCAAGGTTATTCCAGTTGGGGAAAGATTTGTTATTAAATGAATCAAAAATCTACATCATTGAATATTCAGAAAGGAAAACCGGAAAAAAAACATTCGAGGGAGTGGTTTGAAGCTCTTATTATAGCAGCTATATTTGCGACCATTCTTCGTGTTTTTGTCGTTGAGTCTTACCGTATTCCAACCGGTTCAATGGAGAGTACTCTTCTTGCCGGAGATTTTCTTTTTGTCAATAAGTACGTCTATGGCCCGAAAATCCCCTTTACCGATATACGGCTGCCAGGAGTTAAAAAGGTTGATCGCGGGGATATTATTGTGTTTAAGTTTCCTAAAGATCGTTCACTGAACTATATCAAGCGTTGTGTTGCCCTCAGCGGAGATACTCTCGAAATTCATGGTCAAGAGCTCTCTATCAATAAAAAGCCGGCACCGTTGCCTCCGCATGCTCAGTTTATTGGAAACCGAATGGCGGCTGGAGATGGTGATTATATGATATTCCCGCAGTTTTCGAACTTTAACAAGGATAACTACGGACCGATACGTATTCCCGGAAAAGGAGATGTCGTCCCATTGAACCCGGCAACCTATCCGCTTTACAGTGCGCTTATTGCCGACGAAGGACATGAGGTGAGTTTACAGGGAAGGACGGTATTTATCGATGGTACTCCGGTTCAGAACTACACTGTTCAGTCCAACTACTATTTTGCAATGGGCGACAACAGGGATAACAGTCTCGACAGCCGCTTCTGGGGATTTTTGCCGGAAAAAGATATTGTTGGCCAGGCACTTATGGTTTACTGGTCATGGAATCCGGATTTGTCTCTGTTTACTGATCTTGTCAGCAAAATCGGTTCTATACGATTGCAGCGTACCGGGTTAATGGTTCATTGATCAAGACGTTTCTCTGCAAGAATTTTTTCACAGAGGGCATTTGTAGACGATTGACGTTCAATGCTGCTGAAAAGGAGCATTTGAATATTTTGAAATGGAATTTCGAGGGTATCGATGGTAATGGTTCGACTCCCGGTGTTTGCTCTCATTCCAGGTTTTGTTGTTTTTGTGAGTTTGATATGCTTAAGGATGACGGAGTCAAAAACCAAGCCGGCTTTGATTGATTTGATGCTTGTCTGCCAGGTATTGCCGGTTGCTCTTTGTACCGATTCAGAAAGGTTTGTTTTGAAATCGGCATTCAGATAGATATTGGTTGAGAGATAAAGCAACAGATATCCCGTCGGAAAAAGGACACCGGGAGAAAGCATAAATGCTTTTAGCCAGTTCAACACAAATTTTTTTCTGCGGGGTAAGAGGGGCATTCTTACTGATTGATTTCGGCTGTTTATGGAGAGTAATGCCGGTTATCTTTTTTACTATACAAAATATTTTTCTTTATTACGCCGTAACAATAACTAATTTAGTTTCCTCTTTTTATGCCAGTACAACAACGGCATGCACCCTATCTTCTCAAGCCGCTATTCAGGGAGGTTCATGCTGATACAGAGACACCGGTTTCAGTCTATCTAAAACTTAAGAGACCTTTTTCGTGCCTGCTTGAATCGGTAGAGGGTGAAGAGCTTCTTGCCCGGTTTTCCTATATAGCCATCGATCCGGTCGCTATTCTCAGAGGCTCAGTGGACGGATCGGCAGACGTCGAGATTCTGGACGAAAAATTTCATGATCTAGGCAAAATCGCCGGAGAGGAAAAAAATCTCCGTTTAAAGATTGATCGCTGTCTTGCCGCATTTGACACTGATGAGATACCGAAGAAAAAGAACGGTGCTCCCCAGATGATTACATCGGGTGTATTTGGATATTTCGGTTACGATTCCATGCATCTTGTCGAAAGGATTCCCAAACCGGAACTGCCTGATCCGGCAGGGATGCCCGACATTTTTCTTCTTTTCTGTGATACGCTTGTCATATTTGATAATATTCTCCGTAAAGTCTTCATCGTCACCAATTACCTCGATGATGTCGACAAGCCGGATGCTTTGAAAAAAATAGAACTGATTGCCGAACAGATGTTCAGGCCGCTGCAACGTGAAGAGATTGTTTTCCAGCCGGAACGTCCTGAACAGGTGGTTTCCAATACTCCGAAAGAGGAGTACCTGCAGAAAGTCAGAACGGCTAAAGAGCACATTCTTGCCGGAGATATTTTTCAGGTACAGATTTCACAACGCCTCCACCGTCCATTGAATACCCGTGCGTTTGATGTCTATCGTATGTTGAGAACCATCAACCCCTCGCCTTATCTCTACTACTTCGATTTGAAAGGATTTGAAATTGTTGGTTCATCCCCCGAATTGCTGGTTAAGGTTGAGCGCGACCCAGCCGGACGGCGCATGGTAGATACTCGCCCTATTGCAGGCACAAGACATCGCGGCCGCAGTTTTGAAGAGGATGAACGCATTGCTCAAGAGCTGCTTGCTGATGAAAAAGAGCTGGCGGAGCACCTCATGCTTATCGATTTAAGCAGAAACGATATCGGCAGAATAGCCAAAATCGGCACTGTCGAAACCAATGAGATGATGGTGGTTGAAAAATATTCGCATGTGATGCATATTGTCAGTAATGTGCGGGGTGAACTTCGTGATGATCTTGGCACCATGGATGCTTTCTGGTCTTGTTTTCCTGCAGGCACTCTTACTGGAGCTCCGAAGGTTCGTGCCATGGAGATTATCTATGAGCTTGAAAAGGAAAAACGTGGATTGTATGGCGGTGCTGTTGGATTTCTTGATTTTAAAGGAAATCTTAAGACCGCTATTGCCATCCGGACAATGGTTATTGAGGACGCAACTATATACTTTCAGGCAGCTGGAGGTATTGTTGCTGATTCACAGCCAGAGTCCGAGTATGACGAGACAATGAATAAAATGAAGGCGGGTATAACTGCCGTTGAAAATATTGAGGCTTTATCGTAACATTAATAAATCCTTAGATATCCGATGAACAAAAATCAAAAGTTACTGAAATACCTGCTTCTTGTTTTTGCAGGAATAGCCGTTGGCGCGCTTGTGTTTTCCAATGTTGAGTTCAACTTTTCTGTCAATGGCCCGTCTCTTTCCGGCAGGCCTAATTTTGCCACGGCGAAGAACACGTTTGAAAATTCGCCCATACAGTCGCTCAAAAGTTTTAACGATGCATTTGTGCAGATCGCAGAATCGGCGACACCTTCCGTAGTGACAATTTTCACCGAAAAGAAAGTGAGTCAAAGGGGAATGAATCCGATGGATTTTTTCGGACGTCCTTTTGAAGATTTTTTTGGCCATTCGTTCGATGACTTTTTCGATAAATCCGATAGTGGCTCACGGCGTGGTCATTCAGAGGTGCAGCATGGCCTGGGGTCAGGGGTAATTGTTACTGATGACGGCTATATTCTTACCAATAATCATGTTATTGATGATGCGGATGCGGTGTATATCCGCACCTTCGATAACCGTAAAATTGATGCCAAGGTTATAGGCAAGGATCCGAAAACAGATCTTGCGGTTATAAAAGTTAACGCTAAGGGCCTTAAACCTATAGTAATTGGCGACAGTGACAAGCTCAGGGTTGCTGAATGGGTTATCGCCATTGGAAGCCCTCTTGGTGAAAATTTTGCCAGAACTGTTACACAGGGTATCGTCAGTGCCAAAGGGAGGGCAAATGTCGGACTTGCAGATTACGAGGATTTCATACAGACCGATGCAGCTATCAATCCCGGTAATTCCGGCGGTGCCCTCGTCAATATCAATGGAGAGCTTGTCGGCATCAATACTGCTATAGCCAGCCGCACCGGCGGATTTGAGGGAATCGGTTTTGCAGTTCCATCAAATATGGCCAAAAAGGTTCTGACCTCACTCATTACGACAGGAAAAGTTTCCAGAGGCTATCTCGGTGTCAGCATTCAGGATATTGACGAAAATCTTGCAAAAGCAATGCATCTGAAAGTTGTTGAAGGGGTGCTTGTCGGAACGGTTGTTGACGGCAGTCCTGCAGCAAAAGCCGGTGTGAAAACCGGGGATGTTATTCTTGATTTTAATGGAGCAAAGGTCACGAGCAGCGTTGCACTTCGAAATTCCATTGCCAGCCAGTCACCTGGAGCCACGGTGAAGTTCAGGGTGCTAAGGGATGGAGTGATCAGGCTTTTCAGTGTTCGACTCGAAGAGCAGACTGGAAAGGAAATTGCGTCACGGTCTGAGGGGGATGAAAAAGTCACTTCTGCGCTTGGTTTCAAGGCGGAAGCGCTTACTGCTGAAACTGCTCAGAAGTTCAACCGCAAGCCGGGGGCCGGTAAAGTTATTGTTACCTCTGTTTCTTCATCTTCAAACGCATACCAGGCGGGTGTAAGGCGTGGTGATATAATTCTTTCTGTAAACAGACAGAGTGTGACCTCGTTTGCGCAGTACAGCACTCTGGTAAGCTCCATCAAAAGTGGTGACCTGTTGTTCCTGCTTGTCGAGCGGGGTGGTAGTAAAATCTATTTTGCGTTTAATGTGTAAAGTTTTTTTTGCCTGAAGGATTAAGAGTTGTACATTAATAAGAAGTAAAGTCAGCGGCGTGCAGCTGACTTTACTTTTTTTTGTTTGCAATCCTCTCCGATTGTCGAGCAAGTAGCTCTTATGGAGTTATTTTTTTCAACAAAAACAGTATTAGAGATGACTGACAGAATTTACCTGACTAATGATGGCTATAACCGGCTGAAAGAGGAGCTCTACGTGCTGGTTCATGAAACCAGAAGGGAAGTTCTGGAAAAAATTGCTGAAGCAAGAGCCCATGGCGATCTGAGCGAAAATGCTGAATATGACGCGGCAAGAGAGGAGCAGTCACATACTGAAGCACGTATTGCCGATCTTGAAAATAAGCTGGCTGCGGCAACGATTCTTGACCCGAAGCACATCAAGACCGATAAGGTCTATATTCTTACCTCTGTAAAATTGCGTAACCTTGACGATCCCAATGAAATTATTGAATATACGCTTGTCTCTTCTGAAGAGGCAGACACCGATTTAGGTAAAATTTCAGTACGTTCTCCAGTCGGAAGGGCATTGATAGGAAAAGGTGTCGGAGAGAAGGTTTCGATCGCAGTGCCTAAAGGTGAACTGCATTATGAGATACTTGAGATTTTCGTAAAATAGGCATTTTCGACTTCTGCTGAATCTTCAAATGATTGTCTACGCCCCACACTCTTTGCCCGGAGTCTGGGGCTTTGTCATTTCACCTCTCTTCGACAACATTAATCATGCACATTGCAGTATTTGAAGGCTACAAAATGTTTGTTATACTTCGACATGAAAGAAATAACACTATCGATATACTTCTCTTTGCTTTAGCTGGTTCTTGGCGTTTTTAGATAACTCCATTGGTTTATCTTGATAAGGAAATTGTTCGCTTTTTCCTCAAACAGGCAACTCATTTTTTTTCAATGATCGCCTGACATAACAAACTGATTCAAGAAACAATGCACTGGATCGCTCCTTCCGAAAAAGATAATGCCAATGCCGCTCTGGAAAAACGCCTTTGGGATGCCGCCGACCAGTTTCGAGCTAACTCCGGGCTCAAAGCGCAGGAGTATTCAGCCCCTGTTCTCGGTCTCATTTTTCTGCGATTTGCCGAAGTCCGTTTCGCAGCGCAGCGAGCCAGACTGGAAAAAGCCGATACAAGCTCTCGCCGTGGTAGTCGTCTGGATGAACCGGCAGCCTATCATGCTGAAAGTATTCTCTATTTGTCCACCGAAGCGAGGTTCGACTACCTGCTCAACCTGTCTGAAGCTGAGAACATCGGTAATAAGGTGGATGCAGCCATGCGCGACATTGAGAAGCACAACCCTCAACTTGCCGGTGTCCTACCCAAGACATATAATCTTTTTACCAGCACCCTTCCTGAAAAAGATGCAGGGGTCTATGCCCAGGCTGTCTGACGTTTGGTCTCAAGTGGTTGTGAAATATTTCAGCCTTGTATTTACCGTGTGATTCGTATATTTCCGACAGGAAAAAAGCGGGATTTGTTGCATGGGTGATACATAAGGGTAAGATGATTTTGTATCTCGTTATTGTGTAACAGGTTATTGTGCGCTTTGATTTTGTTAATAATGGTAATTCTAACCAGCTCTGCTATGGGAAAACGGCAAATAATTTATCGTAAGGACAGGATCGGGGGTAATCAGGGACTGTTGAATCGTGAAATCAACTTGGTAACCAATGAGGCAAGAGTGTGGCATGGAACCATTATTGCTGTTGGCGGTAACGATGTTGAGCTTAAAGATGCTCGTTCGGGAAAACACCGGTTCAGTCTGGATCAGATTGACCGGATATATTGTGATGTTATAACGGATTATTAGAAATGAGAAAAAAAATTGTTGTAGGTAACTGGAAAATGAATAATACCGTAGCCGAATCGGTAACGCTTGCTACTGATGTTCTCGAAGCACTTGGTGAAGGGTTTTCAGGATGCGACGTTGGCCTGGCACCAACCTATCTGGCTCTGGATGCTGTAGGTCAGCTGCTTGAAGGAAGTGAGGTTCAGCTTGTTGCACAGAACTGCCATTATGAAAATGATGGAGCTTTTACCGGAGAGGTATCTGCCCGAATGATTAATGCTATCGGCTGTTCTTATGTGATTATCGGTCACTCTGAGCGACGTCAGTTCTTTGGCGAAACCAATGCAACGGTGAATCTCAGGATTAAAAAAGCATTGAGTGAAGGATTGAAGGTTATCCTGTGTGTCGGTGAAACTCTCGAAGAGCGCGAATCGGGAGTGACTGAAACAGTTATTTCCACTCAGCTTCGCGAAGGTTTAGCGGGTATCAGCCATATCGGCGCGATTGTCATTGCCTATGAGCCTGTATGGGCTATCGGTACTGGCAAAACAGCATCTTCCGCCCAGGCCGAAGAGGTACATCTCTTTATCCGTACGCTTATCGGTGAACTTTATGGCGAGCCAGCCTTCCGCCTTGTCCGTATTCAGTACGGTGGAAGCGTCAAGCCATCCAACGCCGCAGAACTTTTTTCAATGCCGAATATTGACGGTGGTCTTATTGGTGGAGCCAGTCTTAATGCAGACGACTTTGTCGCAATAGTCCAAGCTGCCTCAGTCTAATTCTTCATGCTCTGGTAACGGACAGTGAACTCGCTCACTGTCCACTGCCAACTTTCCCTCTTTTCTCTTGTCATCCCGATCAACGAGAGGGATCTATCTTTTTCCTAAACTGAGCTATTCGAAAAACGGTACCTCTTTCAAGGACAGAAATACAAAAAAGAAAGGCAACAAAGCAAAATTATAGCTTTACAGCTTTCATAATCTGGATTTTATACTCAAAAAAGATTACTCCAGAACAAATC
>CAJAJL010000097.1 GCA_903940125.1 uncultured Chlorobiaceae bacterium | reverse complement strand
GTATCCTGAATGGGGCCGTGATATGAACTACTCCCTCGGAGAGGCCGGCCTTGCAGGGCATTGGCTGAAATTCATTCTGCACTATGTCTTTTTCCATAAAGCAAAAGGCTATCCGTTCTGGTGGCTGATTCCGGAATAAGCTGTATGTTGATGATAACCATTTTATAATAACGTTTTGACGATAACCTTAACTCTTTGAACACCTATGAGCACCAATAAAGTCAAGGCATATTACGACGAAGCTTATCCGCCGGTACCGTCAAAAGGCACCCTTTACTGGCGGAAAAACCTGCTGTGGCAGCTTGTTCGCTTTGTTGTGCTGAATGTGAAGATTATGAGAATTGTTGTCGGCGGTCACTCCTGACAACAGGTCAAGCTTAAACAAAAATGGCTGAAAAAGGGACTTTATCATGATTGTCGAACAGTTTCGTACAGGTGGTGACAGGAACTTTGGTTATCTGGTCGCCGATCAGGCTTCAGGTGAAGCCATGGTGATCGATGCCTCCTTTAATCCGGGCATGATTGTCCGGTTTGCTGCTGACCATGGTTTTATCATCCGGTTTATTTTTTCAACGCACGGTCATGACGATCATACTAATGGCAATGATGCTATCAGGCATCTGACAGGTATCGCTCCCCTGCTCTACGGTGAAACCTGCTGCCGTATCGGACTCCGGGTCGTCGATGGTGCTTCGTTTCCTCTTGGTGCTCTTCATGCCCGGATTCTTTATACGCCTGGACATACAGCCGACTCTATCTGCATTCATATCGGCGATGCTCTTTTTACCGGGGATACCCTCTTTACGGGAAAGGTTGGCGGTACCGGTACCGAAGAACAGGCGCTTATGGAATACCAGTCACTGCATCACAAACTTATGCTGCTGCCCGATACCACGAAAGTCTATCCTGGACACGATTATGGTGTTTCGCCAGTTTCCACCATTGGCCATGAGCGTTTATCAAATCCCTTTCTTCTTCAGAAAGATTTCAATGCTTTTCTCCTGTTGAAGCAGAACTGGGCGGTCTATAAAAAACTTCATGGTATTGCATAATTCATGTTTTGAGCAGGTCGTTATTGTAATTATGTTGTTTTTTTTTATAAATTAATTCCTTGTGCCAGTTTTTCGGGCGCTGGCTGATGTATCCCGCCTTTTTGAGCTTTCAGAGATAACACAGGTGCTCTATTATTGTTTGCACATAAGCATTGATAGTGACATTCTGTGTTTTTATAATATTCAAGCAACCTGACGACTATGGATCAGCTTATAACATTACGGACACTACCGGTATCTGCACTCATGCAGAAGGAATTTCGAATTATTAAAGGAAGCTGTACTGTTGCAGAAGCGCTTCAGATTATGAAAAAGACTAACGAGAGCGGTCTTGTAGTAGAGCCGAGAAATGAGGATGATTGCTATGGTATTGTGACTGAAAAAGATATTCTTGAAAAAGTAATAGATCCCGGTGAAGATGTGCATCGCGATCCATGGAATACTCCTGTTTTTCAGATTATGAGCAAGCCAGTTATCAGCGTCAATCCCGGCCTCAGGATCAAGTATGCGCTTCGTTTGATGAAAAGAACCAATATCAGACGTCTTACTGTTATGGAAAACAATAAGGTGTTGGGCGTCCTGAATATGACAGATGTGCTTCATGCGGTCGAGGAACTTCCGATTCATGACGACCATGTCGCTATGTAAGCTCTTTGTTCATCGTCATAAACGGTTTAAGTAAAGGAAGCTGGCCGCGTTTTCCAGTGCACTCAAAGTTGAGTCAGGGTTAAAAAATTTCCGGCAGTCAGGTTCTCTTATACTGCATTCCTCAGTAATACCAGAAAGACAATTTCAACGAGCGGGGCACTGCCGCAGCAGTGCTCTTCTGTTTAATCAGTGAGGCGTCCTTGACAGCTTCATAAAGAGATTTGAGCGTATGAAACCATTTGATATTGTTATTGTCGGAGGCGGGGGTGCAGGTCTGTATGCCGCAATGGAGGCTATGAAAACCAATCCTGCGCTGAATATCGCTGTTCTTTCCAAAGTCTATCCAAACCGTTCGCATACCTCTGCTGCTCAGGGCGGAGCCAATGCAGCACTTGGTAACAAGGCGAAGGACGACACCATTGAAATGCACATTTTTGATACCATCAAGGGCAGTGACTATCTTGCCGATCAGGATGCCGTTGAGGTGCTTTGTTCTGAGGCTCCTAAAATTATCCGTGAACTTGAAAATATAGGGACACCCTGGTCGAGACTGGATGACAATACCATTGCTCAGAGGCCCTTCGGCGGAGCAGGTCGTCCTCGGTGTTGTTACTGTGCAGATAAAACAGGTCACACCATTCTGCAGACACTGTATGAACAGTGTTTGAGAAAAGGTGTACTGTTTTTTAACGAATATTTTGCACTGAACCTCTCGGTCAACGGCAGTCGTTCTCGGGGTTTGATTGCTATGAATATGAAGACAGGGAAGGTTGAAGCTTTTCCTGCAAAAACGGTGATTTTTGCTACCGGCGGCTATGCCAAGATGTACTGGAATCGATCGAGCAATGCGGCTGGCAACTCCGGCGATGGGCAGGCTATTGCCTTTAGGGCAGGTATACCGATGAAAGACATGGAGTTTGTTCAGTTTCATCCTACAGGTCTGAGAAAGAGCGGCCTGCTTGTCACCGAAGGGGCCAGGGGGGAAGGCGGCTACCTTATCAATAAGGATGGTGAGCGTTTTATGGCCAGATATGCGAAAGAAAAGATGGAGCTTGGCCCAAGAGATCTGGTTTCACGCTCGATTGAAACCGAAATTCTTGAAGGAAGAGGGTTTAACAGCCCTGCTGGAAAATATATCCATCTTGATCTCCGCCATCTTGGTGCTGATCTCATCAAGTCGAGACTGCCGCAGATACGAGAGATGTCATTGAACTTTGAAGGAGTTGACCCTATTGAGGAACCGATTCCGGTCAGGCCGACTGCTCATTACTCAATGGGGGGAATTGATACTGATAATTTCGGGCGCACGGTAATGGATGGCGTCTATGCTGCCGGTGAGTGTGCCTGTGTTTCAGTGCATGGCGCAAACCGTCTTGGAGGAAATTCCCTGCTTGATATTCTTGTTTTCGGTCGAATTGTAGGACACACTGCGGCTGAAGAGGCTGGAAAATTTTCCCCCGCAACCATTTCAGAGGCAGAACTGAAGGAGAGTGTCGATGAACTCCGAAATCGCATGCAGCCTTCCGGTCACTATGAAAGGTATGGCGCACTGCGTGAAGAACTTGGTCAGACTCTTGCTTTAAATGTCGGTATTTTCAGAGAGTCTTCCCTGCTGCATAAGGGTATACAGGATATTGCAGAACTTAAAGAACGATTCAAAAAAGTAAGAGTCTTTGATTCGAGTGATGTATTCAACACCAATCTTATGCAGGTGCTTGAACTTCAGAATATGCTTGAACTGGCCGAAACAGTTGCTGTTGGCGCTTTGGCTCGGGAGGAAAGCCGTGGTTCCCATACAAGGATAGATTTTCCTGTCAGGGATGATGAAAAGTGGCACAAGCATACTCTGGCAACCCTTGTTGATGGTAAAGTCCTTCCAGGTGAAAAACCGGTAACCATGGGACGCTATGAACTTCAGGAAAGAACTTATTAATTATTCTCTCTTATGACGGAAACAATAGATCAGCATCAGGAAGGGAAAAGAGATGTAACCTTTCGGGTCTTTCGCTTTAATCCACAGGTTGACAGCAAGCCGTACTTCGACGATTATACCATTTCTGCTGAAAGAGGTATTACTGTCCTCAGATCGTTGAATTATATCAAAGAGCATGTAGACGCCACACTCAGCTTCAGAGCCTTTTGTCAGGCAGGAATCTGCGGCTCCTGCGGTATGCGCGTCAATGGAATATCAAAACTTGCCTGCACAAGCCAGGTATGGGAAGAACTCGATAAATGCCGGGAACCCGGTATAATCAAGGTTGAGCCTTTGCGCAGCCTGCCGATGATCAAGGATCTTATTGTCGATATGGATCCGCTTGTTGATAAAATGAAGCACTATTCGAACTGGATCGATTCGACCATGCCCCTTGCCGAAATGGGCAAGAAAGAATTTCTTGTTTCAGAAGAGGAGTTTCATCGGTACGATAAGGCAACCGACTGCATTCTGTGCGCGTCATGTGTTTCGGAGTGCAGCATTTTAAGGGCTAACAAAGAGTATGTATCTCCTGCTGTGCTGCTGAAATCATATCGTATGAATGTCGATAGCCGGGATTCCATTCATGATGTGCGTCTGGCCGAACTGGTCAAGGATCATGGAGTCTGGGACTGCACACACTGTTACCGTTGTCAGGAATCGTGCGTGAAAAGTATTCCGATCATGGAAGCCATTCATGCGATACGTGAAGATGCTCTTGAGTGCAGAGGGCCGAAAGATACCAGTGGTGCCAAACATGCCGAAGCCTTTATGGAGGATATTGAAAAGAAAGGCAAGCTGGTTGAAGCCACCCTTCCTATACGCACGAACGGTATGGTCTGGACCTTACGGAACCTTCTTCCTATGGCAGTGAAAATGATTGTGAAACGCAGAACACCCCCTCCGCCTCCACTTGTAAAATCAGCCAAGGGTATAAAGATATTCAGGGTGATGTTCAGGGAAATGACGGAACATGTCAAGCAGGATCATCAGAAAACTCATAAAAAATAACAAGGGAGAACTGCTGGATGAAGCGATATGCATACTATATGAGCTGTATCAATGAGTCCATGACGAAAGAGCTGGACCGTTCGATCGATTTTTGGCAGAAAGATCTTGGACTTGAGTTTGTTAAGCTCCATGAAGGTACCTGCTGCGGGGGCAGTAATCTCGACTATGTCAGCCCTAAACATTTTGCTCTGGTCAATGCGCGCAATATTGCACTTGCCGAAAAAATGGGTCTTGATCTTATCGTCTCCTGCAATACCTGTCTGATGACAATTCGTACCGCCAAGAAAAAACTTGATGAAACGCCTGCACTTAAAAAAGAGGTCAATGACATTCTGAAAAAAGAAGGGCTTGAATATCGAGGGACTTCCGAAGTCAGGCATCTGTTGTGGGTGCTGGTTGACGATGTAGGTCTGGATGCCATCAAGGCAAAGGTAACGGTTCCTCTGAAAAATTACCGGATTGCTCCCTTTTATGGCTGTCATATTCTCAGACCCTCAACCGTTCTCGGCAGGGATAATCCTCTTGCACCAAGTTCACTTGACCAGTTGATTGAGGCGCTTGGCGGACAAACCATTCCTTATGAACATAAAAACCGCTGTTGCGGATTTCACACCCTTCTGGTTGCTGAGGAAGAATCCCTCAATGTTGCTGCCGAAGCACTTGAAGAGGCGATCAGTGCTAAAGCTGATTTTATTGTAACTCCCTGCCCGCTTTGTCATACCGTACTTGATGGCTATCAGTCAAAGGCGCTCAAACAGGCGCATATCGAAAGCTCTATTCCTGTATTTCATATTTCCGAAATGGTCGGCCTGGCTCTTGGCTACACAGCAAAGCAGCTTGGCATAAAAAGGCATATTGTGGTCTGATCTGCCGGAAAGTTTTAATAAAAGGCTAAAAAAACGTAAGTTTGCACTTTTACTTTGCTCTCAGCCGGGAGATTACCGGATGTCCTGAGGTGGTTCTTGTTTGTTTAACCCATCAAATTATTGCATTGCATGCTCAAAAATGATCTTTTTCTCCGGGCATTAAAGCGTCAGCCATGTTCCCGGACGCCAATCTGGGTAATGAGGCAGGCCGGACGTTATTTACCGGAGTATCGTGCTGTCAGGGAAAAAACAGATTTTTTAACGCTCTGTAAAACCCCGGAGCTGGCAACCGAAGTAACTATTCAGCCTGTTGAACTGATGGGTGTGGATGCCGCTATTATTTTTTCCGATATTCTTGTCGTTAATGAAGCTATGGGCATGAATGTCGAGATTATCGAATCAAAAGGAATCAGACTTACTCCCCCGATCCGTTCCCAGGCTGATATCGACAAACTGATTGTTCCTGATATCGATGAAAAGCTTGGTTATGTTATGGATGCACTCCGTATGACCAAAAAAGAACTTGATAACCGTGTTCCTCTTATTGGCTTTACTGGAGCTGCATGGACACTCTTTACCTATGCTGTTGAAGGCGGAGGTTCAAAAAACTACGCTTATGCCAAGCAGATGATGTACCGTGAGCCAGCGATGGCCCATGCGCTTCTCAGCAAGATTTCAAGCGTTATCACCGCTTATGTGCTGAAACAGATCGAAGCAGGAGCCGATGCAATCCAGATTTTCGATTCATGGGCCAGTGCTCTCTCCGAGGATGACTATCGCGAATATGCTCTTCCTTACATCAAAGAAACCGTACAGGCGATTAAGATCAAACACCCTGATACCCCTGTTATTGTTTTTTCAAAGGATTGCAACACCATTCTTTCCGATATAGCCGATACAGGCTGTGATGCTATGGGTCTTGGCTGGGGTATTGATATCGGTAAGGCACGCGCTGAAACCGCTGATCGCGTTGCTCTGCAGGGTAACCTGGATCCGACCGTACTTTATGGTACACCAGCGAGAATCAAGGCTGAAGCTGCTAAGATTCTCAAATCTTTCGGTCAGCATACCGAACATTCAGGCCATGTTTTCAACCTTGGCCACGGCATCCTGCCTGATATGGATCCCGAACATCTGAAGCTTCTCGTCGAATTCGTTAAAGAAGAGAGCGCCCAGTACCACTAAGCGTATCATTCTTCTTTTCTTCCTCTTGACTCGGTCTTATGTTATGCATAAGGCCGGGTTGTTGTTATTTGTGGTTTCGCCTGTTGCTAAGCTACCAGCCGGTAATTCGTTGACGATCGGCGGATGAAATTGTTTTCAGCCACTCCTTGATGTAATCGATATGAGCCGTTGTGGGTTGGCTATTCGCTATCCTTACGGATGAGACCCTCACCATCAGGATGTCGGGCAGCTCGCCTTGAAAAAAGCTGGGCAGATACAACAACTGCAGAAATTGCCGAACAATCGGGTTCCTTTTGTCAATACCTCTTTCCCGTATTCCATCAATAACCATCCAGTATGCCACATCATCCTTTCTGGCATCTTGGCTGGCAGTAAAGGCCATCGCCTCTATGCTGCCAGTCCCAGTCAATATCGAAACAATGTGCAATGGACTGACTGCAAATCCGCTGGCATTGTAACACACTTGCTGCTCGTGGATCTTCTGAAAGTTCAACCCGTCTCCGCTCCATGCCATGACCACCGAAACCTTCCTGCCATCGGTATGTTGGTATGTTCTTGTCGCAACGATATCGTGTTGAGAAAAAACCGATTTGCCCCAGGAGAAATCATTAATCCGCTGATGGCCGACCATCTTCCAGTCGGGGGGATGCTGGCTGACAAGCCTTTCAAGATCTGGTTTTGTACGTGTTGTTTTTAAATTAATCCAAACTCTGCCCATGAGCAGCGAAAACAGCATCAAAAATCCCAGTGTCAGGGAAAGAACGCTATGTTTACTTATCCGCATCAGTTGAAAATTTTAGAGATTTGATGCTGGAGTAGGCGAAAAAAAGACAACGATCGATGACTGCCAGCTGGAAAAGAGCTAAAACAAACGCCATAAACCCAGCTGTTTCATGGAAAAGTCCCTCAGCAAAACCGACTCCGACATACCGAATAGCCAGCACATGCAATATCACCCGCCCCAGATTACTCAATACGGCAACAGGAATAATAAAGGCAACTAACAACGCAATATGCCAGGGGGTACGCCGTGCACCTACCCTGAGGTAAATGATACAGAGGGCTGTCAATGAAAAAATCGAATTCATTCCAGAACATCCCTCTGTGACTATAACGCAATATTTGCCAAAATAGAGCATGACCCCTTTAGCGACGACAGGAAAAAGTGTTGCATTCAACACTGTTGCGCAAGCGGATGCAATTGCAAGAGCAAGTTCAGAAGACAGAATGCTTGGCGCAACCCACCCGATCATCACGACAACGGTACCTGCAAAGGCTGTAAAGTAAGCAGAGCGCATATAATCTCGTGGTGCCAATACCGCGAGCAATCCAGCTGCCAGGAGAAAAAGGCTCCACACATCCATAGTCACAGATTCGTAAGGATGACCGACAGCATAACCCAGACAACCGGTAAAGATAAGAACGGAACCGAAAAGGACAGAACCTGTACTATTACCAAGCCAGGATGCTGTAATAGCCTTATGTTCTGACCATAAAACAATCGCAATAACAGCGTATAATAATGCCTGATCGTTTTTTTCGGGAGATGGCGGGTAAAATCTGATAAATCGTTCTAAAGAATAGGTGAAAAGCAGGCAAAAAACCAACCATGGGAACCATGATACACGAGGCCTGAAAATCATAAGCGAAAAATAAATATGTTTGCGCTAACAACGATTAAAATCCACTATGATTACTTAACTGTTGCGGATACGCAAAGATCAGAATTATACCCAGAATGCATTGCGCACTCGGGGTATAGGTCATAAAAATACTAAAACGACATCAAGATGTATGTGCAGCTGATCTGAGCGATTTCTTTCTCAACCAGTATGCCCCCAGAAGAGCGCCTCCGCCTAAAAGCACCATAATTGGTGGTTCTGGAGCTGGAGACACAACCACGGAATTAATGCTAACCCCCGTGCCCTGACCATCAACCGACCCAGTCTTAACCGCATAAGCATTACAGTAAAACATCAGCATTGAAAGTGCCGTTAATCCATAATACATTATCTTTTTCATATTTTCTCCAGTTCAAGTTGATAGTAAGAAGTCATGATTTTGTTAGAATTTTATCTCTTAAACATTGAGTGCAATTATTGTGCCATCATGAAGCCGAAAAACCTCTATGGATGTTCAAAATGTCCAGACCAATGGAATGATTACTCTAATTCCTGCAGCTGATTATTTAACGTGCATGATTTTTTCCGAAATTGTCCAGGGGGAGAAATAGTTTGTCTCAATACAACACAAAAGCCGTACAGTTGTATTGTTTTTAGGCTAATGAGTTCCGGAGGGGAAAGAACTGTTTTCATTTCAAGTGGAAAAGTTGGTAAAATCCATTGTTCCAAAATCGCATTTTAAACGCTCAGGTTTGAAAGACTCCGGCTATATCTCTCCTGCTTGAACAAATTTTCACTCCTCATAAATATGCGCTTTCCTCCTGCGGATCAGCATTTATCAACTATCTAAGCCCTTACCCGAATGCTATGCGCATTCGGGTAACAAGTCATCATACTCCCGAAACGACATTATGATGTATGTGCTGCCGATCCGAGAGTTTTCTTTCTCAACCAGTATGCCCCCAAAAGAGCGCCTCCGCCCAAAAGCACCATAATTGGTGGTTCCGGTGCAGGTGACACAACTGATGCATTATTACCATTTCCACGACCCTGACCAGCACCGTTTCCTGGGCCTTGACCATCACCTGGACCTCCAGCTCCATTACCCACGCCACTCACTGTATTAGCATATCCCCCAGTGTCTGCTCCAGTATTATCCGCATGAGCCGTGCCGTAACACATGAACATGGCTATTGCCATTAATCCATACATCATCTTTTTCATATTTCCTCCAATACCAGTGAATATTAAGTAGTAGACGTCATGTTTTGAGAATATTTCTCTTTGAACATAGTCATCAATTATTGTGCCATCATGAATCAGGTAACCGTTATGGATGTTCAAAATATCCAGACTAATAAAAGGATTTCTCTTATCAATCGAATTATAGCTGCTCTTGCCGCTGATTATCTGACGTGTATAATTATTTCTGAAATTACCTTGAGTGAGGGAGAGGGTTTGTCTCAATACAAAACAAAAGTCGTTACAACTGTATTGTTCTGAGTCGAATCAGCATCGAAGAGGGGAAGTGTATGGAGATGATTATCAATTCCTTATTGAACCGCCCCCTCCTATGAGTTGTTGTTCTCTTATAAAAGGAGGCGTTCTATCTGTCAGCAGAAAGGCTAATTACTCATCTGGAGTACAACGGAAGCAGTTTTTCCTTCAGCAACGGTAACCGTTGTCTTGTTCTGTAGCTTGAGTTTTTCGCTCCAGACAGCGATTTCGTAGGTACCTTCAGGAATATCAGAGATTGAAAATTTGCCGTCATGTTCGGTTACTGCTGCGTATTGATTATCCGTTACAATAACCCAGCCCGACATTTCAGGATGGACTTTACAGAGCAATTGAACTTCACCTGACTTTTCAAAGGTAACAGGATGCGGAGTACCGGGATCATAAGTATCAATGCTAAAAAGCTTTGCAGGGCTTTTTGAGTTGATGTTATGATAGATAGTATCGTGGTTTGTAAAGACAACAGTTGATCCAGCAGGAATAGCTGTTACTTTCGGAATAAAAGTGAAGTTTCTCTGATCAACAGTTACCTGTTTTGGTGTAACAGTTCCTTTGACGTCTTTCAAATAAACCACCACATCACCTTTGGACTTAATGAAGTCTGTATTTATTGAACCGGTTATTGCGCCTCCGCAAAAAGCATTCGAGGTTATGAGCCCGAAGCTTGTCATTATCAAACCCGTTTTGATGAACTTGCGAGTAGTTTTCAACATCTTCTTCTTCATTTATGGTTTATGGGAGGGGATAAGGGTGATGTGTTTTAGAGTACCGCAAGTGACGGGATACTTAACAAAGCGTTTTATTCGGTAGTTTTAAAAAACTTATTTTATAAAAATACGAACTTTTTATTGAGAAAATCAAGCTGTGTTAAGAATTTTTTAAGAATATTCTTATCTCATTTATCAGTCAATAGATGGCATATAAAAGCAGAATAAATCCCCTTGAACACCATTATTACAGGCAATGCTGCTTGTGAGTTCTGCTGATGTCTGGTGTGACGTAAAAATTGAGTTATTAATTTATTGTTTTGATTGAAATTAGTTAATTGGGTATGACACAAGTGATTATATTTAAGGACGGTGTCGGTATTCACGGTTTTTAACTTTTAGGATTTATGGCCAGGCAATGCAGGTGTTCCGATGGGCTTACCGACCGGACACGTTTAGAGGAAATTGTACTCGATACCATGCTCTACAGTGCACGACTAAAGGAGAGTGTTGCGCGCCAGAACAGCGCAGTTATTGTTGCGATGGCAAAAATGATTGCCGATACGTTTGAAGCGGGCGGGAAAGTGCTTCTCTGCGGTAACGGAGGAAGTGCAGCTGATGCCCAGCATCTGGCAACCGAACTGACTATACGGTACCGCAGCAGTGTTCAGCGTCCTGCACTTCCGGCCATTGCGCTTTCAACCGATACATCGGCCATGACGGCGGGTGCGAACGATCTTGGTTATGATGCGGTCTTTGCCAGGCTGGTTGAGGCTTATGGTTGTGAAGGGGATATTCTCCTTGGTCTTTCTACCAGTGGAAACAGTAAAAGTGTTGTTAATGCTCTGGACTATGCACAGGAGCATGGAATGAAAACCATTGCTCTGCTTGGGGGCGATGGAGGAGTTTTGCAGGGAGCGGCCGATCTTGAAATAATTGTGCCCCACTCAGGTTCCGCAGACCGGGTTCAGGAGTGCCATATTACTATCGGTCATGTTATTATAGATCTTGTTGAGCGGATACTCGGGTATTGCCGTTCATAGAAATAACTTAAAAAAGAAGCTGGCTATGACGATTAAGCAGATTGAAGGGGCATTGAGCGCAAAGGATACCAGGTTCGCTTTGGTTGTGTCGCGCTTTAACGATTTTATAGGGCAGAAGCTTGTAGAAGGTGCTGTCGATTGTATTCGCCGTCATGGCGGATCGGAGAATAATATCACAATTGTTCGCTGTCCTGGTGCTTTTGAACTCCCTTTAGTCGCTAAAAAGGTTGCCGTTACCGGTAACTATGATGCAATCATTACTCTTGGTGTTATTATCCGAGGTTCTACGCCGCATTTTGATGTCATTGCAGCCGAAGCCACCAAAGGCATTGCCCAGGTTGCTCTTGATACTATGATTCCTATCTCTTTTGGTGTTCTCACCACAGAAAATATTGAACAGGCTATCGAACGTGCAGGAACGAAAGCCGGTAATAAGGGATTTGATGCCGCCATGACTGCCATAGAGATGGTGAATCTTTACCAGCAGATTTAGTTGTTGCTGTAACGGGTGAGATTGTTTCCGATGATCTTTGCGGATGCATCTCGAAGCTCTTCAACACTGTTGAATTTGGCTGGTTGAAGAGGGGGGGCGATGATGATCCTGATTTTTCCCTTGTTGATTCTCAGGCTTTTTTTCGGGGTTATCAGATGACTGCCTATAATCGTGACAGGCAGTACAGGAGCTCCCCCCTTTTGGGCAACAAGAAAAGCACCTCGCTTGAATGGGAGCAGTTTTCCGTCGACCGAACGGGTGCCTTCGGGAAAAATATGGACTGAGCGCCCGCTTTTTAATACTTCACTGGCTGCTAAAAGACTTTTCAGTGCCTCCCGGTTCTGTCCTCGTTTGATCATGACAAAACCGGCCTGTTTTATGACATGGCCGAAAATCGGTATTTTTCCAAGTTCTTCTTTTGCCACAAACCGCAGGTTGAGGTGCATGAAGCCAAGCAGCAGAGGAATATCGGCCATCCCGGCATGGTTGCTGATGACAAGGTAGTTGCGTTCGGGACTGTAATTTTCCTGGCCGGTAACCTCAATTGAAATACCGAAAAGTTTTGCACTGAAACGGCCCCACCATGCGGTTATTTTATGGAAGCTGTCTCCGGTTGGATCGACGATGTTGACCAGCAGGGAATAAAGTAACCCGAAAAACATGACTGGTATCAGGACGAAAAAAAATAAAAGAGTTCTGAAGTTTATCCCGCGATTGTTCATTGCGACTGTTTGAGCTCGTTGAGAAATGAGGCGAGCTCGCTGTACTCTGAACTGATGAGGGTAGCGCTTTTCTTTTTTTCGAGAACTTCCAGCAGGCGTTTAGGAATCTCTATTTGTTGGTCAAGTGCATCCTCAAGAACCTCAAGAAATTTTGCCGGATGTGCTGTTGACAGGACAATGCCTGCTTGTTTTGCATGGTGGTCTGAGGCTCTGTACCGTTCAAGAGCATGGAAAGCCACGGCAGTATGCGGATCCATGATATAACCGAATCGGTCGTATGCCGATCTTATTGCTGCAAGGGTTTCTTCATCCGAAACTGCAATGCCGGTGATATCTTTGCCCATAGCAGTATGGTCGTTACCGTAGAAATAGTTCAGTCTTGCGAAATTGCTCGGGTTGCCTACATCCATTGCTGTTGAACGTGTTGTAATTGTAGGACGTGGGTCGTAGCGTCCATCATCAAGATAGCGGGTTACGCTGTCGTTGGCATTTGATGCAGCAATAAAGTGACCTATCGGAAATCCCATCCGCTTTGCGAGGACACCAGCAGTCAGGTTTCCATAATTACCGCTTGGCACAGAAAAGAGAGGTTCATTGTAACCATAGAGCTCCTTGAGTTGCAGGGCTGCCCATGCATAATAGAATGACTGAGGAATCAGTCTCGAAATATTGATTGAGTTGGCCGAGGTGAGTATCAATCGTTCTTTTAGATCAGGATCAATGAATGCTTGTTTTACCATACGTTGGCAGTCGTCAAAATCGCCCTGGACCTCAAGTGCTTGAACGTTGTCTCCGGCTGTAGTCAGTTGCTGTTCCTGCAGACGGCTGACTTTGCCTGAAGGATAGAGCAGAACAACCCTCGTATTGGGAATACCCTGAAAGCCGTAAGCGACTGCGCTTCCGGTATCTCCTGATGTTGCAACAAGCACGGTAATCAGTTTTTCCTCTTCTGCAGCAAAATAACCGGTCAGCCTGGCAAGAAACCGCGCTCCGTAATCCTTGAAAGCCAGTGTCGGGCCGCAGAAAAGTTCCTCGATAAAGGTTTCAGCATCAAGTTTGACAATCGGAGTATCAAAGGGGTAGCAACTTTCGATCATATCGCTGAGCTGGTCGATGGGGATTTCGCTGCCGATAAACTTTTTTGCTATGGCAAAGGCGATGTTGCTGAACGTTGCTCCTTCAAGAAGTAATAACTCCTCCTGTGAGAAGTGTGGAATTTCAGAAGGAATGTAAAGGCCTCCATCGGGAGCAAGTCCTTCAAGGGTGGCTTTCTTTATTGAAACAGGTACAGATGATTTATTGGTGCTGAAATAGATCATTATAGGCAGAACTCTTGATTAAAAAATGTTACAGTATTCTTGCACCTTCTTTGCAGATAGGCGATACCCACATGTCGGATTCAAGGTGGGCTTTTGAGTGGAGGAATGCCTCTTTCATGGCGCGGCCTACTTCAAGAGCTGTTTTTTCAGAAGAAGAAAATGCAAAAAGTGAGGGGCCTGAGCCAGCGATGCTGCATCCAAGAGCGCCTGATTCAAGAGCAGCCTGCTTGACTTCAAAAAAACCGGGAATCAGTGGTGCGCGTTTCGGTTCGGCAATAACGTCAACCAGAGATCGTCCTATAAGGTCATAGTCGGAAGTGAGCAGGCCGGTAACAAGAGCCCCGACATTGCCCCACTGCTGGGTAGCCGTTTTGAGCGGAATGCTTGCAGGCAGTACCGAACGGGCATAAGAGGTTCGGAGTTCGGTATGGGGATGCACAAGGGAACAGTAAAGGTGTTCGGGTGAAGGAATTGTAATGAGATCAAGTGGCGTATAGCTCCGTATCAGAACGAAATTACCGAGAATTGCTGGTGCAGCGTTGTCGGCATGAGCCGATCCGCAGGCAACCCGCTCCCCTTCAATGGCAAAGTGCACAAGTTCCATTTTTGAACAGGGATGACCCATCAGTTCATTTGCAGCAACCAGTGCAGCCGCAGCGCTTGCGGCACTGCTTCCCATGCCGCTGCTGAGCGGCAAATGCTTTTTAAGTTCCAGCGAGATATGGCCGGAAAAGTCGATCTGTTTATGGGTACGGATATACTCAAGGAATTTCAGAACAACAAAGCTTGAAGTGTTTTTTTTTGGATCAAGCGGAAGTGCACCGCCGTCACCTGTGATGCTTGTAATGGAAACCGGAGAAGTCGATTGTATTTCATCGGAAAGCATTAAAATGACTTCATCACCGGGTTCTGTAATGGCAAATCCCAAGACATCAAAGCCGCAGGCAACATTTCCGACGGTTGCTGAAGCGAATCCTTTGACAGTTTTCATACCGTTTTCTGCGAACAAAATTCCTTAAGGTGCTGCTGTAGGATGTAAAGCTAATAAAAAGAGTATAGGTTCAAATGAGAGAGAGACAGAATTTGAATAACTAAAAGCTTTTCATTAAATTTGAGTTTTATTCTTTTGGAATGGTTGGATATCCGAGTTGGACTTTCAAAAGAAGTTAAGCAGAATCTTTCTCTTTTCTTAAACAAATAACCAAGCGGAATAAGATATGTCTATAACAGTCAGGCCTGATGAGGTTTCATCTATACTTCGCAAGCAGCTTGCCGGTTTTGAGTCAGAAGCAGACGTTTATGATGTGGGAACCGTGCTCCAGGTTGGTGACGGTATTGCACGTGTTTACGGTTTATCGAAGGTTGCCGCCGGAGAGCTTCTTGAGTTTCCCAATAAAGTAATGGGAATGGCTTTGAACCTTGAGGAAGACAACGTCGGCGCTGTATTGTTTGGCGAGTCAAATCTGGTAAAAGAAGGTGATACGGTTAAACGAACCAGCATGCTTGCATCAATCCCGGTTGGTGAATCTATGCTTGGCAGGGTCATCAATCCTCTCGGCGTGCCGATTGATGGCAAGGGTCCCATTGAAACCCAGATCCGCCTTCCCCTTGAGCGCAGGGCTCCTGGTGTTATTTATCGGAAATCAGTTAATGAACCTCTTCAGACCGGTCTTAAGGCTATTGATTCCATGATTCCGATTGGACGCGGACAGCGAGAACTTATCATCGGTGATCGTCAGACAGGAAAGACAGCTGTTGCGCTTGATACCATTATCAACCAGAAAGGCAAAGGGGTTTATTGTATCTATGTGGCAATTGGACTGAAAGGTTCTACTGTTGCCCAGGTCGTCAATACTCTGGAAAAATATAACGCGATGGAATATACCACCGTTATTTCTGCGACAGCCTCTGATCCTGCTCCACTTCAGTTTATTGCTCCTTTTGCCGGAGCTACCCTGGGTGAATATTTCCGCGATACAGGTCGTCATGCTCTTGTTGTTTATGATGACCTTTCAAAGCAGGCTGTTGCCTATCGTCAGCTTTCCCTGCTTCTTCGTCGACCACCGGGACGCGAGGCATACCCTGGCGATGTTTTTTACCTGCACTCCCGTCTGCTTGAAAGAGCTGCGAAAATAACTGACGATATCGAAGTCGCAAGGAAAATGAACGATCTGCCTGATGTTCTTAAGCCCATAGTGAAGGGTGGCGGAAGTCTTACCGCACTGCCGGTTATCGAAACCCAGGCTGGAGACGTTTCTGCATATATTCCGACTAATGTGATCTCTATCACCGATGGTCAGATTTTTCTTGAATCGAATCTGTTTAACTCCGGGCAAAGACCGGCTATCAACGTTGGTATATCGGTATCCCGCGTTGGAGGAAGTGCTCAGATCAAGGCAATGAAAAAGGTCGCTGGTACTCTCCGTCTCGATCTTGCTCAGTTCCGTGAACTTGAGGCATTTTCGAAATTTGGTTCTGATCTCGATAAAACAACGAAAGCACAGCTGGACAGGGGTGCAAGACTTGTCGAAATTCTCAAACAGGGCCAGTATATCCCGATGCCTGTTGAAAAACAGGTTGCTATTATTTTCCTCGGTACTCAGGGATTGCTCGATTCGGTTGATTTGCGCTTTATCCGCAAGTTTGAGGAGGAGTTTCTTGGTATGCTTGAGGTCAAGTACAGCAATATTCTTAAAACTATTGCAGATAAAGGTACGTTGGAGACCGATGCGGCAAATACGCTCAAGGAGATTGCTGTTAAGTTTGTCAATACCTTCAAGGAAAAAAATAAGGCGTAAGAAAACAGGTTTTTTAAGCAATTTATTAACAGTCCCGTAATACATGCCTACATTAAAGGATATACGTGTACGAATCAAAGGGGTAAAGTCTACTCAGCAGGTCACCAAGGCAATGAAGATGGTGGCTGCTGCAAAGCTGAGAAGGGCTCAGGAGCGTGCAGTCATGGCTCGTCCTTATGCTTCGAAGCTGAAGGATATGCTGGGATCCTTGTCAGCAAAGGTAGATACTTCGCTCAATCCTTTGCTCTCTGGCCGATCTGAAGCTAACAAAGTTCTTGTGATTCTTATCACTTCCGACAGGGGTCTGTGCGGCGCATTTAATACCAATATTATCAAGCTTGCGTACAAAACAATTCATGAGGACTTTGCCGCTCTTCACAGTAAGGGCGGGGTAAGCATGATTTGTGCCGGTTCCCGTGGATTTGATTTTTTCAGGAAACGAGAGTATAAAATTGTCAAGGGATATCCCGCTGTTTTTCAGAATCTTGATTTCAGTACGGCAAAAGAGATTGCTGATACCGCGTCCGGTATGTATCTGCGAGGCGAGGTTGACAAGGTGATTGTTGTCTACAATGAATTCAAGTCGGTACTTGCACCGAATTTGAAAGCCGAAGTGCTCCTTCCTATAGCACCTGAAACTTCGGGTAAGGAGAGCAGTAGTGACTATATTTACGAACCCTCCCCATCCGCTATTATCGATGTGCTGGTGCCCAAGCATCTCAATACCCAGATATGGAGAATGATGCTTGAATCGAATGCTGCAGAGCAGGCTGCCCGTATGGCGGCTATGGATTCTGCCACCGAGAATGCAAAGGAGCTTCTTCGGACACTCAACATCAGTTACAACCGTGCAAGACAGGCTGCAATCACTACAGAGCTTAGTGAAATTGTTGCTGGTGCTGAGGCATTGAGTAGTTGACAAGAGCAACTCAAGATATCGATGATTTCAAGCGCCTGCAAGGGCGCTTTTTTTTATGGTTACCGGGTTAACAGATGTCCGCATTGTGCAGTTCAATAGGAAATGATTTATATTTTGTACGGTAATGACGGAAGTTAAGTCTCATTTTATAGACAAAGAAGGTATGGGTGGAAGCATGAGGATTTACAAATTTGGAGGTACCTCTCTGGGGTCAGCCGGACGAATAAAAAAAGTTGCAGCTATCATTGCCGGAGCTTTGGAACATGATAAAATTATTATTGTTGTTTCGGCTATTCATCGGGTTACCGATCTTTTACTTGAATCTGCAGCCAAAGCCTGCAGCGGTGATTGCGGCTACCGTGTTACCCTTAATGAAATTGATCATCTCCATCACTCAATAGCTGGTGACCTTTTTTCCGGAGACATCCTTGACAGTGTCACTGTTACGATACGATCCGAACTTTCTGAGCTCAATGATTTTGTTCATGGTGTTTTTCTGCTTAGGGAGCTTTCTGAAAAAAGTCTGGCACGGGTGCTTAGTTATGGTGAACGATTATCAGCCCGCCTGGTCAGCAGTTATCTTCAGGAGCAGCATATTGTTTCATTTTATCTCGATGCTCGCGAAGTGATTGTAACTGATACTAATTATGCTGATGCCCTGGTTGACCATATAGCGTCTGAACTGAAGATTAAAAAACGTCTTGCATCGTTTGACGGTGTGCCTGTTGTAACCGGATTTATAGCTGCCGCGCCCGATGGTACAGTAACGACGCTTGGCCGTGGTGGTTCTGATTATACAGCATCTATTATTGGATCAGCCATCGGTGCCCGAGAAATCTGGATTTGGACCGATGTTGATGGCTTTTTCAGTGCAGATCCCAAACGGGTTCGTGATGCAAGGATCCTTCCTTTTATCACCTATGCTGAAGCTATGGAACTCTCTCACGCAGGAGCAAAAGTCCTGCATCCTCTTGCTGTTCAGCCGGCTATGAAAGCAGGAATACCTGTATTGATAAAAAATTCATTTAATACTACAGCTGAAGGGACAAGAATTGAGCGTTCCATGCCGCCCGATATCAGTCGGACTCTCCCGGTAACCGGTCTTTCCTCAATCAACAAAGTTGTTCTTCTTAATCTTTCAGGAAGCGGGATGGTTGGGGTTCCAGGCATCGCATCACGTTTGTTCAGTTGCCTTGCCCTGAACCGGATCAACATTATATTCATTTCACAGGCGTCATCTGAACAGTCTATCACTCTTGCCATTAATCCCTCACAGGCTGCAAAAGCAAAAAAAATTCTTGAGGAAGAGTTTTTCAGCGAAATTGCATTCCGTCAGATAGATCCTCTTGTGATCCGTCGTAACCTTGCCATGATCGCCGTCGTCGGCAATAACATGTCAGGTCATCCGGGTGTTTCTGCCCAGTTGTTTGAAACCCTCGGTAAAAACGGCATCAATGTTATAGCAGTGGCCCAGGGTGCCAATGAAATGAATATTTCTTTTGTTATTGACAGCCTTCATGAGGATAAGGCCCTGAATTGTATCCACGAATCGTTTTTCCTTTCACAGCGCAAGGTGCATCTTTTTATAGCCGGCACAGGCACTATCGCCCGAAGTCTGATTGGGCAAATCAGCGCACATCGTCATAATCTGCAGAAAGATAATGACCTTGATGTAGTAGTATGCGGGATGGCCAATACCGGCAATATTGCGCTGGATGATAACGGAATTGATCTTCAACACTGGCAGTCGGCTCTTGTGCCTCGAAAAGAGCACCATGATATCGAAGGTTACCTGCATCTTATTAAGGAAAGAAACCTGCACAATACCATTTTTGTTGATTGCACGGCAAGCACTAAGGTTGCCGAAATTTATCCTGACCTGCTGCTCGGAAATATTTCTGTGGTAACTGCAAACAAGCTTGGAATGGCTGGGCACTGGCCACTTTACCGCAGGATAAAAGATGCACAGCGGAAAAGCAATGCCCGTTTTCTGTATGAAACGAACGTGGGCGCTGGGCTGCCTATTATCAACACCCTGCACGATCTTAAAAACAGTGGTGATAAAATTATCAGTATCGAAGGTGTTCTTTCAGGAACGTTGAGCTTTATTTTCAATGAACTTCGTAAAGGTGGCAGGTTCAGTGAAATTGTCCGCCGTGCCCAGCAGGCAGGTTATACTGAACCCGATCCGAGAGATGACCTTTCAGGCGCTGATTTTGCCCGCAAGTTTTTAATTCTTGGTCGTGAACTTGGCTATACACTGGAGTATGGTGATGTAGTTTGTGAAAGTCTTGTGCCCCCTGAGTATAGAGGCCAGATGCCTGTAGCAGAGTTTCTCGACCGGTTATCGAGCGTTGACGAGTGGTTTTCGGCAGAAACCGAAAATGCGGCCAAAGATGGAATGACTATAGCTTATGCTGGTGAAATTCGAAATGGAAAGGCCAGCATCGGGGTTAAAAGGGTTCCCCTTTCAAGTCCTATTGCTGGTCTCAGCGGTTCGGAAAATATGGTGGTTTTCACCACTGAGCGCTATCTGGCGACTCCTCTTGTTGTGCGGGGTCCAGGAGCTGGGGGAGAGGTTACTGCAGGAGGCGTTTTTGCAGATATTCTGCGCATTGCAAGCTATCTGGTTTAGGAGAACGAACCATGCGCGCAGAGATTGTTTCCATTGGGGATGAACTGCTTAAAGGTCAGAGGGTAAATACCAATGCAGCGTTTATTGCCGCAGCTCTTGCTGGTATTGGAGTGCCTGTTGGAAGAATCATTTCATGTTCAGATCTTGAACAAGAAATGGTTTCAGTGTTAACCGAATCGCTTGAACGGGCAGATATTGTCCTGGTTACAGGTGGCTTGGGGCCTACCAGAGATGACCGGACACGAAATGCTGTGCAGGAACTTCTTGGCAGGGGTCTGGAATTGAGCGAGGAGGCATACCTTAATCTTGCCAACCGGATGAAACAAAGAGGAGTGGGGTTATCGGATTCACTTCGCGACCAGGCCATGGTTATAGAAGGATCTCATGTTATTGCAAACACCAGAGGAACAGCTGCGGGGATGATTATTAGCTGTGGAGAACGATTTGACCATCATTATCTGGTGCTGATGCCCGGAGTTCCTTCAGAAATGCAGGCTATGATGGAACTTACGGTGCTTCCCTATTTTGCGGCACATTCCACCACAGTAATTTGCCATACGCCGGTAAAAACACTTGCGATTGGCGAATCTACCCTTGCAGCAATGATTGTGGACATTGAAGATCATCTGCCGGCGGGAACGACTCTTGCCTATCTGCCTCATGCAGCGGGTGTTAACCTGATGATCAGTACCATTGGTCGAAATAAGGAAGAGGTCGATCGCGATAACCGTACCATTGTTGATTCCATTGTAAAAAGGGCTGGTAAATATATTTTTGCAACCAGTGATGTTACTCTTGAAGAGACGATCGGCGCGATGCTCTCTGCAAAAGGATTGACTGTGGCGGTTGCCGAATCCTGCACGGGAGGGCTTGTTGCAAGCCGCTTGACTGATGTTCCTGGTTCTTCATTGTATTTTCTTCAGGGTTTTGTTGTATACAGCAATCAGGCAAAACAGAAGACGCTTGGTGTAGAAAAAGAGCTCATTGAAAGGTTCGGTGCGGTAAGCGATGAAGTTGCTCGATCAATGGCACAACGATGCCTGGAAAAAAGCGGGGCGGATTTTGCTGTTGCTACAACAGGTATTGCAGGCCCTTCAGGGGGTTCCACGGAAAAACCTGTAGGTATGGTTTGTCTGGCGGTTGCAACAAAATCGTCGGGAACGGTACTGTCCAAAACACTCTTTATGCAGGGAGACCGTGAACGCAATAAGTTCCGCTTCAGCGAAGCTGCCCTTCGTGAACTGTGGGAATGCCTGAGAGATCAGCAATGAAGACTCTCCTTCTTCCGGCAGAGAGTAAACATTGGATGAGCTGGAAGTAGTGTGTAAAATGAAGAAAATTTATGCTCATTTTCACAAAAAAGACTCTGTTTTATCGATAACTTACAGGAATGATTAGATTTTTCACACGGTTTACGACAAGCACATAGTTCTCATGAATGATAGTGTATGGCAATAATTGCAAGATTACCTGATAGAGTCGCTAACAAAATTTCTGCAGGAGAAGTTGTTCAACGCCCTGCATCAGTGGTTAAAGAGCTTATTGAAAATTGCATTGATGCGGGTGCGGATAAAATAACTATTGCCATAAAAGATGCCGGAAAGGAGCTGATCCGGATTGTAGATAATGGTGCAGGGATGTTGCGGGAAGATGCGCTTTTGTGTGTTGAACGGTTTGCAACCAGTAAAATTACTGGCGTTGAGGATCTTGACACTCTTCAGAGCCTTGGTTTCAGGGGTGAAGCTCTTGCAAGTATCTCATCGGTATCGCATTTTGAATTAAAAACCAGAACAGCTGCACAAACGCTGGGTTTGCGGCTCCGTTACGAAGGGGGTGTCCTTGTCGAAGAATCAGGGGTACAGGGAGAATTGGGGACGACGATCAGCGTCAGGAACCTTTTTTATAATGTGCCTGCCCGACGCAAGTTTCTGAAGTCTAACGCTACCGAGTATCAGCATATTTTTGAAATCGTCAAATCGTTCGCGTTGGCATACCCTGATATTGAGTGGAGAATGTATAGCGATGATGAGGAACTTTTTCATTTGAAGCAACCGGATATTTTGGAACGGCTCAATGTTTTTTACGGCAGCGATTTTGCTGCCGGCATGATTGAACTCTCTGAAGAGAACGATTATCTCTCAATCAGGGGATTTCTCGGCAAGCCCGTTATGCAGAAACGCCGAAAACTCGAGCAGTATTTTTTTATCAATCGCCGGCTTGTTCAGAACCGGATGTTATCCCAGGCAGTTCAGCAGGCTTATGGTGACCTGCTGGTTGAACGACAGACTCCTTTTGTCCTGCTTTTTCTTGGTATAGATCCTTCAAGGGTTGACGTCAATGTTCATCCATCCAAGCTTGAGATCAGGTTTGATGATGAGCGGAGTGTCCGCAACATGTTCTATCCTGTTGTTAAGCGGACTATTCAGTTGCAGGATTTTTCTCCTGATATTGCTGCCCCGGAAAGTGTTGAATTTCACTCTCCATCTTCTCAGGAATCGTCGTTCAGAAAACTCTCATTCCAGGATATGCCGAACCGCTCTCTGTCAACAGGCGACCTTTATGCACATTATAAAGCAGGTGCGTTTCAGGAGCCCGACACACCACGGGGTTCTGCCTTGAAGCAGGATGATATGTTCACGAATCAATTTGAAAAAGGATATAACAGTCCGGAGCGCGAGCCGCGGGAAGGAGATGACGGACTCTCATCCCTGCTGCTTTCTCGTCTGAACGAAGATGAAGCTGTTCCAAATCCGAAAGGGGCCGAACCGAAAATATGGCAGTTGCATAACAAATATCTTATCTGCCAGATCAGAACAGGATTGATGATCATAGATCAGCATGTGGCGCATGAACGGGTGTTGTACGAACGAGCCGTTGATGTCATGCACCAGAATGTTCCAAACTCCCAGCAGTTGCTTTTTCCTCAAAAAGTAGAGTTTCGTCCGTGGGAGTATGAGGTTTTTGAGGAAATTCGTGAAGATCTTGACCGACTTGGTTTCAATTTGAGAAAGTTCGGCAAACAAACGGTTATGATAGAAGGTGTTCCACAGGATGTTAAACCGGGCACCGAAGTCACAATCCTGCAGGATATGATTGCTGAATATCAGGACAACGCCTCAAGGCTTAAGCTCGATCGGCGTGACAACCTTGCAAAATCATATTCGTGTCGCAATGCCATAATGGCTGGTCAAAAGCTTTCTCTTGAAGAGATGCGCACACTCATTGACAATCTTTTTGCTACCCGTGAACCATACTCATGCCCGCACGGCAGACCCGTTATTATCAAGCTTTCACTCGACCAGCTTGACCGGATGTTTGGTAGAAAATAACAAGGTGGTTGCAAGTTTGTGCAAAAATAGTAAATTTGAGCCCATGCCCTTGTAGCTCAGTGGATAGAGCAACAGTTTCCTAAACTGTAGGTCGGCGGTTCGAGTCTGCCCGAGGGCACTTTTCCTCCCCTCCATCCGCAGGGTGGATTATTTCCTGTACAAAACTTAATCTATTGACGCTCTTCAGATCGTCATTACTATTTTGACGTACATGTCGTTGCATGTCATTGATATTTGGTATTTTGCAGCCATACATATTTTTTCATGGTAGACGTAAATCGTTAAGAAGGATGAAGGTTGCCAGAATTATAATCAGCATTCTCTTGTTGCTTTTCTTTGCTGATATTGCACGATACTTTGTTTTTCCGGATGTCGGTAAGCTTGTTGAAGAAAATCCGGTAAAAACAGCTTTTATGGAGTCCCGTGAGGCTGAATGGAAAGAGCAAGGACTCGACAATAAAAAAATACATCAGCAGTGGGTATCGTTGCACAATGTTTCTCCGAACCTTATCAAGGCGGTTCTGATTGCTGAAGATGACAAGTTCTGGAAGCATGAGGGGTTTGATTACCAGGCCATTGAGCGTTCAATAGAAAAAGATATTGCGGCAAAAAAATTTAAAATGGGTGGCAGTACCATTAGCCAGCAGCTTGCTAAAAATCTTTATCTTTCCTCTTCAAAAAACCCGGTTCGCAAAATCAAGGAGGCCATTCTTACATGGAGAATTGAAAAAAAACTTTCAAAACGCAGGATTCTTGAGCTTTATGTTAATCTTGTAGAATGGGGTGATGGCATTTTCGGTATTGATCAGGCTGCGCGACATTACTATGGTGTCAGTCCCGCCCGATTAACGGCTCAACAAGCGTCAAAACTTGTATCGGTACTTCCAAACCCGATTAAATATTCCCCTGTCGGTTCTTCTTCCTATGTTCGCAATCGTTCCAGAATAATCTATGCTGTCATGCGAAAGAGGGGGATTTTCGTACCTGATTATAAGGAGGTTATGACTATTAAGCCGGACGTCGTTCCGGTGGATTCCGTTGTCATTGGTGTTCCGGAATATCTTATTGATCAGGCAGTTTCAGCGGATAGCACCTCAGACAAAGGTGCTGCAGATAAAAGTGCTCTTCCAGCTGGAAAAGGAGACGCGGGTGTTTCCGAAACTCCATCAGGAACAGACAAACCTTGATGGAAACGAAGGGCAATATAATTATAAGAAAAAAAGGAATATTGCTATGAGTCTGCAATTTGGTGAAGCTGTAAAAATCGTTGCACAAACAAAAGTTTATCTGCTTTACCGGACATTGGTATACAGTGCTATCGCTGCTGTTGTCGCGGTGTTTCTCGGTATTCTTGTCCTTATCGGAAGCGTTTTCGGGAGCGGTGCTGCAGGCGTGCTTTTCCTTATAGTATTATTTGCAGGCGGGTTTGGTTTCAGGCTGCTGCGCGAATATGTTTTGTATTTGCTTCAGGCTGGCCATATAGCGTTGATAACCGAGATTGCGGAAAAAGGAAGCCTTCCATCAGGTATTTCTCAGACGGTATGGGCAAAAGAAAGGGTTATGAAATATTATAAGGAGGTCAGTGTTCTTGCCCTTGTCGATCAGCTTGTAAAAGGAGTGCTTGTTTCGCTGAACCGTACCTTGTTTAATGTTATGAATGCCCTTCCTATACCAGCTCTTGAAGGTCTGGCAAATATTGTACAGCGCATAGTGAATTTCAGTCTGACGTATATTGATGAGTCCGTCATAGCGTATACCTTCCTTACAGGTAATGAGAATGTTTTCGATGCTGCAAAATCAGGTATCCTCGTTTATTGCCAGTCATGGAAAGCATTGCTGAAAAATGCCGTGGTGCTTACGCTTTTCAGTTATGTGTTCGTTATTATTACAACCATTGTTTTTATGATTCCTCTTGGGGCACTCGCTCTTTTTCTTCCCCCATCCTGGGCTTTAGTGAAGTTTTTCCTTTTCGTGCTGGCTCTTTTTCTTGGTGTATCTGCAAAATGGATATTGTTTGATCCAGTTGCCTGTACTTCAACCTTGCTAACTTTTTTGAAGGAAGCTGAATCGACCAAACCAGACCCGGAATGGGAATCCAGAATAGAGGCAGTCAGCGATCAGTTCCGCACGTTAAAGGTAAAAGCTGGAGAGATGATGCGCCCGGCAGAAGATGCCATGTGAAGCAACAAAAACAGAAAAACGCACCGAATTGGAGCGTTTTTCTGTTCAGGACAATCAGTAAACTGTCTTGTTAGTCGTTATAGACTTCAAATAAAGTTTTGTCTACACCACAAACAGGACATACCCAATCATCGGGCAGGCTTTCGAAAGGAGTTCCCGGTTCAATTCCGCTGTCTTGATCGCCAAATTCAGGATCATAGACATAGCCGCAAGGTACACAAACCCATTTTTGCATAAAATTATTCTCCGGTTTAATTAAGAGTTATCTGAATTATAAATGATGATGATACAGAAAAAAAGGCCATTGAGTATAATAAGTTCTTCTTGATGTTGAAATAAAGCGAATGTACTTTTAAAAAGTTCTTTTGCATGCATAAAAAAGTCCCCGGTGCCATTGTCTTAAAGCTGTCGCAAGCCAGCCGGGTTTCAGAAGCCGAAGGCCTGATTGCAAAAGGATTGTTATTACACACAGCCGAATATGAAGATGAAAGTGGAGCTTTAAAATAATATCTATCGACGTATTATATTTGTGATAACCAATGGGGTGAGGGTATGACATGAACTGGAAAAGGGCACTGTATGTCTGGCTGATGATTGCCGTTGCTGAATCAGTTCATGGAACTTTGCGACGCATCTTTCTGGTTCCCCGGATAGGTGAGCTGCTTTCTCATCAGATAGGGGTAGTGATCGGCTCCGTAATTATTTTAACCATTACGTGGCTCTGTATCCGGTGGTTTGGTCCGGGATCACACAGGCAGCAGCTTCAGGTTGGCGCACTATGGGTGGTGCTTACCCTCATCTTCGAGTTCACTCTCGGCTACTATTTTGGATATTCGCTGGATCGCATCCTTTCTGACTACAACATTGCTAAAGGCGGGCTGATGGTTTTCGGCGTCATTCTTATGCTTTACGCCCCGGCACTTGCCGCGAAGGCGCGGGGTTTGAAGGAGAGTATCGGCGGAAAGTGAATTAATACCATCCTCTCAGCTTCATAGCTTCAGCCACTCGTTCAACAGCGACAATGTAAGCGGCCAGACGGTTATGTACTTTGTATGTCTGGCTTTTTTGCTGCACAGCCAGAAATGCGGTTTTCATCTTGTGTTCGAGGCGTTGCTGAACCTGTTCCTCTTCCCAATAGTATCCGTAGGCGTTCTGTACCATTTCAAAGTATGAGACTGTTACCCCTCCTGCATTGCAGAGAAGGTCGGGAATGATATAAACGCCTTTATTATAAAGAATGGCGTCGGCTTCCGGGGTGATAGGTCCGTTTGCAAGTTCTGCAATGATTTTTGCCCTGATATCCGGAGCATTTGTCTTAGTTATAACCGAATCAAGTGCAGCAGGAAAAAGGACTGACACATCAAGTTCAAGTAATTCTTTGTCTGAAATGGCAGCGGCTCCTGGAAAACCGCTTACAGAGCCACTTTTCTTTTTATGCATCATGAGCGCTTCATAACGAAATCCATCCGGGTTATAGATGCTTCCGGATGAATCTGAGACAGCAATTACTTTCATACCGAGAAGTTCAATAGCGAGCTTGTGGGCGTTAGAACCAGCATTGCCGTAGCCCTGGATTGCAGCTCTTGCTCCGGCAAGGCTAAGGCCAAGCGCTTCTGCAGCTTCCCGTACACAATACATGCCTCCTCTTGCCGTTGCATCACCTCTGCCGGCAGAACCTCCAAGGGCGAGCGGTTTTCCAGTGATGACTCCGAACAGGTTTTTGCCCTGCATGATAGAGTATTCATCAGCTATCCAGGCCATAATTTGGGGTGTTGTGTAAACATCTGGGGCGGGGATGTCCTTTTGAGGGCCGAGAAAGCTTCCGAGCTGGCGAATATAGGCACGCGAGAGCCGTTCAAGTTCACCGGTCGACATTGTTTTCGGATTACAGATAACTCCACCTTTTCCTCCACCGAGCGGAAGATCCATGACAGAGGTTTTCCAGGTCATCCATGAAGCTAACGCCCTGACGGTATCAATGGTCTCATCAGGGTGAAAGCGGATTCCTCCCTTGTTTGGCCCCCTCGCATCATTATGCTGTACGCGGAATCCTTGAAAAATTTTTATGCTGCCGTTGTCCATTTTTACAGGTATGGTTACATGGAGTTCCCGTAAAGGGCAGCGGAGAAGTTCATACGCAGCAGAGTCAAGCTTAATGATGGCAGCCGCTTCTTGTAGCTGCTTCTGAGCAGTGTTATAAGATATTTGTGCGGATTGGGGGCTTCGATTCATAAGTATTGTTGCCGAGGGGGTGAAAAGTTTTTTTTAATCAATTGTACAACTGCCCTTGTAGACTATTTTTGCAGGTCCGGTGAGGAATACCTCATCCATTGCCTCATTAAACTGAACATCAAGGATATCTCCGCTCTTTACGGCAACGTGCACCGTTGTACTTGAAGTTTTTCCAAGGAGATGGCTCATCAAGGCCGCTGCAACCGATCCGGTTCCGCAGGCAAGAGTTTCATCTTCCACCCCTCGCTCAAACGTACGGATAGAAAGAGAGTCAGGAGAGGTGATTTCGATAAAGTTGACGTTGGTGCCTTCAGGAAAAATATCACTTCTGTGTCTTATGGCGCGTCCGGTACCGGTAACACTGGCTGTTTGCAGATCTGAGGTAAAAATAATTGCATGTGGAGAGCCTGTATTGACAGAATGGCAGATCAGCCCCTCAATCTCAATATTGTTCATGAACTCTTGAGGCGCAAGCATACGGAGTCTGACGGTTTCGGTCGCGGTAATCCATGCATTATATTGATTGCTGTTGGCTTCAAAGACATAGCCGTTGACAGACGAGGCGGGTATTCCTATGGTGAAGGCAAAATATGCAGCGCATCTGCCGCCGTTTCCGCACATTGATCCAGGATAGCCATCGGCGTTGTAGTATTTCATACTGAAAGCATATGCTGAAGAAGGTTCTATGAGAATAAGGCCATCAGCTCCTATTCCTGTTCTTCTGGTACATAACGTATTGATTTGTTCCGGGGATAATGTTAAGGAAAGGTCTCTGTTGTCGATAACAATAAAATCATTGCCCGCACCGGACAGTTTGCTGAACGTGATCTCCATACTGATAAAAATATTCTAGGTTGAGAAGTTTTCCGTTGCCGGACAGCAGACAAAAATACTGGAAGCAAGTGCTTTCATGCTGTATAATAAAACAATAGCGCATTAATGCGCCTGTAAAACTATTTATTATTAAATAAATTTTGTTATTTTACCCACTGGTATATCTGTTGATTTGTTTGGGTAATTGCCTTTCTTAAGCTGACTTTTAAGGTTTTTTTCCATAGATTTTGAAAGTAATCATATGCATTGCGTTAGGAGATAGATAAAATGCTGAAGCTTCTGGATCGTTTTATTCCCCGGAGTTTGTAGCCTGATTGTATGGTAAGATATAACGCAACGGTTTTCTTTTTGGTTTCTTTAACATGAAATAGGTCCAAACAAAGGAGAGAATACAATGGCTGAACAAGTGAATCCGGCAGGAGTCAAGCCAAAGGGCACTGTCCCACCTCCCAAGGGGAACGCTCCTTCTCCGAAGGTGAATGGTGCTCCAGGTGCACCATCTGTTATCAAGGAGCAGGATGCGTCTAAAATGAGGAGGTTTTTGTTCCAGCGAACAGAAACACGCTCAACAAAGTGGTATCAGATTTTTGATACCGAGAAGATTGATGACGAACAGGTCGTCGGAGGTCATCTCGCGCTGCTTGGAGTGTTGGGTTTCCTTATGGCAATCTACTACATCTCAGGGATTCAGGTTTTTCCTTGGGGTGCACCAGGTTTCCATGACAACTGGTTCTATCTGACTATCAAACCAAGAATGGTTTCGCTTGGTATTGATACCTACAGTACGAAAACAGAGGATCTTGAATTTGCTGCCTCCAAACTTATCGGGTGGGCATTATTTCATTTCCTTTCCGGCTCCATCCTTCTTTTCGGTGGATGGCGTCACTGGACGCACAATCTCACGAATCCTTTTACCGGACGTGCCGGTAATTTCCGTGATTTCAGATTCCTTGGTAAGTTTGGCGATATAGTATTCAGCGGAACAAGTGCGAAAACCTATAAGGATGCACTTGGGCCACACACTATTTATATGTCGCTGCTTTTCCTTGGCTGGGGTTTGCTGATGTGGCTGGTGCTCGGGTTCGAACCTATTCCTGATTTCCAGACTATCAATTCAGAGACCTTTATGTCTTTCGTGTTTTTTATCATCTTTTTTGCTCTTGGTATCTACTGGTGGAACAATCCTCCGAATGCTGCCATCCACCTGAATGATGATATGAAAGCCGCCTTTTCAGTTCACCTTACAGCAATCGGCTATATTAATATTGCACTTGGCGTGATAGCATTCGTTGCTTTCCAGCAGCCTTCATTTGCCGCATACTATAAGGAACTGGACAATCTTGTTTTTTATCTTTATGGTGAACCGTTCAACAGGGTGAGCTATAATTTCGTTGAGGAAGGTGGTAAAATTATCTCTGGATCAAAAGAGTTTGCTGATTTTGCTCCTTATGCTATTCTTCCTAAAAACGGTCACTCTTTCGGTATGGCAAGGGTTGTTATCAACCTCATCACCTTCAACCATATCATCTGCGGTGTTCTTTATGTTTTCGCCGGAGTCTATCATGGTGGTCAATATCTCCTTAAAATCCAGCTTAACGGTATCTACAATCAGATCAAGTCTATCTGGATTACTAAAGGACGTGATCAGGAAGTTCAGGTCAAGATTCTCGGTACAGTAATGGCGCTCTGTTTTGCCACTATGCTTTCGGTTTATGCAGTGATCGTCTGGAATACAATCTGCGAACTGAATATTTTCGGTACCAATATCATGATGTCTTTCTACTGGCTGAAACCGCTTCCGGTTTTCCAGTGGATGTTTACCGATCCAAGTATCAATGACTGGGTAATGGCACATGTTATTACGGCTGGTTCGCTCTTCTCGCTTATCGCTCTTGTCCGTATTGCATTCTTTGCACATACATCTCCACTGTGGGATGATCTTGGTCTCAAGAAAAACTCCTACTCTTTCCCATGTCTTGGTCCGGTATACGGCGGAACCTGCGGTGTTTCGATACAGGATCAGCTTTGGTTTGCAATGCTGTGGGGAGTCAAGGGTCTTTCTGCGGTTTGCTGGTATATCGATGGTGCCTGGATTGCTTCCATGATGTACGGTGTTCCCGCTGCTGATGCGAAGGCATGGGATTCCGTTGCAGGACTTCACCACCATTATTCAGCTGGTATCTTCTATTATTTCTGGACTGAAACCGTCACTATTTTCTCGAGTTCACACCTTTCGACCATTCTTATGCTTGGACATTTGATATGGTTTATCAGCTTTGCTGTATGGTTTGAAGATCGCGGTTCACGTCTTGAAGGTGCTGACATCCAGACCAGAACTATCCGTTGGTTTGGAAAGAAGTTCCTCAACAGAGAGGTTGCATTCAGGTTCCCTGTATTGACCATATCAGATTCCAAAATGGCCGGTACGTTTCTTTACTTCGGCGGAACATTTATGCTGGTATTTCTCTTTATCGCCAATGGCTTTTATCAGACTGACGCACCGCTTGCACCAACTGTCAGTGATGCTTCACTGTCAGGACAGGTTATGCTGACCCAGGTTGTTGATTATCTGTTAAAGCTGATTGCTTAATTCCGGTCATTCACTAAGGAGTCTCAGTGCTCCTTAGTGAATGACCTTTTTTGATACTAAAGTTTACCAGTAATTAAAGAGGAGGGTTTTTATGGCCGATCCTGTACAAAAGAAAGATATAGTGTCACAACCTGCTGCTAAGACTCCGCCTGCCGCTCCAAAAGCGGTAGCTCCGGCTGCGAAGCTGGGACAGCCAAAACCAAAAGAGGCCCCGCAGAAACAAACGGGAAAACTTCGACTTGCATCACTGAATACTAATCTCGGGAGAAGCGGTGTACGTCAGGAATCTGCCCTTCCGGTAAAAAAAGTAGCGCCGAAACCAGCACCAGGTGCAAAGCCGGCACCAGGAGCAAAGCCGGCGGCACCAGCAGCAAAAGGAACTCCCGTAGCTAAGGGAGCACCGGCAGTGCCTGCAACGGGTGCACAACCGGTTGCGAAAAAGGCTGAACCAAGAGCAAAGTCACACTACTTTATCATTGAAAACCTCTGTGTTGGATGTGGACTCTGTCTTGACAAGTGCCCTCCTAAAGTTAATGCTATTGGTTACAAGTTCTACGGTGACGTTCAGGAAGGAGGGTTCAGGTGTTATATTGATCAGGATGCCTGTATCTCCTGTTCTGCATGTTTTTCTGCTGACGAATGTCCATCAGGAGCATTGATAGAAGTGCTGCCTGACGGTGAGGTGCTTGATTTTACCTATACGCCACCTGAAAGGCTTGATTTTGACCTCAGGTTTCTGCACAGATTTCACAGGGAAGCGCGGTAGGACAATCGGGCATGGCCTTGTAGATGTCAATATTTTTTTGAAAGCATTGCTTCAGGTAAGCAATGCTTTTTTTTTGAAGATTTTTATTTGTCATGCTGGAGCAGAAAAACGCACTTATTATAATACCTACATACAATGAGGCTGAAAATATTGCAAGGTTGCTGCATGATCTTGCAGAACTCTATCCCTCATCTGTTGATATTCTTGTTATTGACGATAACTCTCCTGATGGCACTATAGATATTGTTCGATCAATGCAGAATACGATGCCTGGTCTGCATGTTATACAACGCGAGAGAAAATTAGGGCTTGGTACCGCATATATCAGTGGTTTCCACTATGCCATTAATAAGGGTTATCCTTATATAATAGAGATGGATGCAGACTTTTCACACGATCCTGCCGAAGTGAAGCGCTTTCTTGATGCAATGGAAGGTGGAGCTGATCTGGTTATCGGGTCCCGCTATATGAACAATACAATTAATGTTGTTAACTGGCCTCTTGGCAGGTTGATACTTTCAAAAATGGCAAGTATTTATACACAGATCATTACCGGCCTGCCAGTTGATGATCCTACAAGTGGTTTTAAATGCTTCAGTATAGAAGTGCTGCGTGCCCTTGATCTTGACGCTGTTAATTCCCAGGGGTATTCATTTCAGATCGAAATGAATTTCAGAGTGTGGAAGAAAGGGTTTTCCATTAAAGAAATTCCAATCGTATTTGTTGACAGATCAGTTGGAAAGTCAAAAATGACTCGAAAAAACATAAGCGAAGCAATCTGGATTGTGTGGTGGCTTAAAATAAAGTCAATGTTCGGCGTTTTGTAAAAGGAAAAGCCCCGAAATGATCGGGGCTATATTGGAAAAAAAATTCAAGATTCTTTTGCATCTTTTGCTGCAATAATCTGATGAGCGATATCGGGCGGAGCTTCTTCGTAATGGCTGAAGCTATAGAAGTATCTGGCCCTGCTCTGGGTCAGTCGTGTCAGTGCATGATGGAATGCAGTCAGCGCTGCTTGAGGAATAAGCGCACGGATAATCTGTAATCTTACATCTGCATCCATGCCAAGAATTTTTCCACGTCTGCTGGAAATGTCCCCCACTATCTCACCTGTATACTGTTCCGGTGCATAGACAGTCAAGGAGTAAATCGGTTCGAGCAGAAATGGTCTTGCTTTGTCGAACGCATTTTTGAATGCCATGCTTCCTGCTATTTTAAAAGCAAATTCAGAACTGTCCACAGGATGGAAAGAACCATCATAAGCAACAGCCTTGAGATCAACTACAGGATAACCGGCAAGAATACCTTTTTCAATAGATTCACGAAGTCCTTTTTCAACAGCAGGGAGATAGCGTGTCGGGACAACGCCACCCACGACCTCGCTTGCAAATACAAAGCCGGTATCTCGTACCAACGGTTCAAGTCTTACCCAGACATCACCATATTGTCCTCTTCCTCCGGATTGCTTTTTATATTTTCCCTGGGCGGAGGATGTCACGCGAATGGTCTCACGGTATGGAATTTTAATGGGTGCAATGTCAACCTTTACATTGAACTTTGCCTGTAAACGGTTGATAATGATATCAAGGTGGGTTTCCCCGAGAGTTTTTAAAATGGTCTGGTTGAATTCTACATCATGATGGATGGTAAAACTGGGATCTTCTTCATGCAAATGGTGAAGACCCGCAGAAATTTTATCTTCGTCACCCTGGGTAACAGGAATAATGGCAGTTGAAAGCATAGGTACAGGAAAAATAATAGGACTTATTCTGCAATTTGTACCTTTATCGGCAAGAGTATCATTGGTATGGGCATCTTTGAGTTTGACAACCATACCGATATCTCCTGCAAGCAGTTTGTCAACAGGATTTTTTTTCTGTCCAATGATGGTATAGACCTGACCAGGTTTTTCAAGTTGTCCGGTCTGGACATCTATCAGCTCATGCCCTGTCTCCAGATGGCCGGAGTAGACTCTGAGATAGGAAATTTCACCTACACGAGGTTCGGACATTGTTTTGAAAATAAAAGCAATAGTCGGGCCTTCAGGATCAGGCTGAAGAAGATTTTTGCTTTCATCAACGGTACAGATGGAGTGTTCCGGGCCTCGTTCAATTGGAGAGGGACAGAGATTGACAATGGCGTTCAGAAGACGCTCTGAACCGATGAGATGAAGGGGTGACGTACAAAAAACAGGAAAAAAAGTTCTGCTGACCAGTGCAGATTTTATTCCGGTTCTGAGTTCATCTTCTGTAAGAGTTCCAACTTCGAAAAACTTGTTCATCAACTCCTCATCGGTTTCTGCTATAGCCTCAACCAGTTGTTGATGCAGCTCTTCAGCTTGTTTCAGATGGAGGTCGGGAATATCCGAGATAATCATCCCGCCGGTCTTATCGGGGTTGAAGGTCAGCTGCTTCATCAGCAGGACATCAATAAGGGTATGGTGGCCGATACCCTCCTCAGCAGGAAACTGTATAGGAGTAACAAGATTGCCGAAATGATCTCTAAGTCCCTGTACTGTAGCGTTGAAGTTGGTTCGGTCAGCATCAAGTTTGGTTAAAATAAATATAGTAGGTTTGTAGTACTCCCTGGTATACTCCCAGATCGTATCAGTACCGACCTCTACACCGGATGCGGAGTTTACAGTAATCAGTACGGTATCGGCAACCCGCATTGCTGATTTGACATCTCCGTGAAAATCAAGAAGGCCGGGAGTATCGATAATATTTATTTTACGGTCGTTCCAGAATCCATTGATAAGACTGGTATTGAGGCTGTGTTTTCTTTGAATTTCATCTGTAGAGTAATCGGATATGGTGTTTCCTTCTTCAATGCTGCCGAGGCGATTGATAACACCCATAGTCAAGGCAAGTGATTCTGTGAGCATGGTCTTGCCACTGCCGGCATGACCTGTAATGACAATGTTTCGCAATTGATCCGGTTGGACGGCTTGCATAGCAGGACTCCTTTGTTGAATTAATAATGGCCTTGCATGCTACTGAAATACAAAGCACATGTTTATAGATTTCGTTGAACGAAATCAGCATAAAATGTAATTAACAAAAAAAAGTCTTATTTGCTGTAGCCTCAACGATGAAATGGAAGAGAAAAAAAGATATATTTTCAAGTTATCGCTGAACAGAAATTTCCTTTTGTTCTCTTTGTGCGATCAAAGCATAGAACAACTATAAATATTATTGTCATGCCTATTATTACGAAGATTCTTGCCCGGCAGATCCTTGATTCAAGGGGAAATCCAACAGTTGAAGTGGATGTATATTCTGAAAGCTCATTTGGCCGTGCTGCAGTTCCAAGCGGTGCATCGACAGGTATTCATGAAGCTTCTGAACTCAGGGATGGCGATGCAGGTGTCTATCTTGGTAAAGGTGTACTTAAGGCTGTTGAAAATGTCAATACGGTTATTAACGATGCTTTGACAGGAATGCTGGTTACCGAACAGCAGGAAATTGATGAAGCTTTGATTTCGCTTGACGGAACACCTAACAAATCCCGGCTTGGCGCAAATGCACTTCTTGGTGTGTCACTGGCCTGTGCAAAGGCTGGTGCTGAATATACCGGACTCTCTCTTTTCCGATATATTGGCGGTACAATGGCAAACACTCTTCCTGTTCCGATGATGAACGTTCTTAACGGTGGGGCCCACGCCGATAATACTGTTGATTTTCAGGAGTTCATGATTATGCCTGCAGGGTTCAGTTCATATTCTGATGCACTGAGATCAGGAGCAGAAACTTTTCATGCACTCAAGGCTTTACTTAAAAGCAAAGGGTTGAGCACGTCGGTGGGTGATGAAGGTGGTTTTGCTCCTAATCTGCGATCAAACGAAGAGGCAATTGAACTGGTTATCGAGGCAATTGGCAAGGCCGGTTATAAAGTTGGTTTGCCGACCGATAAAGGCGGGCTTGGAGATGCACAGTTCATGATTGCTCTTGATCCTGCTAGTTCTGAATTTTATGATAGTCAAAAGAAAAAGTATGTTTTCAAAAAGTCATCAAAACAGGAGCTTTCCTCTCTGCAGATGGCTGAATACTGGGAAAAATGGGCCAGCGACTACCCGATTATTTCGATCGAGGACGGTATGGCCGAAGATGACTGGGAAGGCTGGAAAATTTTGACCGATAAAATTGGCTCACGGGTACAGCTTGTTGGTGACGACCTTTTTGTTACCAACAGCAAAAGGCTGCTGGAAGGTATTGGGCGAGGCGTAGCTAATTCAATTCTTATCAAGGTCAACCAGATCGGTACGTTGACCGAAACACTGCAGGCAATTAACCTCGCAAAATCCAATGGTTACACCTCTGTCATCAGCCATCGCAGCGGTGAAACCGAGGACAGCACTATAGCACAGATTGCTGTTGCAACCAATGCTGGACAAATCAAGACCGGCAGCCTGTCGCGTTCAGACCGTATGGCTAAGTATAATGAACTGCTGCGTATTGAGCAGGAGCTAGGCGACCAGGCCCGATACCCCGGGAAAAACACATTCCGTGTATAATGTATTTTAAAGGAAACCCTTTGCAAAAAGGGTTTCTCTCGTTGCGAGGCATTGCTGCATCATTGGCAGCACTTGGCAACCCTAAGCATTAAGATGCGTGAAAAAAATTATCGATAGAATCTGGGAATACATTCGTTTAAACCCGAAAAAGTTTTTTTTCCAGGTAGCGTTTATTCTGTTCTTACTCTGGATTTTTTTCGACGATTATGGTGTCTTGAAAAGAATACATATGGAAGCCGAGTACCGCACGCTGCTTGAACAGGACAAAATCGAGCAAAAAAAGATACTTGATAATGAGCTGCGCATACAGCATGCCCATGAGCCAGACAGTATAGAAAAGGCTGCAAGGGAAAAATATAATTATCGAAAACCGGGAGAAACCCTGTTTATCATCAGGCCGCATTAGTTTTTTTATTCAACAGTTATACAATCCAATGTATCAGTATCGCCGTCGTTTAACCCGTGAAGTTTCATTTGGCTCCATTCTGTTAGGAGGATATCAGCCGATAAGGGTTGAATCCATGACCAATACGCATACCATGGATACTTCGGCCACGGTCGAACAGTGCAGGAGGCTGTATGAAGCCGGTTGTGAAATTATACGTCTTACTGTTCCAACAGAGAAGGATGCTGAAAATCTAAAAAACATACGAGATAAACTCCGTGCTGATGGTATAGATACTCCGCTGGTTGCCGATATTCATTTTTCTGCTCGTGCGGCACTCAAAGCTGTTGAATTTGTAGAAAATATTCGCATAAACCCCGGTAATTATGCCGCTCGGCAGAAGTTTTCAAGCAATGAATATACTGAAGACGAATATCAGCAGGAGCTTGAGCATGTCCGGCTTGAATTTCTGCCTCTGGTTGAAAAAGCTCGTGAGAATGGTGTGTCCATGAGAATAGGAACCAATCATGGTTCTTTGTCAGACAGAACTGTCAGTCGTTATGGAAATTCGCCCGAAGGGATGGTTGAAGCTGCACTTGAGTTTGCCAGGTTCTGTGAGGGTGTTGGATATCACGATATTCTTTTTTCAATGAAATCGTCGAATGTCCGTGTGATGATTCAGGCTTACAGGCTGCTTGTTCAGCAGGCAGATGCTGAGCTTATTCACGCCTATCCTCTTCATCTTGGGGTGACGGAAGCAGGAGATGGTGATGAGGGTCGCGTTAAATCGGCCATGGGCATTGGCGCGCTCCTTGAAGATGGCCTTGGTGATACAATCAGAGTTTCGTTGACTGAGGATCCTGTTCATGAGGTGCCTGTTGGTTTTGCAATCGTTAAAAAGTATAACGATTTTCATCTTGTTAAAGGTGACAGAGGGCATCTTCCCCTTAAACATGTTGTTGAAAGCCGTAATCAGCAGGCTATCTGCCATCTTGCCGGCAACGAACAGGAGCCGTTCAATCCTTTCAGTTATAATCGCAGGGTTTCCGTTCAGCTTTCAATTGCAGCCCTTGCTGTTGGAGGTGACACTGTTCCTAAAGTTGAAACTGAATTACATGCTTCGCTTACAGACTTTGAATCAATATTAAAAGAGGCAGTGCAGAGGCTTGCACCAGAAAAGCACCATGATGCCATTCGTTCCGAGTTCGCTTCTGTTCGTATAAACACCTCGGCAGAGCTTGGGCTTCTTGACGATCTGATTGTTAATCTTGGAAACGCCGGGAGCTCTATTGTTGCCTCAACAAGCGAGATCTCACTTGCCATACAACTGCTTGATAAAGTTTCTAAAGTCAGGCTTGATATTATAGAGGGAGAACAGCTTGGAAAGGATTTTCTCAAGCATTTCGCCCATGATCGAACTGGGGCTTTAGAGTTTTGCTTTATACATGAACATGCAGGGTCATCGGTTCCAGCAGAGGTTCTTGCTCATTTTGCAGAAAAACTCCATAAGCAGGGTGTTCAGCGACTGTTGTTTTCGATAATCACGGATAATACCGTTTTTGCCTATCGCAGACTTGTTCAGGCATTTAAAAGCAGATCGCTCGACTATCCCATGGTGGTACGTTTCAATAGAGAGAGTTCAGAGCGCCTTGAAACTCTTATAAGTAGTTCGGTGCAGACAGGGACACTGTTTTGTGACGGAATTGGCGACATCCTTGCACTTCATACCGGACTTTCTGCTGCTGATGAGGTAAACCTGGCATTCAATATTCTTCAGGGTGCAAGAATCAGAATGTCAAAGACCGAATTTATTTCCTGCCCTGGCTGTGGCAGAACCTATTTTGAGCTTGAAAGGGCAACCGCAGCAATCAAAGAGAGGACAGCCCACCTTAAAGGTTTAAAGATTGGGATTATGGGCTGTATTGTTAATGGGCCGGGCGAGATGGCAGATGCTGATTTCGGCTATGTCGGTGCTGGAAAAAACAGAATCAGTCTCTATGTTGGCAGAGAGTGTGTGGAGGAAAATATTTCTGAACAGGATGCAGTAGATCGTCTTATTGGGCTTATTAAAGAACGGGGGAAATGGGTTGATCAGGCATAACGCGACGATACGATTTCTTGACGGCGTTTTAACCGTATACCTTTGATATCATTATGTTTTATACATTGATAACAGGGGCTTCCATGGGGATCGGAGAGGCTTTTGCCAGAGAATTTGCCCGTAGTGGCCGTAACCTCATACTCGTTGCCCGCTCGGGTGAGAGATTACAGATGCTGGCTGAAGAGCTTCGGCAGGAAAGAGGTGTTGCGGTAGAAGTTTGTGTTGAAGATCTGAGTGATACTGAAAGTCTGGGCAGAATTTATGAGTTTTGCCGTCACACGAAAGCTGACGTTGATTTTCTGGTAAATTGTGCGGGATTATCCTGTGCAGGTGATTTTGCAGAAATACCATATAAAAAGCTTGAAGAGATTATCATGGTCAATGTCCTGGCAACCGCCAGGCTCACCCGCCTTTTTCTCAAAGAAATGATTGTACGTAAAGACGGCAGCATTATAAATGTTGCCTCTTTGGGAGGCCTGCAGGGTGTTCCAGGGCTTGGAATCTATTCGGCAACAAAATCATTTATCATGACGCTTACCGAATCGCTTCATGAAGAACTGGAAGGTTCAGGGGTAAAAGTAGTAGCAGTCTGTCCTGGATTTATCAATACCGGTTTTTTTAAACATTCTGGCCACAATGCAGCAAATCTTCGTTTACCGATTTACGGAACAGAAGTTGTTGTCAAGGCAGCAATCAAAGGTTTGAAGCAAAACCGAATAAGGATATTTCCTACTTCGATCGATAAAATACTTGCTTTTTCACAAAGACTGGTAACCAGAAGGGTCGTAATACGTCTTGCGGGTTTTTTTGCAGCAGTACATGATAAATAATAAGATTATCATTTTTTCTTTGTATTTTCAAAACCTCTCATTATATTACCAGCCCTGTTTTTTGAGTTTGAGTCGCTGGTGTAGCTCAATTGGTAGAGCAGCTGATTTGTAATCAGCAGGTTGCGGGTTCGAGTCCCATCACCAGCTCTGGATGTCAAGGGTAGGTAGCGAAGTGGTTAAACGCAACAGACTGTAAATCTGTCGACTCTGTCTTCGGAGGTTCGAATCCTCCCCTACCCACTGTTTTTGCGCGTGAGGCTGATGTAGCTCAGTAGGTAGAGCACTTCCTTGGTAAGGAAGAGGTCATCGGTTCGAGTCCGATCATCAGCTCAGGTTTTGGAGGTATTGATTGATACGTCAGTAGCTTAATTGGTAGAGCAGCGGTCTCCAAAACCGCAGGTTGGGGGTTCGATTCCCTCCTGACGTGCC
>CAJAJL010000096.1 GCA_903940125.1 uncultured Chlorobiaceae bacterium | reverse complement strand
GGAGTACAAGGCAAACAATTGGGAGTATTTTGGTGTAATAGGTGCCTGCAATCGTTTTCTATGGCCAAAATGCATATAAAAAGGGTGTTCGAAGGCTGGTTTGCTGTCAGCTTCTCTATCGTTAGCCCGACAGACTGCTAGAGGAAAATGATATCGATAGTCTTAAAGAGCATTCGCATAAAATGAAAGGAAGTGCCGCAATTCTTGGTTTCATGTCACTCAGTAAGGCTGCCGAGGAACTGGAAATGCATTGCCGTTTTGGTCGGACAGACGATCCTGAATCTAAGGTTGAATCTATCATCCAGGAACTGGAGGAGCTGTTGGTGGGACAACGATAAGGTGATTAGCTTTGAACTGATGTAGGTACGATCATTAAACTATGTTCCGAGACGCTCGATATATTCGCCGGGGGTGACGGAAGTAGCTGACAGGAGGGTGATTAATAATGAAGGACATTTCGGGGTTACTGTCAAAATGGTTTTCAGAGCGCCCAAAATGGCTCCAGATTGCTGCTACAAGACTTTTTCAACAGGCTGAGCTTACAGATAAGGAAGTCAATGACATTTCAAAGTTATGCCAACAGGAAGTTGAAGGGAAAATACCTAACACGTCCTGTTCTTTCCCTGCCTCCGCTTTCTCCCAAGGTACAACGGGCTTCTTGCGTTTGTGTTCTATCAGTAATGTTGAAGGGGTGAACGCCCTTGCGCCGAAAAAGCCACTCGAGTTTGGAAAAGGCAATATCACTGTTGTGTATGGCTACAACGGATCTGGGAAGTCCGGCTATGTTAGGCTCCTCAAGCATGTTTGCGGTGCTCGTGACTTGGGCACTTTGCACAGCAATGTTTATAAGCCTGTCTCAACTGAACAGAAGGCTTGTATTTCATTTGAACAGGACGGCACTATAAAGAGCCACATGTGGACTGGACAAGGTATCTGTCAGTACCTCAATGGTGTTGATATCTTTGATACGTCGTTCGGTAAGTTCTTTGTAAGTAGCGAAGATGAGGTAAGTTATGAACCTCCAATACTATCTTTTTTCAGTTCACTCATCGACGTATGCGAAAAGGTCTCAGTTGCTTTGGACGTTGAGACCAGTCAGCACCAGTCAAAAAAGCCTAATATGCCTGCCGACAAAAAAGTGACTGCAGAAGGTATTTGGTACGACTCCATAAGTGATAAGACAACCCCCCAGGAAATTGACAAGAATTGTACGTTTGACAGTAAAGACGAAGCTGAACTTCAAACCTTGCAGCAGCGGCTATCCGAACAGTTCCCTGCTGAAAAAGCAAAGCAGCTGAAAAGGCAGCAACAGCATATCGACGCCCTTGTTCAGGATGCCCAGAAGTATCTCAAGCAGTTATCAGATGAAAATTGCCGCCTGATTATTGCTGCAAAAATGAAGTCGATCATCAAAAAGGAGGCAGCAGATACTGCAGCGGAGAAGGTGTTCTCCGGTAGCAAGCTGGAAGGTATTGGGTCCGATGTCTGGAAAGCCCTTTGGGATGCAGCTCGGAACTACTCTACATCACTTGCCTATAAAAAGATCGAATATCCCAATGTATCTGACGGTTCCCGTTGTGTCCTATGCCATCAGAGCCTGAGCCAAGAAACCAAGGAGCGGCTGGTATCTTTCGAAAATTTCGTAAAAGGAGAAATGCAGAAAGCTGCAACAGAGGCAGCAAAGGAATATGATACTGCCGCCCAGACAGTTGAGGTGCTGCCCAGCCCGGAGTCATTGAAGACAAGAATCGATGCAACTGGTATACAGCAAGAGGGAATTGCCTGCCAAGTGACGGAATTCTTTGCTCAATTGCAGGCAAGAAAAGATCAATTGTTTGGGATAGATTCAGAAGAGAATATTCTTGCGTCTCCACCAACACAGAAGTGGATTGATGACGTCAATGTCGATTCGAAGAGTCTCGGGGAATTGGCTTCAACATATGTAGAAGATTCCAAGAGTGATAATCGCGATGAAATCAAGAATAAGCTGAACAGTATACAAGCAAGAAAGTGGCTGTCAGAGAATCGCACCGCCATCGATGAAGAAGTTAACCGCTTGAAGCTGCTGAGCAAGATTCAGGAAGCAAAGAAGACGACCAACACAAAAGCACTGTCTCAGAAGAAAGGTGAACTGGCAGAGGCATTGATCACCGATGCTTTTGTGCAAAGGTTTAACACGGAACTCAAAGCACTATGCGCATGTCAGGTCAAAGTCGAGATCGTGAAATCAAAGGTTTCCAAAGGACGAGTTCTTCATAAACTCCAACTTCGAGGTGCCGCTCACAGAAGCCTCGGCGATGTTCTTAGCGAAGGAGAAAACAGAATCGTCTCCATTGCGGCATTTTTGGCTGATGTTACCGGCAAAAGCAATCAAGCCCCGTTTATTTTTGATGACCCCATTTCATCGCTGGATCAAACCTACGAGGAGGCTGTGGTTACAAGACTTGTTGATCTCTCCGTCGACAAGCAGGTCATAGTTTTCACTCACCGGCTTTCATTGCTTGGAACGATAAAAGATTGCGCTGAGAAGAAATCTATTAAGCCCAATATAGTCAGCATTCGTTCAGCTGATTGGGGTACAGGAGAACCTGCTCCGATACCATTGTCACAAGTGATATTAAAACCGCATTGAACATACTTATGAATCAGCGGTATCAGGATGCAAAGAAAATGAGTGAAAACGGCGAATTTGAACATGCCGAAATCTTAATGAAATCTATTTGTAGCGACTTTAGAGCGCTTGTGGAGCGTTCTATTGAAAATGATTTACTGTGCGGAGTGGTTCAACGATTTCAGCGTCCAGTCCATACACTGAAGCTTAAAGACCTGGCTAAGTTGAAAGAATCGGATTGCAATCTTTTGGATTCGCTCATGACCAAATATTCTTGGTTTGAACATTCTCAACCATCAGAATCGCCAGTAGAACTACCTAAACCAGATGAGCTTATGGTCGATATGACGAAACTAAAAAATTGGCGAGAGGAATATTCGAAACGTTCTACCGAGCCCAGCGGGTTTGTGAAAGCATGAAAGTTCTTCATACATCTGACTGGCACATTGGCCGTACCCTGTATGGCAGAAAACGCTACGATGAATTTAAGGTGTTTCTGACTTGGTTGGCCGAGACGATTCAGCAGAATGAAATTGATGTCCTGCTGGTGGCTGGTGATGTCTTTGACACCAGCGCCCCGAGCAATCGCGCACAGGAACTGTATTACCGTTTTCTATGCCGCGTGGCTGTATCATCTTGTCGGCACGTTGTAGTCGTCGCGGGCAACCACGATTCTCCTTCGTTCCTCAATGCCCCCAAAGAGTTGTTGAAGGCTCTTGATGTCCATGTGATCGGTAGTGTGACCGAAAACCCGGAAGACGAAGTGCTGGTGCTTCGCGATGAACAGGATATTCCTGAACTAATTGTCTGCGCTGTGCCATACCTTAGGGACAAGGATATCCGACTGGCGGAAGCCGGTGAAAGTATCGAGGACAAAGAACAAAAGCTCATCGAAGGCATCCGCAGTCATTACGCGACTGTAGCCTCCTTGGCCGAACAGAGGCGTGCGGAACTTGAAACCAATATTCCAATTGTTGCTATGGGGCACCTTTTTACTGCAGGCGGTCAAACCGCTGATGGTGATGGCGTCCGAGAACTCTATGTTGGCTCTCTTGCTCATGTTACCGCTGGAGTCTTTCCAGCCTGCTTCAACTACCTGGCGCTTGGTCATCTCCATGTCCCGCAAATGGTGAGTGGCTCCGAAACCATACGTTATAGCGGTTCTCCTCTGCCCATGGGGTTTGGGGAAGCAAAACAAAAGAAGAGTGTTTGCCAGATTGAATTCCACAACACCGTAGCGCCGGTTCAGTTGATTGTTGTGCCGGTGTTTCAGACGCTCGAGTGCATCAAGGGAGACTGGAATAGCATTTCAAACCGCTTACTCGAATTGTCCGTGACCAGCTCACAGGCATGGCTCGAGGTCGTATACGAGGGTGAAGAAGTCATTAGCGACTTACGCGAGCGTCTGGAGTCTGTCATCACCAATACTCAAATGGAAATTCTGCGGGTGAAGAACAGCCGTATTATCGACCGAGTGCTTGGACAAACCCTTGACGAGGAAACCCTGGATGATTTGAACGTCAATGAAGTATTCGAACGATGCCTCGCCGCACATGAAGTGCCTGAAGATCAGCAGGCCGGATTACTTCGCGCCTACCAGGAAACACTTTCGTCTCTCTACGAAGACGATCAAGAGACGGAAAAGAGAGGCAGTCGATGAGGATATTGCAGGTACGATTTAAGAATCTGAACTCACTGGTCGGCGAATGGGAAATCGACCTGACGCACCCTGATATTGCATCCAATGGCATTTTTGCCATTACCGGCCCAACCGGAGCAGGGAAGACGACTATTCTTGATGCTATAAGTCTTGCCCTCTACGGTCGGACGCCTCGCTTGAACAAGGTGTCCAAAAGCGGGAACGAGATTATGTCCCGACAGACCGGCGAATGCTTTTCAGAGGTGACTTTCGAGACCCAGGCGGGTCGTTTCCGTTGCCATTGGAGCCAGCACCGGGCACGCAAGAAGCCTGATGGTGAACTCCAGTCCCCAAAACACGAGATTGCCAATGCGGATTCAGGCGAGATCTTTGAGTCCAAGATCAGAGGGGTCGCTGACCAGATTGAGGTAGCTACCGGAATGGATTTTGACCGTTTCACAAGGTCCATGCTGTTGGCCCAGGGAGGCTTTGCCGCATTCCTACAAGCGGCACCTGATGAACGGGCACCAATCCTGGAGCAGATAACGGGTACAGAGATCTACAGCAAGATATCTATTCGGGTCCATGAGCGCCGTTCCGAAGAAAGAAAACTTCTGGAGACCCTGCAAGCGGAACTGGCAGGGATGCAGCTCTTGACCTCGGAAGCGGAAGAGCAACTTACCGAGATCCTGGATCAGAAGGGTAAACAGGACAATGAACTCACGAAGCAGCTTAACCAAAAGAACCAAGCTATAACTTGGCTCGAGGGCATGGTCCGCAAACAAGATGAATTGATGGCGCTTGACATAGAAAAATCTGAATTACAGATCAGGATTGATACCTTTGCGCCTGAACAGAAACGGCTTCAACTTGCTAATAAGGCTCTTGAACTGTCTGCTGATTACGCGGCCTTGACCACCATCCGCAATGAACAAGATGTAGAACGAGGATCGCTGGGCGAATGCCAGAAGATCTTTCCCAGCTACACAGATGTGGCCAAACAAGCAGAAGATGCCTTTAAGATGGCCTTTGAACAACTGGCGGCACGAAAGGTTGAACAGCAAACCGCACTGCCAATCATTAGAAAGGTTAGCGAACTGGACCTGAAAATCAATGAGAAGTATGTTCCTATCAAAGCAGTGCGTGATGCTGTTGCGGAGCTTTTCTCTTCTCTGAAGGCACTTCAAACAAAGCAGAAAAGTGATTTAGAAGATTTTATCAATCAAAGCAAGGCCTTGGAAGACTTGCAGGTTCTTCTCACGGAATCCCAGGCGGATGAAAAGTTGATTGAACATCTCGCTGGATTGCATAGCCGGTTCTCCTCATTAAAGGCTCTTTCTGTGGAGTTGACGGACAAACATGAAGAAATAACGCTTGCGGAAACACAGCTCAAGGAGGCGGTAAGTGCTTGGCAGGAAGAGACGATCTTTCTGGAGAAGGAGAGACGTAGTCTGGGTGGAACACAGTTGCTACTGGCTGAGAAGCAGTCCGATCTTTTAAAAACCCTTACAGGGAAAGATGTTGTTGCGTGGCGAAAATACCAATTGGTACTGACTGCTCAGAAAGACCTTATTAGCAAAACACTTGAGGCCGTCGAATCCTTGACGAAATCTCAGCAGATCAGCGTCCAACTCGACAGTCGACAAACTACCCTCAGGCAGGATGAAACGACACTGACCAGCACGCTCGCAAATCAAAACGAAAAGCAGGCGATGCTTGAAAAGGAAGTGGGCTTGCTTGAAACCCAGCTGATGCTTCTCAAACGAATTGAGGATATGGAAGAAGCCCGAAGTCTTCTTCAGGATGGAGAGCCCTGCCCATTGTGCGGCGCCAAGGATCATCCATTTGCGGAAGGAAATATCCCTGTCCCTGATGAGACACAGCTAAGCCTTTTAACAATGAGGGGCAAGCTGAAATTAGTAGTTGGAAATATCTCTAACCTGAAGGTCAAGTTGGCGAAAGTGGGCAAGGATCTCGAGCAAGCGGTTTCCTACAAGAAGGAACATTCGGAGAAAATTGCTGAAGCGAGTCTGGTGATCAGTGAAAACTGCGCGGAATTAAACTCCGCCCCGAAACTTGTTTGGTCCGATCCTGAACTTTCCGAGAAGCTTGAATGTCTTCAGAAGGAGAACTCCCGTCAGCTTATTAGTGCTACCAGCATTTTGGCGGCTGTTGACTCCATCGAAAAGGAATTGGCTACACTGCTGGACTCACAGGAGAAAGCCAAGGATTCAGTTTCGAAAAGAGAACATGATACCCAGGCTGCAACTAACAAGAAAGATTCTGCCGAACAATTGCTGGAGAGATTAAGAAAGGAAGCGTCAGGATACCAAGAGCAACAGGAAACGGCGCTCTATTCGCTACTGAAAGAGATTGAACCTTACGGCATTCCATCAATCACTGTTGATACGATAGATATTGTCTATAAGAAACTGGTGGCGCGTCGTGATCAATGGGTGGCTCGAAATAAGCAAAAATCAGAATTTGAACAGAGGATAGCATCTCTCGAAATACAGACGCGTCATCAGGTCGAGCAGATCATTAAGACTGAAACCGATATTAAGAAGCAGCAAGAGGTACTGTCTGGACTGCTGCGTGATCATGATGCCCTTCATCGTGAACGGCGCGAGCTGTTTGGGGAAAAAAAGACTGAAGATGAAGAAATGCGTCTTTTTGTTGCCATCGAATCTGCCGACAAGGAACTGGATAATACTCGTAAGAAATTTTCAACAGCCGATCAGGAGCTCAGTCAACTGAAAGTCAAAATCGATGAATTGGAGAAAGTAATTTACACTCGGGATCTCCAGTTAAAATTGGCAGATGATGCTTTTCTGCTACGGCTGAACTCATCAGGGTTTACCGACGAGGAAAATTACAAGTCTTCCTGCCTCTCCGAGAGCGAGCGCAGTCAGGTGGCGCTGCATGCACAGAAATTGTCTGACGAAAGCATTGAAATTGCCTCAAAGGAGCGAGAGAAGACCCAACTGTTGGAGGTCGAGCTCCAGAAGAAAATTACCGATGAACCCTTGGGTGAGCTCAAGAATGCAGCGGCAGAGTTGGCGGAAACCATAAGGGATCTCCAGCAGGGGATTGGGGGTATTCAGCAGAAGCTCAAAGACAATGACCATTTAAAACTGTGTTACCAAGAACGTGTTCAAGTCATTGATGTCCAACAGCTTGAATATACAAGATGGGATTTGCTGCACGAATTGATTGGTTCTGCAGACGGAAAGAAATACCGAAATTTTGCTCAGGGGCTAACCTTCGAAATAATGATTGGTCATGCTAATCGGCAACTGCAGAAATTAACTGACCGCTACTTGTTGGTTCGTGATGATGCTCAACCGTTGGAACTCAATGTGATCGACAACTATCAAGCGGGGGAGACTCGGTCCACGAAGAACCTCTCAGGTGGCGAGAGCTTTATTGTTAGCTTGTCGCTGGCACTGGGCTTGTCCCAGATGGCCAGTAAGAATGTTCGAGTGGACTCTCTTTTCCTTGATGAAGGCTTCGGGACGCTGGACGAGGAAGCATTGGACACTGCCCTTGAAACCCTTGCGGGCTTGCAGCAGAATGGGAAGCTGATTGGCGTCATTTCGCATGTGCCAGCCCTTAAAGAACGTATCAGTACCCAGATTCAGGTGACACCGTTAACCGGAGGTAGGAGCAAAATATGCGGACCGGGATGCAGGAAATTAGGGACTACGGAAAGACTATCATTGTAACAGTTTAACGTCATAATATCTGCTAAACCAATAGAGTAAACCCCTTGTTGAATTTATAAGTTTTGGCTCTTCGCAGATTTTAATGGAAATAGAGTAATATAGGTTTAGCTTAGCGTAATATTAATTCATAAAATGAGACAGAACGGAAAGCTATGATGACGGTGAGGTCTAAGCCAATAAGCCATAGAGACAACATTTTAAACTATGCAAGCAACAAACAACTAAAGTAGTAACAGTAAGCCTATACAGACAATTCTTTCTTCCCAAGGCTCTCGGAGAGCAGCTTAAAAGCTACAATAACACACACTCTCTTACCTTAAAAAATAGCACCATCCTATCGTATAATGAAGTATTAATGTTTCACTTCAAACCATTAAATTCCGCGAATACCCTAAGTTTTCATACTGATGTAATCGTGTCTATTTATCAGCTAAAGATGGCATCTGGTGTGAGATTTTGGTAAGAGTGGGGGGGAAGCCGCTTTGACCACTACGAAAAAAAAAATTAGCATGAAGGTAATGGAGTCTGAACACTTCTTCGAGTTGTTTGACACAAGGTCTGAGAATGTACATAAAGAAGTTTCATCCTGACTAAACAGATATGGCAAATTGTGGATTGATTTTTTGATCTCAGGTCATTCTCGGTCGGTCGTGCCCCAATTAAGGTTAGCCTGGTGTTTTAACTTGTATGGTTGGTATTAACGTTTCATACACTGAGCGTTACGGGTAATGTCTGACCTTTCGGGATTTTTGATAGACTTTTGTTTTATACCGTCTTGCAAGTGATATCTAACACAATATTTCTCTCGCAGATTGTCTTTGCCAATCGGTGAATTAACTCTTTCGCCTTATAATTTTCGCAGAACTTTATGCACGAAACCATCGCAATAGTATTTGACTTTGATGATACTCTTGCTCCGGACAGCATATCTGGATATTTGAGTCAAGCAGGGATATCTGATCTTTCCTCATTTTGGAAGAAGGAGGTTGCTGCGCTAACCGATGCGGACTGGGATCCTGTGCCGGCATATCTTTTCAAGATGATCGAAGCGTCAAAAATTGGACGTATTCCAAAGGTAACGCGAGAAAGTCTCTCAGAATGGGGGCGTTGTCTTCCTCTACACGATGGTGTTTCAGGTGTCTTTGATCGACTTAGAAACGTGGCTAAGGATGCAAATTCTCGAGTAACACTTGAGTTTTAACTTATCAGTAGTGGAATAGGAGATATTCTTCGCAATACCTCAATAGCATCTGAATTCAGCGATATATGGGCATCTGAGTTTGCTTATGAAAATGACGGCGGGATTTCTTTCCCAAAGAAAATTGTAAGTTTTACCGATAAAACACGGTACCTGTTTCATATTCAGAAAGGGTTGATAGGCCCTCAATTTAGAGGAAAGCCCTTTGATGTAAATAAAAAGTTGAAACCAGAACAGATTCGAATACCAATTAATCACATGATTTTCGTGGGCGATGGATATACTGATATCCCTTGTTTTTCGCTTGTCAAGAAAGATGGTGGTGTATCAATTGCTGTATTCGATAAAACTCATGTCGAGAAATGGGGCAGTGCATATCAATTTGTGCATGATGGTCGTGTAAGTAACCTTCTGTCTGCCAATTACTCAGAACAATCTGATCTTTCAATTTTTCTTGGTATGGCGGTAAAAAAACTTGCTACGGATATTGCAGTATCAAGTGGAACATATCAGGGCTAACTCTGATTGAATTTCTTGTATTACAAGACCATTCAGAAAATCTCTACTTTTGGCTTGTCTGGTTTTCAGTTAGGGGGTCAATAACCTGCAAACATTACATTCGATCGGTCCGATTTTCTGATGATGGTCCACTATTGCTTCTTTTCACAAGGGTTTTTAGAATCATCGTCTGCTGTTGGTTTATCTCATGCACTTCTGAAGTTAGTGTATGGATGGCAAGAAACGTCTTATGATCATTTTCAGCCCGAGCATCACTTGTGGCGGCTTGTACATTTTGGCCAACCATGATGATAGGAAGTAAAACCATCTGCAGGAAAGTTTGTGCGACCCATGCCACAATAATTATCGGATCATGTGAGTTAATCGCAGCCGGGAGCGATATGAGAACTAACAGCGCGAATACATAAGCACACCACATCGTGTTAGGTACGTTGTTCAATAGCGGCAATAGTCATAATGCAGCTGTAAAGACATACGGGATATACAGGATACTGGCAATGCTCGCAAATGAAGCTTTGTTCAGTAGTAAAATGCAAAAGGGATATGTGATGTGTATTATATTGATAATAAATTATATATATTTACGTAACTTCTTGATGATTGGATAAGATGCGGGAAACATAGCGCACGCATATAGAACCTCTGAACGATCAGTACGACAGCCCGTGGAAAGAAGCCATTGAGCACTATTTTCCAGAGTTTATGGTTTTTTATTTCCCTGATGCTTACCAAAGCATCGATTGGACAAAGGAACATGTATTTCTCGATCAGGAGTTGCGATCTGTGGTGCAGGATGCCGAGTTAGGCACCCGTTTTGTTGACAAGTTAGTCCGCGTCACAGAACTCAGTGGAGAGGAAAGCTGGATATACATCCATGTGGAAGTGCAAGGCATCAGGCAGGCTGAATTTGCCAAAAGGATGTTTGTCTACAACTATCGGATTTTTGATCGATACGAAAAACCTGTAGCAAGTCTGGCCGTGCTGGCCGATGAACACAAACAGTGGAAACCGACCTCCTATGGCTACTCCGTGCTTGGGTGCAGGCATACTCTGGAGTTCCCCGTAGCCAAACTGACCGATTACGACGAAAACCTCGATGAACTCCTTGCTTCGGATAATGCATTTGGTTTAATTACAGCAGCACATATCCTGACCCG
>CAJAJL010000095.1 GCA_903940125.1 uncultured Chlorobiaceae bacterium | reverse complement strand
TATGAAAGCTGTAAAGCTATAATTTTGCTTTGTTGCCTTTCTTTTTTGTATTTCTGTCCTTGAAAGAGGTACCGTTTTTCGAATAGCTCAGTTTAGGTGTGAATAAAAAAGGGGTACGTAATACCGTAGGCTTACCCGGAACAGGGCTATTCAGTACGGTAATGAACCCATTCAAAAAGAGAAAGTAACGAGTGGGGGTTTTAAGCAGGTTGAAAGCTCGGAATTGAACCTCCCTTTCGATGGTATCACAGCAGGCTTAACGGTCTGCTTTTTTATTGCCCATTCAGGGGTTCCTTGGCGCGGTGGCTGGGCAGTTATCTCAAGAATAACCATGCCAGATAAGTTATTTATCAGATCATTTAACGGAAAATTATAGATCAGTTATAAGGCATAGAAACGGCACTGCATTAACCCTTGATACTTTGGCTGAATGGCCTGAAAGTATTGCATAGCTTGGCTTTATGGCGCGTTCTTGTGGCTTATCGTACTGAGTTGTAAAGCTGGTTATTGTGCTGATAAACTCATTGAAAAACTCTGAATATAGATCAGGATTCACGGTTCTATTTCGTTGTTATTTTCATGGTAAAACAGAAAATATAAAGGAGATATAAAGGAGAAGCTGTTTTTTCCCTGAACATCAGGTTGCTCAAAAGTAGTTCAGTTTTCAGGGTTGCCGGGATGGACCATTCAGACGATAAAACAGACTGCGCAACGGCAAGATTAGGGCAAGATTATAAGCCTTTGATATATGGGTTATGATGCGCTTTAATGCCATTCAATTAACCCTTGATACTCATTAGCCATTAATACGGGAAACGTTGAATAGAGAGGCTTCATAGCTGGGTTTCTGGGGTTATAGTGCTGAAGGGATTCATCCGTTATGGTATACAGAAACTCAAGATCAGAGAAACGTATCAATGTTGAGAAACTTGTATCCTTGAGAGTGTTCTTTTTATGGATAACTGGTTTGTTCCGGTCAGTGAGATTGTGCCTGTGATGGCGCAAAATTGCGCTCTCATGCCAGCCGGTCGATAAGGAGGGCTCAAAAGTGAGCTATCCACCTGCACATGGAGGAACCATACTCAACCTCCCCAAAGTTGGAGGGCTGAAAAGTCAGCTATCCACCTGCACATGAGAGTTCTCTCGACCCGGGCACAAAACAAGATTTCCGGAGTTTCTGGGGGCCATAAAAAAGAGCAAGATAATAGCAAGGTTACGGATAGATCAGCCGCACGCACGCACCATATTCAACCGCCACCATTTGGTGGTCATTGATTTCATCGAGATCAACCGGCACGCACGCAGGGGAGTAGGGAAATGTTGGTACAGAGAATCCAATTTTGGATTCACCATTTTACCGAGGGCAGAAAAAAGGTTTTATCCGGTCGATAGGTGATGTATTGGCAGGGCTGGTTTTACCCTTGAGAAAACCCAATTTTCTCGTTTTTGTGACGGATTTGTAACAAGATGACCGGAAAGCCTTTTTTTATAGGTGTGCTTATGAAATCCGGGAAATAGTGCTCAATGGCTTCTTTCCACGGGCTGTCGTAATGATCGTTAGGGGGCTCCATGTACGCGCTATGCTTCCAATATTTTATGCAAATATAATAAATTACGAGAATAAATATATATTATTTATAATATAATACATCATATTGATTTATTTGTGGATTAGTTGCAAAAACCAACAATGAAAACATGTTCCTTCTATTTCGGCATTCAGAAAATATGCCGAAGCTGTAGGCTGCGAACTGGAAATCAAGCTGACTCCAAGTTCTTGCGCTGTCCTTTTTGCAATTTCTCAATGGCTTATTTAAGTTAACATTTGCGACAAATATCGTTTTTTGAGCAAAATAACGCGACAAACCGACCGAATTCATGAAGCCATCGCTAAAAAACACGACAGCCGATGATTCACTGAAGGCGTATTGCACCAATTGCAGAAGCGCCATCTGGATCTCATGAAAGAACGACCGGAGTCAGCGCCTGGTTATTTTAAAGTCCGGGAAAGTTTTGCAGGGAACAACACCACGTTTGTCTCACCGAGAAATGTACGCAGAACTCTTATTGAGGGAAGCAAGCTCTTGCCGTCAGTTCCTCCTGGAATGGCCAGGGCATTGCTGGCGATGTTTATCGTCTCGGAAGTACATACCTTTATTGATGGAAACGGCCGATTAGCGCGCCTCGTCATGAACGCAGAGTTGTCTGTTGTCAATGCATGCAGAATGATTGTGCCAACGCTCTTCAGAGAGGAATATCTGGATTGCCTGCGCGTGCTCACACGGCAAGCGAAACTTGAGCCGTTCATTGCCGCCATGCAGAAAATCTAGCAATGGACAGCCGCATTCGACTACACCGATCTGGATCGGGTCATTGAGCAGATGAAAGCCTGCAATGCATTCGAAAAATCCCGCAGGCAATACCAACTGCTTAACCTTTCTGACTTGGCCGGTTCATAATGCACATAGGCTCATTGGGCTCATCATAGGCATGAACATACTCAATGAAGCTGTTAGTGATCATTATTCAGATGGAGTACCGCAGTGCGGTAAAGCAACACAATTCTTTACTATACTCAATTGATTCATTGGACGGATAACTATTGGCATGAGCAGAAGAAACGCTTTATCAATCAAACAAATAATTTTATCATTCGGCGCTCTATACTCATTGAGCATGGAGACAAGTGCTCCGTGCGTCAAAGGCACACCACCCAGTGAGCTGAGTTTCTTTTCGAGTTGCATGAGGTCATTATTTTGCATAGATAATCGAATATTAGTCGATTATCTATGCAAAATATGGTTTTCCTCAGTTTCGAAAATAAGAACCTATAAAGGACGGTATTGAGTAGAGGAGGCAGGCAGGAGAATGCCTGTCAGAAAAATGAGGGGAAAAAAGGATGAACCACTGACAATGTCTTTTCAGATCGGGTTGGAGCTGTCAAGCACCAGCAGCTTACATTACTGATTGCTGTACGTGAAGCCATTGTGATGCACGAGCAGAGTTGAACGAAAATAGCTTCCCATTACCCAGAAATGCACATAATTCGACAAAAAGCGTTATCATGCATAGTAATTCGACGCAAACATTCATTTTTCGACAATTATGCCAGGCACAATCCCAACCATTTCCGATACCGAAATCACAGTTGATGCCAGTCGCCGATGGGTTGGTTATGCTGCACTGCAGCACTCATTGGGTACAGAACTGCCGTTAAGGGAGATTTGTGCGGTTGCGACCGGACATGTCAGAGGAAGTGTCCGGCTGGAAAACGGGATACGTGTCTATGACCAGCGATATCGGCCGGAGGGCAATGTCGCAGGGCACATCTTTTTTGCTTTAAAGCATGAAACGCTTGACCTGCTTGTTCTTAAAAGTATTCTCTTCAAGTTGGGAGCAAACTCAGTCACAGCGGTCATTGCAACTCACCAGGGAAAACAGCAGGCTCGAAGACTCTGGTTTCTTTATGAATGGCTCACCGGCGAAAGGCTTTCGCTTGAAGATATTTCACCCGGAGTGCGCTACCTGCCGATTCTGGACCCTGAAAAGTATTTCACCGGGCCGCAGAAGCAATCACCTCGCCATAAAATTACCAACAACCTTCTTGGCGATCGGGAGTTCTGTCCTGTTGTCCGCAAAACAGAGGCGCTGCAAGCGTTCACCAGGGCCGCACTCTCTCTTCAGGTCGAGCAGGTCATGGGCAGAACCAGTCAGGATGTCTGGCGCCGTGCAGCCAGCTTTTTGCTTCTTGCCGACAGCCGCGCTTCATTTGCCATTGAGGGAGAGCGACCAGCCCGAAACCGGATCGAACGCTGGGCACTGGTCATTCAGCAAGCAGGGCGGCAGCCGCTCTCCCTCTCCGAAATCATTGAGATGCATGGCAAACTCATCCAGGACAACCGTTTTGTTGCCAAGGGGCTTCGCTCTGAAGGAGTCTTTCTGGGTGAACGCAATCGTGATGGCGAGCCGGTTCCGGAGTTCATCGGTGCACGACCCCAGGATCTCCCATTACTGATGCAGGGACTTCTGGATAGTCACCGCATCATGAGCGGTGGCTCAGTTGAGCCTGTCATTCATGCCGCACTGATCGCATTCGGATTTATTTTCATGCACCCCTTCGAGGACGGTAATGGGCGCTTGCACAGGGCGCTCGTTCATCATATTCTTGCCGAGCGGAAATTTGCACCTGCGGGCATGGTTTTTCCGATCAGCGCAGTCATGCTTGATCGTATCGAGAAGTACCGGCAAGCCCTGCGTGACTTCAGCGCGCCGCTCATGACCTCTATCGAATGGCAGCCAACGCCAAAGGGCAACATCGAAGTGCTTAATGATACCGCCGATCTCTACCGGTTCGGCGACTACACGGCACTTGCCGAATATCTCTACACCTGCGTCGAGCACACCATCACAACCCTGCTTCCGAAGGAGGTGCACTACCTGAAATGTTATGACCTCGCGCTGACGTCAATCGGTGAGCACATCGACATGCCCGGAAACCAGATACGCGACCTCATCATGTTCATCACCCAAAACGGCATGAAACTCCCTCTTCGCCGACGCCAGAAAGAGTTCTCCTCGTTAACTGATGCTGAAGTCCTGGCCATTGAAAAGGATGTCGCAGAAGCTTTTTCTCAGGATGACAAAAGTGAATGATATGATTACCGGGCCTTCAATTCTATTTCTATACGACATCAATTCAAATTGCGGATAAGAAAAGCAAACATGTCTTGTAAGTTTTGGCTCCTCTTCGCAAGCCTTCAAGTCCGAACGACAACGTGTTCCGGCTCTGTATCCGGTTGGTGGCTTCTTCCCTGGCGTTCCTCTTGGCTGATATCCTTCCGTCCATCTCATCCGCTGAAGCAGGGGCTAAAAAACTTGCATTCTCTGCTTTCTACCGGTTTTAATCGGCGCTTTCTAAACACCCCTAAGTTACCCAGTCGTTTTCGCTCAATGTCAGCTTCCTTTTTATTCCTGCCGTATTTGAACCCATCTCCCTGCTGATAACCAAGATCATTGACGAGCTGAGCAGGGATAATCTGATTTCATTGCTTTATTTCTGCAAGCCAGATTCGACCTTTTTCAGTTATTCGATACTTTTACAGGCTGCTTGTTGGTTTATCCGGAATGGTCATTTCAATCAATCCCGCTATGATGAGCGGGTTAAGGACATGGTAGCGGAACATGGTGCGATCTAAGCGACCAACAATGATCATGAGCTTGGATAATTCACTATCTTCCAAACAATTAGAGAGAACTTCGACTTGGTGCTGACTTAGTGCCAACTTGCGCGGTAACGTTCTGTTCTGTTGAGCCGGATGAACCCTCACCATCTGAGTTGCCACATATTCAACGAATTTCTGGTACTGATTACTTCTTGAATTTTCATGAGTTTTTTCCATGCAGACGAAGTCCGGCTGTGCAATGCTCCGTTCGTTATCCGTTCTTGGTGCCGAGCCGGGGCTCGGCGTTCCAAAGGAACAGGCTCAAGCCTGTGAAGGGGGAATAAAAAAAAGCCCGCAACGTCTTTTCTTTGCAGGCCTTTAGTGTGTGGGTTGATGGAGGATAGTGGATTCGAACCACTGACCTCTACAGTGTAAATATCATACTGAGGCTATATACCATTGATATAAAAGGAGTTACTGGCCTATAAAAATTTTCACGTAACATACGCGTAACAAAAATTTTATCAAAATCAGGGACCAAATAGTAAAAACGATTACTTCCCTGCCCTCCTATCTTACCCCTTTTGTGTTGACAGCTCAATCGTGCAGTTCGCTTACGTTCTGGTCACCTCGGTTGATATCGGTCATGCCGGGCAAAAACCTTTCCGCAAACGTTATAAAGTCACGCCTTGCGACAGCAAACGTTATTGGATCACCATAGACCAGTTCGTCAACAAACCGGTTATACTGTACAGCAAATCCTTCATCGCTCTTCAGCCGTTCAAGAGCTTTTCGCATCTCCCCTGACGGGTTTTCCCTGAATTCCGGATATTGTCGGGAAAATTGTACGCCATCAGCAACAATCATCTGCTGAAAAACTGCAGCAGACAATCCCTTCGCAAGAGAAGTTCGACTGTGAAGAATCACCGATACGTCATAGAGATGACGGATCAACCGGTCATCGTACTCTGCACGGTTCCGTCCAGCCATTTCTTCAGCTGTCCGCCGAAGAAAAGAAAGAATTTTTTCACCTAAAGTCTCTTGAACACCAAGACATTCAACCGATATGCCAAGAGAAGCCGGGTCAACCATCATTCCAAGAATTGAGCGTATCGGTAAATGCTCAACTGGCAGCAATGGCGATCTTGCGCTCAGTTCTACCTTGATTTCCGGTCGCAGACTGGCGACAGAAGCAAAACGGCTTGCATAGCGGATGTTCAGAGACACATAATTGTTCTCATCACGTGCAATAAGCTCCTGTTCAGACAGGGTAAAGCCTTCTCCGCAGAGAAAGTCAACCACCTGTTTTTTAAGCCAGCTTAACCGCTTGCTCCGACCCGTCCGGGAAAGTCCTTCCGGTACGATAACCTTAAAGTCAATGTCCTCCGACATTCTCTCAATCAGTCCATGAGCCTTCGAGAGACATGTTCCTCCACAAAAGACCAATTTCATGGCTCCGGTATCCAACCCGGTCATCCTTTGCAGAATTTCTGTGATCAGTAGATCTTTTTCCAGAACAGCAGCCGGCAATGAGGTCAGTCCCTCACCCGTCACATCAAGAATAAGATCACGATCTCGCGCTGTAATTGTTTTCATACCGAATGGTACGGTTACCGAGTATTAACTTGCGGCTGATTCGACGACAACCCGTATTGAAGGTTGACT
>CAJAJL010000094.1 GCA_903940125.1 uncultured Chlorobiaceae bacterium | reverse complement strand
GCTTCCTCAATCAGTGGCAGTATCTCATGCTTGTGGTTTTCAAGAATCAGTCGTCCTCGTGGTCCTGCATAAGGCCGCTCAACTTTTTTTTTAACACCAGTAATGCTGCCGCTTCAGCTAATGCTTTTTCCTTGCGATGCAACTCTTTTTCAAGCTCTCGAACCTGCTTTTGCAGTGCTTTCAGCTTCTGATCTTTTTGATCGTTTTTTTGCTCTACCATCTCTCGAAGTTCCTGATCCCAGAGGGTTAAATGTTCTGAATGGAGTCCACGTTCCCGCAGAAATGCTCCAAGTTGTTCATCTTCAATACCGGCTGCTTCAAGCACGAGCTGGTATTTCTCTTTTGAAGTCATAAATCGAGGACTGCTTTCATGGCTTCCGTCAGGTAAATTACCAGATTCAATTTGTTTAATCCAATTCCTGATTGTCTGGTCATTAATACCCGTTTCTCTGCTTACCTCGACGATGCTTCGCTGCTCAGGCGGTAACACCTTTTTCAGAACACTCAACTTCACTGCTCTTGAATAGCCCATAATTCACCTCCTTGTTAGAGGCGACATCTATATTAACACATAGGGATGCCATGAACAGTAATCGATTTCATAACTCATCCTGAACAAAATTCTTCATTATCTGAACAAATCAGCATGCGAACCTGTGCGATACAGCACTAATTCTTGAGCCTCTATGGCGTAAATCAAAATCCAGTCTGGTTCCAGATGACAATCACGCTTTCCATGATATTGACCTTTCAGCGGATGATCAAGATAAACTGAATCCAGAGGCTCTCCTTCGGCAAGATTCTGAACGACCGTGAGTAGTTGTTCAAGCTCTTTTCCCCGTTTCAGCACACGCTTGATATCTTTTTTAAATTGCATGGTTCTTCGAATCTGATACATCACGACAACAAGTCCTCACGTAACGACGGCAGTGAAGTAAATACGGGCATACATGATTTATCTTCGGCAAAACTATTGAGTGTCAGGTCATTGGGAATTTCTGTTAACTCCAAAAGATCTCGCATCTCTGTATCCTGAAAAATATAGCCAGCAACATCAATACGGTCTTTTTTCGGCAACGCGCAAAAGACCCGGTAAAACGCAGCAGCCGTACTTATATGATTGACGGCAGGTGATGTTGAGATTGGGACTGAATGTTTCATAATTCCTCCTCCGGGGTACGGTTATTTACTGATCGGGTAACAAGTTGAACGTAAATGCTGAAAGGTATAAGGGCGAAGCTGCTTCTCCATTTTTCAAGCAGACTCTTCACTTCTAACCAAATTAACACATTTTTTCATACTGCCCAAAGCTCTCGGATTTCATGGAATCGAAATGGTACGCTCAATCCATCCTGATGTTATGATCGGCTAAATTGAGGCTTTTTGCGCAAATGTCCCTGATGTTTTATTCCTGTGACTGGCTATAGCTCTTCGCGGGACAGATTATATACCCGATGCTATATCTTTTGTGCAGTTCCCGGAGAAATCCTCTCCCGACCTTGAGTCGGTGATGATCCCGGGATTTTTTATTGCCCAAGCCTACGAATTGTTCACTCATACCCTAACTCCATCAAATACCGTGCCAGCTCAACACTCGCAGCATCCCGTTATTTCAGAATGCTGTGCAATG
>CAJAJL010000093.1 GCA_903940125.1 uncultured Chlorobiaceae bacterium | reverse complement strand
TATCTTTCCCCATGGAGCTTCTTTATTTTTCGGTTTCTGTTGCATTACAAATGGTAATTTCCCGTTACCCATTTTAATATAACACTTTAACCGTGAATATGGAGGCTTTTTTTATGGCAGATCGATCAACTTAGGTATAATTTGTTTTTCATGACCTGAAATAATTGTAAATATCGGTTTTTTCATCAGAGTACCTTTTCATGGACAAGCTTGTCATAAGAGGCGGACGCCGGATCTCCGGCTGTATAACTGCCTCAGGATCAAAAAACACCTCTTTACCAATTATCGCTGCTACACTTCTAACCGGAAACGGTACTTTTTCTCTGCATCGTATCCCGAATCTGAAGGATATCCTGACATTTACCCAGCTCCTTCATCATCTGGGTGTTGAAACTTCCTTTTCCAGCAACACGTTGACGGTTTCGTCCAGAAATGTAGAAAGTCTTCAGGCTCCTTATGAATTAGTTAAAAAAATGAGGGCTTCGATTTATGTCCTCGGTCCGTTGCTTGCCAGGTTCGGTCACGCAAGGGTCTCTCTTCCCGGAGGATGCGCATTCGGTCCACGTCCGATAGACCTTCATTTAATGGCCATGGAAAAACTCGGCGCTACGATCACGATTGAAACCGGGTTTATCGAAGCAACAGTCAAGGGAGGTAAGCTGAAGGGAGCCCATATCGATTTCCCCATTTCTTCCGTCGGGGCAACAGGAAACGCTTTAATGGCAGCTGTGCTTGCTGAGGGCACGACGACCATCAGCAATGCCGCAATGGAACCGGAAATTGAGACCCTTTCCAAATTTCTCATAGCCATGGGTGCGACCATCAAGGGAACAGGAACCACAGAGCTTGAAATACAGGGAACTGATTCGCTCAACGCTATTGAATTTTATAATGTTTTTGACCGCATAGAAGCAGGAACACTGCTTGCAGCTGCAGCCATAACGGGTGGGGAAATTACGGTAAACGGTGTCGAACCCGATCAATTGAAAGCTGTTCTGAAAAAATTTATTCAGTCAGGCTGCGGAGTGGAAACAACCATCAACAGCGTTACCCTGAAAAGCCCTTCAACACTTTTATCAACTGATGTCACGGCAAAACCCTATCCGGCCTTCCCAACCGACATGCAGGCTCAATGGATTGCGCTTATGACCCAGGCTGAGGGAACAAGCCATATTATTGACAAGGTCTATCATGAGCGATTCAACCACATACCAGAGCTGAACAGACTTGGAGCTCATATAGAGATCCGCAAAAACCAGGCAGTTGTTCACGGCCCCCAAAAGCTGTCAGGCACAACAGTAATGTCGACCGATCTGAGAGCATCCGCGAGTCTTGTGCTTGCAGGTCTTGTTGCTGAAGGCACAACAGAGGTACTGAGAGTCTACCACCTGGACAGAGGATATGAGCAGATTGAGACCAAGCTGAACAGCCTTGGAGCTGACATAAGCCGTGAAAAGTATAACGAATTTTAACAGCTACGGAAAAAAAGATTATTCTTTTGCATATTATCAATGAAACGTTATATTAACTGCCTCTAAAGCCAAGCATTGAGGGCCCTTAGCTCAGTTGGTCAGAGCAAGCGACTCATAATCGCTGGGTCGTAGGTTCAAGTCCTACAGGGCCCACAGGTTGTGAAAACAATTAAATACCTGGCGTGTTCGTCTAGTGGCCCAGGACATCGCCCTCTCAAGGCGAAGATCACGGGTTCGAATCCCGTACACGCTACATATAAGCACCCGTAGCTCAACTGGATAGAGTATCTGACTACGAATCAGACGGTTAGAGGTTCGACTCCTCTCGGGTGCACGATATTGAGGAGTGGCCAAATTGGTAAGGCACCTGATTCTGGATCAGACAATTGCAGGTTCGAGTCCTGCCTCCTCAGCATAAAAAAGACACAGTCCAATAAACTGTGTCTTTTTTTTTACTTGAAATTCAGGAACAAAAAAAAGAGACAGAACTTACGTTCTGTCTCTTTTGCATTAAGAAACCGGAGAACCGGAAACTTATTTTGCAGGAGCTGCTGGTGCTGCTGGTGCTGGCTCAGCTGCTGGTGCTGCTGGTGCTGCTGGGGCTGGTTCAGCTGCTGGTGCTGCAGGGGCTGCTGGTGCTGCTGGTGCTGGCTCAGCTGCTGGTGCTTCTGCAGGAGCTTCAGTTTTTTTTGCGCAGCCTACGAAAGAGACTGAGCTTAAAAGAAAGAGGAATACGAAAAGTTTTTTCATTGCTGGATTATTATTTTTGTTGTTTGATAATTGACAGCTTCATCAGCTCTCGAATATTAAAAAAAAACAGCGACTTTTCAAAAGCCTACTGTATGGCGGAATATGCAAAATATTTCCATATCCCGCCACATTAAATGTTTTTTTTACTCTACAAGCATCTCTAATTCCGCTTTTTCAAGCTCGTCAAAGTTCAGGTAGCGATAGATGTTTTCTTCTTTCTCACCCGAAAGATGCCTGGAGAAAACCTCCATATATTCATCTCTGTTCGGCAGATGACCAAGAAGCGCACATAGTGCGGCAAGCTCTGCGGAACCAAGATATACCTGTGCACCGGTGCCCATACGATTATCAAAATTTCTTGTACTGGTCGAGAATACTACGGCATTATCGGCAACTCTCGCCTGGTTGCCCATGCAGAGCGAACAACCCGGAGGCTCAATACGTGCTCCTGATGCACCGAATACTGAATAATAGCCTTCCTCGATAAGTTTTTTCATATCCATTTTTGTAGGAGGCACAATCCAGAGCTTCACAGGCACTGCTCCCTTGTTCCTTAAAACCTCTCCGAGAGCCCTGAAATGGCCGATATTTGTCATGCAGCTGCCAACAAAGACCTCATCGATCACTTTGGGTCTCTTTTCATCACGAAGAACCTCTGTGAGCGTCATGACGTCGTCAGGATCGTTAGGACAGGCAAGAATCGGTTCGGTGATTTTACTCATATCGATCTCGATAACCGCAGCATACTGAGCATCAGCATCCGGCTCAAGGAGAGATGGTTCTTTAAGCCATGCCTGCATTTTGCCGATGCGACGGTTAAGGGTATCAGCGTCGCCGTAGCCCTCTTCAATCATCTGCTGGAGCAAGGAGATGTTAGAGCTGAGATATTCAATGACAGGCTCTTTATCGAGGCGTACTGTACAAGCGGCAGCGCTGCGTTCAGCAGAGGCATCACTGAGCTCAAAGGCTTGTTCCACCTTAAGTTGCGGCAACCCCTCAATTTCCAGAATACGTCCTGCAAAAACATTTTTCTTTCCTTTCTTTTCCACCGTCAGCAAGCCCCGTTTGATCGCCTCATAAGGAATGGCATTGACAAGGTCACGTAACGTGATTCCTGGCTGAAGCTTACCTGAAAAACGCACAAGCACTGATTCAGGAACATTAAGAGGCATGGTTCCTGTAACTCCGGCAAAAGCTACAAGTCCGGATCCTGCAGGAAATGATATGCCTATCGGAAAGCGGGTATGGGAGTCTGCGCCGGTACCAAGCGTATCAGGCAGTACCATACGGTTCAGCCACGTGTGAATAACCCCGTCACCAGGTTTAAGGGATACACCTCCCCTGCTCTGGATAAAGTATGGCAGGCTTCGGTGCATCTTAATGTCGGAAGGTTTCGGATAGGCTGACGTATGACAAAAACTCTGCATCAGGAGATCCGCACTGAAACTCAATGCTGCAAACTCCTTCACCTCGTCGCGTGTCATCGCTCCTGTGGTATCCTGTGAACCAACCGTCAACGTTTCAGGTTCGACATACATGCCCGGACGTACACCCGGCAACCCGCATGCCTTGCCGATCATTTTTTGGGCAAGCGTGTAGCCTTTTCCGCTATCCACAGGCTGCTCCGGCTGAATAAACAAGGTGTCTTCACCCAATCCGAGAGCTTTTCTGGCTTTTCTGGTCAGGGTTCTTCCAATAATCAAAGGAATACGACCTCCAGCACGAACCTCGTCAGAAAGCGTGTTCGGCGAAAGATCGAAACGTGCAATGACCTCACCGTTCTTTTCTATCCTTCCATCAAACAGGTAGAGATCAATGACATCCCCCATCTCCATTGCTGTTACATCAGCCTGGATTGGCAAGGCTCCGGAATCCTCCGCTGTATTGAAAAATATGGGTGCTATAATGCTTCCAATCACAACGCCACCGGTTCGCTTATTCGGTACAGCTGGAATATTGTTGCCCAGATGCCACTGAACCGAGTTAATGCCGGATTTTCGGCTTGACCCGGTACCCACTACATCACCAACATAGGCAAGGGGATGGCCTTTTGTTTTCAATGCTGCAATAGTTCCAATCGGATCGGTCATTTTGGTACCAAGCATACAAAGGGAGTGCAGAGGGATATCACTGCGGGTAAAAGCCTCACTGGCAGGAGAGAGATCATCGGTATTGGTTTCACCTGGCACCTTGAAAACAGTAAGTGTCATTTTTTCTGGCAGGAGAGGCTTTGTGGTAAACCATTCGGCGTCTGCCCAGGATGCAAGTACCTCTTCTGCATATCGGTTGGTTTTTGAAAGGCTGACGACCACTTCAAACATGTCATAAACCAGCAGAGTCTTTTTTAACACGAGTGCGGCTTCGCTGCATATTTCAGGGTCGTTATGACTCAGTGCATCGACAAGTGGCTTGACATTATAACCGCCAAGCATTGTTCCTAAAATTCTGACCGCTTCCAATGTATCGATTACACTACAGGAAATATCCCCTTTGAGAATACCGTCAAGAAAAGCCGCTTTTTCAAACGCAGCATCGTCAACACCGGGACTGATATGCTCGCGAAATAACTCAAGCAGGTACTCCTTTTCCTGAACGACATCCTGAGTGAGCAGATCAATAAGAACTCGTGCCTGCTCTGCTGTTAACGGTAAGGGTGGAATACATAGCTTTGCCCGCTCTTCGGTATGTGCACGATATTGTTGTACAAGACTCATAAGGTCAATCTCCTAGTGTTATTGAGGTTTGAAACAAATGTTTGGTAAAAATAATTGGCAGGAAAAATCTGCGGAAAACCACCGCAATAATAAAAAATAAAAATACCATCCAGTACTTTTAAAACCAAAACAACCGACCTTGCTGTTGCTGAGAACGCCGAAGTTCTTTAGGCGAAGAAGCCGGTTATACTTGTTTTCTTTACGTGGAACAGAAAAAAGGAATATTCTGAAAAAAAATCACTATATGATCAGCATACTGTCACCATAACTGAGAAAACTGTATCCCATTTCAAGGGCTTGGTTATAGGCATGCCGCAGATTACCCGGACCAGCCAAGGCAGCTGTAAGCATCAGTACGGTAGATCGGGGGGCATGAAAATTGGTAAGAAGAAGATCGATAAGTCGAAACTGATAGCCCGGATAAATGAAAATATCAGCTTCTCCGGTAAGGGCTTCGTCGCCGACAGAACCCGAAAAAGTCATGATGCGTTCAGCCGCATGTTCGATCGCCCTGGTAACGGTCGTTCCAACAGCAACAACTCTCCCTCCAGAAATTTTAGTCCGGCGGATCTTTTCTGCCGTCTGCAGTGGAATAGAATAAAACTCGCGATGCATGACATGCTCCTCAAACGAATCCACCCTGATAGGAAGAAAGGTGCCAAGTCCAACATGGAGAGCGAGGGTAACAATATCCACACCCTTGCAATGAAGCTTACCAAACAGCTCCTGCGTCATATTCAGTGAGGCGGTAGGAGCAGCAACAGAACCGGGAAATTCAGCAAAAACCGTCTGATAACGCTCCTGATCAACCTCTTCAGCATCCCGCTTGAGGTATGGAGGAATGGGCACTCCGCCGAAATGATCGAAAAGATCACGTAACGATCCCGCACCGGATAGAGAAATACGGGCAATCCCCTGATCAACAATTTCAGCAACAAGCAGTTCGCGATCGTGTGCGATAAGCCTATCACCTTTTTTCAGCTTTCCACGGTAAAGAACCAGACTCTGCTCATCCTGATGTTTTTCGAGAAGCATCAGCTCTATCCTTCCTCCTGATGGTCTGCTGGCAAATAACCTTGCCCTTACGACCCGGGTGTTATTAAGCACGAGAAGGTCACCTGCCTTCAAAAAAGAATCCAAACCGGCATATCCGGCATGTTCTATTGCGCCTGAGTGACGGTCGAGCACCAGTAGACGGGTCGAGCCCCGCTCCAGAGGAGGATATTTGGCGATCTTTTCTTCAGGCAGTTCGTAATCAAAGTCGACGACCCTCATATGACTCTCAATCTTGCCCGAACAGCTTCGGCATGGGCCTGAAGCCCTTCATAATCAGCAAAAGCGGCGATTTTTTCTCCACTCGTGTGCAATTGCCGCTTCGAGTAGGAAATAATCGATGTATGTTTAACAAAGTCACGAACTGAAAGCGGTGAGAAAAATCTTGCTGTACCACTGGTTGGCAGCGTATGATTAGGCCCTGCAAAATAATCCCCGACCGTTTCACAGGAGTAACTTCCCATGAAAATTGCACCTGCATGGTGTATACCGGGAAGAAGATCCCAGGGATGTTCAACATGCAGTTCCAGATGTTCAGGGGCTATCGTATCGGATACTTCGCAGGCCTCTTCGAGCGACCCTACAAGGACAATGGCGCCATTATGCTGCAGGGAAGAAGCAATGATCTCCCGGCGAAGCATTGCAGGAAGGCGTAAATCAGCGCACTCTCTTACTGAAGCGGCCAACTTTTCAGAGGTAGTGATAAGCACTGCGGATGCATCAGGATCGTGCTCAGCCTGGGCGAACATATCGAGTACGATAAATTCCGGATTGGCTGTTTCATCAGCAATGATAACGACCTCGGATGGTCCGGCTATACTGTCAATAGAGACATGGCCGAACACCTGTTTTTTAGCCAGTGCTACGTATTTGTTCCCCGGACCGGTAATAATATCGACTTTGGGAAGGGTTTCCGTCCCATAGGCAAAAGCGGCTATTGCCTGTGCACCTCCGATTTTGCAGATGGAACCGATGCCGGCCACTGCAGCAGCTGCAAGAATATTCGGATTGATCTCGCCCGATGCATCACATGGAGTGGTGATGAAAATATCCTTAACACCGGCAACTTTTGCAGGCGCTGCATTCATAAGAAGCGAAGAAGGATAGGATGCCTTTCCTCCCGGAACATACAACAGGGCTTTTTCCATGGGTGTTACCCGCTGACCGAGAATCACACCTCCATCAGCTTCATAAAAAAAACTTTTTTCGACTTCGTGCTGATGAAAACGAATAATATTGCTGTAGGCTTCTTCAAGTACCTCGAGAAACCCGCTATCTGCATGTTCATATGCATGCTGTATTTCCTCTGAAGACACCATCATATCCTTAAGCCGGACTCCCTGGAACCTCTCAGTGTAGTCAAGAACAGCATGGTCACCCTGCTGCCGTACATTCTTCAATATTTCATCAACTGTAGATTGCACCGAAACATCATACGTTACACTTCGGCTGAGTTGCTGTTTTAAAGCTGAACGTTCTTCAGCAAAACGATAGAGGGGCAGCACTTGTTACTGATTTTTGGTTATCGTGAATTCAAGAACTCGCTTGTAATAATGTACTCAATAGCTCTATTTATCGGAACCCCTGCAACTGCAGAGAGAAGAGGAAAAATTGCTGAAAAAAAGAACCATCAAAACACTCTTTTCATTTGAAAAAAAAATTCCATTAACTACCTTAAGGGTTCAGTTAAAACCTTGGAATATAGCCTGAATAAGCTTCTTTCCAAGCCACTATGAGTTACACATCGAACCATGTTAAGATGAGCTTTTTCAGCAATCTGTTCAGAGATATAGCAATTGATCTCGGAACAGCAAATACATTAATTTTTATCCGGGGCAAAGGCGTTGTTTTAAATGAACCATCAATTGTCGCCCGAGAACGCAATACGGGGAAAATTGTTGCGATCGGCCATGAAGCACTTCTCATGCATGAAAAAACCCATCCCGGCATTATTACAATCCGCCCTCTCGCAAGTGGAGTTATTGCTGACTATGAAGCAACGGAAGAGCTGATCAAAGGACTGATCAATAAAACAAAAACACAATTTTCATTCGGTATCCGTCGTATGGTGATCGGTATACCTTCGGGCATCACTGAGGTCGAAAAACGCGCTGTACGCGACTCTGCCGAACATGTTGGTGCCAGAGAGGTTTATCTTGTGACTGAACCAATGGCTGCGGCAATTGGTATCGGCCTTGACGTCAAGGAACCGATGGGCAACATGATTGTCGATATCGGTGGTGGAACAACGGAAATTGCCGTCATTTCTCTCGGCGGCATTGCATCCGGCGAATCCCTGAGGGTTGCGGGAACCGATATCACCAACGCTATTATGCGTCACTTCCGCAAGGCATACAGTCTGGCCATCGGTGAACGCACAGCTGAAGATGTCAAAATAAAAATTGCATCGGCCTACAAACTTGAAAAAGAGATGACCATGATGGTCAGGGGCAGAAACCTTGTGACCGCACTCCCCGAAGAACGAGAAGTGAACTCAGCCACCATAAGGGAAGCCATTGCCACCCCGATCAGCCAGATCATCACATCGATTAAAAAAAGTCTTGAGGTGACCAAACCTGAATTATCGGCAGATATTCTCGACCGAGGTCTTTTCCTTGCCGGAGGCGGAGCACTGATCAAAGGGCTTGACAAAAAAATCAATGAGGAGACCAGACTGGCGGTACATATCAGCGAAGATCCACTGACTGCGGTGGCGAGAGGTACAGGAGAGGTGCTTGAAAACCTTGAAAAATACCGCAGCGTACTCCTTTCGACCAAACGCTACTGAAAAGAATCCGACACATTATCCCTCTTCAAGAAGCCTTGTGTAATACTCTTCATACTGTTCAACAAGCGAAGCTGTTTCGAAATGCTTCGCTTGAAGAATAGAGGCTTCGGAACAATCAAGCCAATGGCCGTAGTCTGTAAGAAGAAGCAGGGCTTTCTCTGTCATACCCTCAATATCTCCAGGAGCAAGAAGATAACCATGAACCCCTGGAACAATAAATTCAGGAAACCCGCCTGCCAGGGTGGCCACAACCGGCACTCCACAGGCCATAGCTTCGAGAGCTGCAAGACCGAATGACTCCGCATTACTGGGCATCAGCATAAGATCGGCAATAGATAGCAGCGGAACAATAACCTCAAGTTTGCCGAGAAACCTGACCCGATCTGCAATTCCCAACTCCCGTACGAGAATCTCAGCTTCACTGCGTTCGGGACCGTCACCGACAAGAAGCAGTGTTGCATTAATTTTTCGGCTTATAGCATAAAAAATCCGGATAATATCACCAATACATTTTACAGGTCTGAAATTGGAGATATGAATGACTACTTTTTCATCCCCGATACCGAGCTGTTCACGGATTTCCTGTTTTGGAGAGCGAAAAAAAAACGAGGTGTCGACAAAATTAGAAATCACCGTAATATCCTTTTTCGGGCTGAACATCCTGACAGTTTCATCCTTCAGGTACTCTGAGACAGATGTTACCCCATCAGACTTGTTGATAGCAAGACGGACAACATCCTGCATCCCCCGATCGGCGCCAACAACTGTGATATCAGTGCCATGCAGTGTCGTAGCGATCTTGAAACACTTCGAATGGGAACACTTGTCATCGAGCATCTGTCGGGCAAGCATGGCACTGAGAGCATGTGGAATAGCATAATGTGCATGCACCACATCGAGATTTTCATAATAAGCGACCTCAGCTATTTTTGAAGCAAGAGCAAGGGAATAAAAAGAACACTCAAAAAGAGGGTAATGCTTGAGTTCGACCTCGTGGTAGAAGATATTTTTTGAAAAAGTACCAAGCCGAAAGGGTACCGATTGGCTGAAAAAATGAACCGTGTGACCTTTGGCTGCCAGCGCCTTGCCAAGCTCAGTTGCAATTGCCCCGCTGCCTCCATAGGTGGGATGACAGATAATACCTATTTTCATAAAGTATGGTTGTGTGTGTGGTTTGAATATAACAATATATGCAGGTAATAGTTGCTTTTGCACATAACGGCATTTGCAGAGGGAGCTGTATGTCGGTACATTCAACATCGAGACGATGTAAAGATAGAAACATTATTGACGCATAAAGAGAGGGATGGAAAACAGTCTGAAAAAACAAAAGGTAGCTCTAAGCTCAGTAGCAGCAAGCCTCCTGCTTACCGCCATGAAACTGGTGGTCGGCATCATAACCGGCAGCATCGGCATTATTTCTGAAGCAGCGCATTCAGCTCTTGACTTCGGCGCTGCGGGTCTTACTCTGTTTGCGGTCAGAATGAGCGATAAACCTGCCGACAGTAAACATCACTATGGGCATGCCAAGGTGGAAAGTGTTTCGGCACTTATCGAAACCGGACTGCTTATTGTTACAAGCGCATGGATCATTTATGCCGCAGTTGACCGCCTGAAAGGAGGAACCGTCGAATTAGAGGTCACATGGTATGCATTTGCCATTATGATCATTTCCATCATTGTTGATTTTTCGCGGTCGAGAGCGCTGAAAAAAGTTGCAAAAGAGACCAACAGCCAGGCACTTGAAGCTGATGCACTTCACTTCAGCTCTGATATTCTCAGCTCGGCTGTTGTCCTTGTCGGTCTTATTTTCGTGCGAATGGGTGTTGCCTGGGCAGATGCTGCAGCGGGTATTGCTGTCGCCCTGTTAGTAGGATGGGCAGCTTTCAAGCTCGGGAAAAAAACAATCGATATCTTGATTGATGCTGCACCGGAAGGCCTTTCGGAACGGATTGAAGAGATAACCATGACCATCGACGGAGTAATTGCCATCGATAAACTCAGGGTAAAACCTACAGGCCCTCAAGTATTTGTTGAAATGGTCATCTGTGTAAACAGGACTTTATCGGTCGAAAAAGTTCAGCAAATCTGCAGGAATATTGAGCAGAAGGTACGTGAAAATTTCCCCGTGGCTGATTTTACCATCAATACCAAACCTATTGCACTCAACAACGAAACGATAGCCGAACGGGTGCACGTGATTGGTCTTAATCACAACCTTCACGCCCATAACATTTCGACAAACCTGACCGACAAAAACAAGCACATTACCTTCGATGTTGAAATTGACCACCAGCTTACCATAAAGCAGGCACACGATACGGTTAACGCACTTGAAGAGGAACTGCACAGGGAGTTCGATGAAGAACTTGATATCTGTATCCATATTGATCCGCTCCGAAATGATGAGCATAGTACCAGTTCCCTTCCCCCTGAAGAAGAAAAACATGTGCGCGACATCATTGTCAATGTCGCACATCACATTGACAATGTTCAGAACGTCCACGACATCCTGATCAGGAAAAATGATAAGCAGAAGCTTTTCATTACACTTCACTGCTCATTTAACGATGAAGTGCTTCTGGAGGAGGTTCACTCACTCACAAGCCGCCTTGAAGGAGCAATTTACCAGTCCCTGCCTGACGCCTACCGTGTCATCATCCACGCAGAACCGCTGTTTGCATAACCATCGGAGGCAAGGAATGCAGCATTGATGCCGGAAACTATCAAACCTGCAATGAGAACATACCCTGAACTCGCCAAACGTAAAGCGTTGAAATTAAAGGGATCGATTGAGAAAATTAATCAATGGGTTCACTGATTTGAAAGTCCTGGAAAGCGATGCAATAAATGCGGGATCGGTTACTTCTTCATCGCTGAGAAAACGTTGGGTATAGTAGTCTTTGCATTTGAGATAGTCTATGGCCGGGCTTGTACTGTCATAACCTTTTGGAGGCCTGACCAATTTGCCTGAAGCTTTGACGCTTTCAGGGAAACAGTGTAGAAGATTATTGTCGCTAATAATCGATTGCCACTCACTGAAAAAGCTGTCAATCTGGTGCCTTATCTGATCAAGAATAGCGGTTTCGGGCATATAGATGCCCCCTCCGACAAATGATGCTCCAGGTTCCACATGGAGATAATACCCTGCATAGGGGCTTTTCCTGCCTCCCTTGCTGATAAAGGCAAAAAAGTTTGTTTTATAGGGCGTTTTGTCTTTTGAAAAGCGTATGTCGCGGTTGATGCGCATGATACATGCTTTCGGATCAAGATGTGAGGTTGCAATATCCACATCAAATCCTGCTATTTCAACAAGCAGTTTTACAACGGTATCCAACACATCACCCTGCGCCTTCTGATACTCTTTTTTGTGCTCATCGAACCACGCCTTGGTATTATTGGCTTTCAGGTCTGTGAGAAATTCGAGTGTCGTGGCGGTAATCATAAGTTGAAGAGTTAGGATGATAGGTCATATAGGACAAATACGACTTATAGGACTTATAACATTTTTTTGTGGTCGGACAGATTGGAACTGGATGTTGAGGATTCATGATCCGAACCTTTTTTTTCTGAACTGGTCACCAGTTTGTGCAGAATGCCTATAACGAGAAGGGATGCAAGCAACAGACCATAATGCCATGTATTGGTAGCCTGTTCCAAACTCTGACCGGCAGTGACGGTACGGACAGGTTCAACGATCAGCTGCCGAAGAAGAGTTATCATGGCTACTTCAATGAACACGACAACATGAAACACCCCGGTCTGGACATAATTGATTTCTGCAGAAATCAGGCTTGACAGTGTCCACACAATAAAGAGAGTTCCCAATGCCTGCAGAAAACCATGAGCAAGATTATTTATTTCAAATGAATGAACAACAGCCATGATAAACTCCCACAACACCATGATGCTTGCCAAAACGAGCGCTATGGCAAGAAAAGCATGCAGGATATGATTAAACGCACGTAGCGTACTTAACAGGCGATCTTCGAAGGATGCTATCATCGACTGACAGGTTCCTAAACTGAGCTATTCGAAAAACGGTACCTCTTTCAAGGACAGAAATACAAAAAAGAAAGGCAACAAAGCAAAATTATAGCTTTACAGCTTTCATAATCTGGATTTTATACTCAAAAAAGATTACTCCAGAACAAATC
>CAJAJL010000092.1 GCA_903940125.1 uncultured Chlorobiaceae bacterium | reverse complement strand
GATTTGTTCTGGAGTAATCTTTTTTGAGTATAAAATCCAGATTATGAAAGCTGTAAAGCTATAATTTTGCTTTGTTGCCTTTCTTTTTTGTATTTCTGTCCTTGAAAGAGGTACCGTTTTTCGAATAGCTCAGTTTAGGAAGTAACAAGTAACGTTAGAAGTTAGTTCTCAGTTGGTTTTCGCCACATATTGAGGTAGGTAGAAAAAGAATCTCTGCCTATACCTTTACTTTTTGAATCATCTTTATCCTTAACCCATTCGGAATGTTCCCTATTGAACATTTCCCATAACCCAACAAATACATTAACACGTTTTCCTTTTCCCTGACTTTCCCTCAATACATGGTATTTTGAATTTGAATCATTGATATGTTTATCAAAGAATAGGTAAACCACCGCTTTTGCAGTATTGCTTTTTGCTTTGCCCGCCTTTACCGGCTCCGCTCCATGCCGATCTTCTGCCTTGCTGATCTGCGGCTGATTATTCAATTCACGGCATCCGGTTATTATTTCCCGTGCTCTTATCAATGCAAAATGCCGCTTTACTTCTCGATATTCAGGATGAACCAATCCGTCATCGGCATAAGATTGAACTTCTTTAATGAGAGTTGGTGTAAGGTCTGGCTTTCCTAAGCTGTCGAGCCCGTTCAACAAGGCAACCCAAACCGGTGAAAGTCTTTTTCCTGAAAAACTCAAATTATCCTGCTTAAGGATGTTTTGTATTTCAATGAGAGAGTAGTTGAGAACGGATTCCCCGAATATCTCAATAACTTCAGCTACTGCGTTTTTTTCTAAATCAATACGTTTTCGTTCTTTTGATAAATTTGTCTCATGTTCTGTGATGAGTTCCAACGCATCAATCAACTCTGTATCTGGTAAAGAGTTTTTCCACCGCAAAAATTGTTTGTATTGCCCATCATACACCCGTTCAGCATACCCCACATTCATAAGCAACCTGCTTACTGCATTTTGAATCTGAATAATAATATCCAGCTCTTTTGTTTCTCTGACATTCTCGCCCATTGTCCGCCCCGATTGTGGTTCATCCCGCCATCAATAAAAAAACGCCACCGACCGACTGACCAATGGCGCGCCTGATATTTGCTTTACGCTGCCTGCGCTGCGTTCTCTTTGGTTATATCTACTTCAGTTAGTGATTGAAACCTTTTGGTTGACAATTCAATACCATTTTCTTTAGGGTCTCCGTATGCTTCCATTACAAAAAAGACACGGAAAAGTTCATTTTCCACTATTTTCAGGATCTCTTCTATTGAGTCATTATTTTCTCCATTGTAATATCCCTTATCATCTTTCAGTAATAGGCGCGCGCCTTTTAATAGCCTTGTAGCTCGTCCAATAATCTCGCTTGCCGTATAGCTATTAATCCTTAAGGCTGCAACTGCATCAATAAGTGCTTGATGTTCCAGTGCCGGTTTAAATTCTTTCATGGCTTTGATATTTTATGGTTATTTGAATTACTCATCCTTTGAGACTGCAATTGCAAGTTCTTTTGCTGAATACTCTCTGCCATCGAACAGATACCGATCTGCCGGGTTCTTTTTCAGTCTCAAGGCTTTGGCAATGGCTTCCCCTTCGGCTTCCAGTGCTGCGGCAATGCTTCCCGCTTTTGGTGCAATATCCGGCTCAGGTGGCAATATTTGTTCTGGCCTTGATATAGTTGTCATTAGCGATATGGCGACATCCTGCGGCTCTGATAACGCAGGCAACAACATGGGTAAGCCTTGAATAGCTTTGATCTGGTCTTTCTGGTTTGAGTGGGAATAAATCTCAGTGGTTTGTAAATCTCGGTGTCCAAGCAATTTGCTGACCGTAAAAAAAGCCATGCCCGATGATAAAGCCATTGATGCAAAGGTGTGTCTGCTTGCGTGAAAATGCAACCGCCAACTCAAACCGGAACGATACCCCCACTCATTCAGTATAAGTCCAAGCCGTGACCGATCTGGCAGGATGAAAACCCGCTCATCACCTTCAGGCGCGAATTCAGGATGTAGTTTCTGAACGGTCTGCAATATCTCAACAGATTGAGCGCATAACGGCATTTTCTCGAACTGAGAGGTTTTTTTCTGTTGAAACTTCAGGAAGTATTGCCCATTCTCGATGATGATCTTTTCCCACTTCAGCAACTCAATATCAGACAGCCGCAACCCCGAAAAACAGGAAAATAAGAACGCTGATTTCACCATGAGATTATTACACTTTGAGCGACTCAGTATTTCAAGTTCATCAAAGGTTAATACGTGCCGGTCAATCGGCTGTTTTCCTATCCCGTCAACCTTGTTTGTAAAGTCCTCTGAAACATATCCTTCCTTGTAAGCCTTCCGAATAGTTCCTTTCACGAAGATAAGGTATGTGTTCGCTGTGTTGCTGCTCAGTCCATGAATCGACAACAGATAACCCTTAAGCCGCTCAAGCCATTGAGAATTGAGAGTACCAAACGAGACGTTCCCGCCGGTAAACTCTTGTAAATATTTGAGAGCGTTCATATATGAAGGGTAATGATCTTTCTCGGCCCGAACTTTGGCAAACTCTATGAAATCATCACCAATCATTGCTTTTCTCGAAAACACCCCGGCAGGGTCTCGGATAAAATCCCGCTCAATCTTGCGCATTTTATCCAGAGCCTGAGCCTTGATCTGGTTAAACTCTTTTCGGTTTTTTGGGTTCGCTTGTAAACCTGTCTTTTGAGAAAACCGCCCGAAATCCTTATGGTAAGTATCAATATAAAAGGCGACCTCCCCACCGGCCATTTTCCGCTCTCTAATTTTCACGCCCATGATTCACCGCTTTACAAGTTATTTGCAACAAGCCGCCGCTATTGTCTCAAATACGTTACAAAACTTGCAACAATTAAACAAACATAAAAGAACGGAAAGGAATGAAGTGATGGTTATATCCTATTGTTTTTAAGCCAATAAAGGACATATCAGGAAGGAAGGGGAATACTGTAGAATACGCTACTTATGAAATCCCGGAGTTTATGACGTTTTATTTCTCTTATGCATACCGCAGTGTCGACTTGTCAATGTTACAGTGCTGAGAGAGATAGTTCTGAGTTCTGAGCAGGGAAGAATAGTGAAGACAGTTTGCTGTGCTGAGGGGAGTTCCCTTCGGTGGTGGTGTTTTGTAATCGTGGGTGGGTGGTGTATATTTATTGAGAAAATTGATAATGGAGGAGAGTGGTCTTGAAAAGCTTGGTATTGCTGGATGTCCAGTTGCTTATATCACAGAATCAGGTCTTGATTTCAAGTCATGGTTATGATGAGCTTGCTGAGGATCATATCTTTGTTCAAGATATTTTGCAATCGGTGCATGAAGCAGTTGTGGTTGAGGACTATCCAACTTTCAGCAAAGGGTCGTGTGTTCTGGTGTTGCAAGAAGATAGAAATAAACTGCCTGTTCATGTGGTTTGGGGAATTGCTCAAGGGAAAGTATCTCCAGCCGTATTGATAACCGCTTATCGTCCAGATCCCGATAAATGGGAGGATAATTTTATCAGGAGGAAAAAATGAATAATAGAAAGCATACCAAGTTGGTTCATGAGGGTAAATATGCTGCTGAGGTTGAAATTGAAATCATTGACTCGGAAAATGGTTGGTCTCCATATATCAGTGTTGAGACGGCGTTAAAACTTGATCGAGTCAGAGAGTCATTGCAATCTGGTGATGTAATTGCTGCAAAAAAATATGCCAGGAAGGTTTATGAGTTATCGACCGTGGCAGCATGAAAAAGTGCTGAGTACTGAGTACTGAGTGCTGAGAAGGGAAGAGCGTTGGCAGTCAGCAACGGGCAGGAAAGAGAGTGAAGACAGGTGGCAGTTGGCGGAGAAGAAGAAAGAACTGTCTTGGCTGTATATATTGAAAACCTCATGGGCGTGCCTGAAAAGGTTAGTGCTCATGGGGGTTTTTTATTATAGCGCAAGCTTCCATCATGCCCTCAGGCACCTCGGGTGAGCAGCCAATCAGTTAACCATGCAGTGCAAGAGCTTGACGATCTAAGGCGGTTTATAAATTTTACAAAACGAACCCATTCAGTTATTAACAAAAAGGGGGCATCTTCCCACAGCCCACAGCCCACAGCCCACAGCCTAAAGCACTCTCTTTCCCCCCGCAACCTCTTAATGATTGCTTCGGTTGTTCGGTTTTGAACCCGTGAATCTTTCAGGTATTGATCCATGCTTTTTATTTTAAGATTAGCTGTTATTGTAAAATAATGTAAAGTCTTATTTTAGTATAAATGGGCGAGTAGGTTGGTGCAGGTGCAAATTTTTTAAGAGGAATACAGTTGGATAAAGACATATTAATAAATGTGAAGAACGACAAATTTACACAGTTGTTAGGTATTGAGATAGTTGACGCATCACCGGGGTATGCATTGGTTGAAATAAAAATAGAGGACAAACATAAGAACGGCATCAATATTGAACAGGGTAGTGCAATAGTTACGTTCGCTGATTATGCGTTTGCTGTCGCGAGTAATGCCTCATGCTCTTTCCTTGGGACTGTTAACTTCCATTCTTAAACCACCAGAAAGGACTCATGAAAGTACTCATCGTATATTGGCACCCGGAGCCTCTTAGCTTCAACGCCTCAATGTTCCGTGCAGCGCGTGACACTTTTTTGCAGGCAGGACATGAAGTTTGCACGTCCGACCTTCATGCGATGGCGTTCGACCCTGTCTCGAGCCGCAAGAACTTTAGCACCATCAAGGATCCATCTTTCTTCAAGCAGCAGGCGGAGGAAGCGTATGCCACTGAAATGCATGGTTTCTCAGAGGAGATTGAAGCGGAGATCCGGAAGCTTGAGTGGTGTGACCTCATGGTGTGGCAATTTCCTCTGTGGTGGTTTGGCCTTCCTGGTTCGCTCAAAGGCTGGGTGGACCGTGTCTTCGCCATGCAGCGCACCTACGGCGGCGGCCGCATCTACAAGACGGGAGTCTTCACTGGCAGACAAGCTTTTCTTTCCCTCACCACCGGAGGTCCCGAGGAGTCTTATCGCAAGGGCGGCTTCAATGGAGACATTCTTGGTGTTTTGCGCCCTATTCATCGAGGTATATTGCAGTTCGTTGGCTTCGACATATTGGCGCCGCATGTTGTCTACGGCCCCGCGCATCTAACACACGAACAGAGGCAAGGTGCCCTGGAACTCTACGTCACGCGCCTGTTATCGATACCCTCTGAAGTGCCTATCGATGTCGGGCTCTATTGAACGACGTGTTAACTCCTCTTTGCAGCGGTCATTATCATGGTAACGAACCTGCAGAAACTGCTTACCGTTCATTTTTTATGCTGTATTGAGTGTCTGTTGTCATTGGTCGATTCTATTAGTACTGAGGCGAGATTTGGATATTTTTAAATCGAATGATTGTTCAGGAAGCCATAATAAGGAGAAATCACAATGAAAATCACCGTTCTCAACGGTAGTCCAAAGGGAGAATTGAGCGTCACCATCCAGTCGGTGGCCTATCTGGCCAGGATCTATCCGCAGCATGAGTTTAACATCATTCATATCGCACAAAGAATCAAGCGGCTCGAAACCGACCAGGCCGTTTTTAACCAGGTCATTGACCAGGTGCGCGCCTCAGACGCAGTCCTGTGGGGCTTTCCCCTGTATATCCTCATTGTTCACGCGCACTACAAACGCTTCATCGAACTGATCTTCGAACGCGGCGCGCAGGCCGCCTTCGCTGGAAAATATGCCGCTTCGCTCTCTACCTCCATCCACTTCTTTGACCACACGGCTCACAATTACATCCATGCCATCTGCGACGACCTGGAAATGCGCTTCGTCGACTCATTCTCGCCCGATATGCATGACCTGCTCAAGGAAGAGGGCCGCCGGCAGCTTGCCCGGTTCGGCCAGCAGTTCCTGGAGACGATCCAGAATCAGGCGCCCACCCAGCGCCAATATCCACCATTGACCTATCGCGAGTTTTCTTACCAGCCTGAGCTTCCGCCCAATCCGGTAGCCACCGCCGGGAAGAAGGTGGTCATCCTGCATGATGAGCAGCAGCCCGACAGCAATCTGGCGAAAATGGTGGCGCGCTGCCGAAGCGCTTTGACAGGCGAAGTGACCGTGGTCAATATTCATGACATTGATATCAAATCCAGTTGCCTGGGCTGCCTGGAATGCAGCGGAAACTACCACTGCGCCTTTACGGGCAAAGATGGGTTCATCGAATTTTACAAAGCGACCGTTATGACAGCGGACGTTCTCATCTATGCAGGGCGAATGGTGGACCGCTACCTGTCCTC
>CAJAJL010000091.1 GCA_903940125.1 uncultured Chlorobiaceae bacterium | reverse complement strand
GCACAATTGAAAACCAATGCCAACTGGATACAGGCAAGTGGAGGAAGGAAAGTTGTTGTTGAAGGTCATTGTGACGAGAGAGGTACCAATGAGTATAATCTGGCACTTGGAGAGCGTCGAGCAAACAGTGCAAAAGATTACATCGTAAATCTTGGTGTTGAACCTGCCCGACTGAAGACAGTAAGCTATGGTGAAGAAAAGCCATTTGCAGAAGGTCACAACGAAGATGCCTGGGCTCAGAACAGAAGGGCTCACTTTGTTGCTGATTAACCGGCAGAAGTTGTTATAAAATTCTGAAAAGTTGAGTGTGTTGTGTGGCTTCAAGGCTGCTTCAGAAGAGCAGCCTTGAAAACCGCTTGGTATCTGTGATATTCAAATCGATGACACTTAAAAACGCATTGAAAAACCCTGTAGTGGATTGAGCAATAGCAATTTTTCCTGTTAACGGATATAGCCAATCACGTTATGAAGTTATTTATTAAGGGAGCAATCTGTTTTCTTGCATTTTCCTGCCTGTCAATGTCTCGTTACCATAGTGCAATTGCACAGCCTTGGAAAATTCCTGATGTACAGCCAGACAATCAACAGTTGGTGTCCATTTTCCCGGATGCTGAAAAAGAAAAATATAATCTGAGGACTCCTGATTCAGGGTCGGAGATTGAGCTGTATCCGAATTATGATTATGCTGCTGAGTACGGAGTGTTTCTTGGCGTGGGGGCAAAAGTTGAGGATTACGGTGTCAATAATGAAACTTACCGCTACAGGATGCAGTTTGACGGAGGCGCCGCCACCGCAAATGATATTCGTTATAAATTACATTACACCGGTGATTTTCGAACGCTCATCAGTAATACCTCCCTTTTTATTGAAGCCGGTACGACAGGCCTGAATCTCATTCATTTTTACGGGCTTGGAAACGAAAAATACTTTATTGGCAAAGGCTTGGAAGAAGAAAATTTCGAAATTTTAAATCAAATCACCTCATTAAAGGCTTCATTGAGCTATCCGATGGATACAAACTATAAATGGAGCGCAGGGGTCAATGCGAAATGGGTAGACCTTTCTCTGAAACCTGGTTCATTTAATGACCTCCACAGAGCTGAAGTTCCCGGTATCGATAATAATTTTGCCGGCAGTTTCACTCTTGGATTTCATTATGATTCAAGGGATAGTGGTGATACAATTGCACAAGCCTCCCGATATGCAAAAAGTAATCCGGCATCTCAAGGTTCTACAACAGCGCTCAGCGGTATCCTGCTCGATGTGGAAGGGAAGTACTACCCTGAATTTTTTGGCAATCAAAATGCATATGGAAAAATTAGTGGAGAATTCCGCACCTATATTCCGCTTGTCTCATCCCGTTATTCAAGAGTGGTCTTCCGTCTGGGAGGAGAGAAAATCTGGGGTGATTATCCTTTTTATGAGGCGGCTTTTCTCGGTGGCTCTACCTCGCTAAGGGGTTATGACCAACAGCGTTTTGCAGGCGATGCATCACTCTATGCCGGTTCGGAACTTCGTCTCTATATGGGTACTTTCGAACTCCTTGCTCCTGTGAAGTATGGCCCACTGTTCTTTACTGAAACAGGCAGAGTGTTTCTTAACGGAGAGAATTCAGATGCATGGCATACAGCTGCAGGTGGGGGATTATGGTTCAGCCTTTCTGATCCCCGCTATACCGTATCCATTGCGTATGGAAGAGGGTTTGACAATGGCCGCCTGATGAATGATTATGGAATATATCTCAGGACTGAATTCAGCTTTTAGTAACTGCTCTCACTTGTCTTACTCGTAACGAAGGGCTTCTAACGGCTTCAGTTCTGCGGCTTTCCTTGCAGGCCATAGACCGAAAAAAATACCGATGAGCGCTGAAAAGGCTGTGGCAAGAACAACTGACATAAGGGAAGTTTTTACTGCCCAGCCTGCAAAAAAGGAGAGTACAAGAGAAATACCAATCCCCGCAAGAACCCCGATAAACCCTCCGCTGATGGTTAAGCCAACCGACTCGACAAGAAACTGCAGCATAATATCGTTTTTCCTTGCTCCGATGGCTTTGCGCAGTCCTATCTCTCTGGTTCTTTCAGTCACCGATACCAGCATGATATTCATTATACCAATCCCGCCGACCACCAGTGAGATGGCGGCAATGGAACCAAGCAGAAGGCTCATGGTCTGTGTGGTACTGCTGAGCATCTTCTGAATTTCTGTCATATCCCTGATATTAAAAGAGTCATCACCCTCCTTCAGCCGGTGCCGCTTGCGAATCAGCGTACTGATATCGCTTTTGGCTTTTTCAATCAAGGTGGGTGAGGCAACTTCAACAAAAATACCGCTGAGATAATCTTTACCAAGTACCCGATACATGGCCGTCGTTACCGGAATAATCAAAACATCATCGTCATCCTGCGGGCCTGAAAAGCCTTTTGCAGGGGCAATGCCGATAACCGTAAAATTAATTCTGTTGATTTTGATAGTCTTGCCTAAAGGATTGGTCGTACCAAAGAGCTCCTTGACAACCGTTACCCCGATAATGGCCACCTTCTCTCGCGTCTGAATCTCTTCCCGGGTAAACCATCGTCCGACTGTTGGTATCGATGAACGCATAACACCGTAATCATAACCTACCCCATTAAGGCTCGAACTCCAGTTTTTGTTGCCATATACGATCCGGCCGCTCCCGGTTACTACTCCTGCAGCACTCTTCACCAGTGAGTGGAGCGAAGCAATATCATCCACATCAATAAAGGTAAAACGTGCGACAGCCCCGGCTCCTTGAGCGGCACCCCTGATCTTGGCTGATCCGCCTCTTATTGAAAGGAGATTGGAACCCATCGATTTCATCTGTTCCTGCATGGCAGCTTTGGCGCCTTCGCCAAGTGCGATCATGGCAATCACCGAGGCAACCCCGACAAGAATACCAAGAACAGAAAGAAAAGAGCGCATCTTGTTGGCCAGAATTGCCTGGAAGGCCTGTGCGATAAATCCGATAAACCGGCCATCCTGCCATAACGAAGCTTTTCCGGACCCATGAATATCAAAGCCGCTCTCTTTTCCGGTAACGATTGGAGCCTCAAATCCCGGCTTGGGCTCATCAGAAATAATAACGCCGTCCCTCATGGTAATGATACGGTCAGCATACGCAGCAATATCGTTTTCGTGCGTAACCATGATGATGGTTTTACCCTGCTCATGAAGACCTTTAAAAATCTTCATGATCTCTACCGAGTTTTTTGTATCCAGGTTTCCTGTCGGCTCATCGGCAAATATGATCAACGGATCACGAACCAGTGCCCTTGCTATGGCAACACGCTGCTGTTCCCCTCCTGAAAGCTGATTGGGCGTATGATCAATTCTTTCTACGAGTCCAACCTGCCTGAGGCGTTCTACCGCCTGCTGATGAAAATCACCTTTAACTCCGCTGTAGATATGCGGAAGTCGTACATTCTCAACGATGCTCATTCGCTTGAGCAGATGAAACTGCTGAAACACAAACCCTGCGACATTATTGCGTACCCCAGCCTGCTCATCCTCCGACATGGTGTTGACATTATTGCCGAAAATCCGGTACTCTCCCTTGTCAGGATTGTCCAGAAGGCCGAGAATCTGCAGCAGTGAGGATTTACCAGACCCCGATGCCCCCATGATTGCAACAAACTCACCCTGCTCTATCGTTACGGACACACCTCGTAACGCCTGAACAGTGCTCTCACCAATCATGTATGTCCGGTGAACATCAAAAAGCTCAAGCATTGGTTTCATTTCTTTGTTCTGTTCCGTTGAGGTGTGAACGGATTTGATCCTGTGCTGTTTTTCGGCATTACAAAAGAGGTATCGGGAAGCAGTACTACCGAACTGTCGGTAAGACCTTTAACTATCTCAATATTACTTTCATCCTGAAGTCCTATTTGCACAGGGCTGTATCGTATGGTCTGCTGTGTTGTGCCGTTTTTCTGCAGTACGAGACTTTTGCCGTTTTTGTTGAGAACAGCGCTGATCGGCAAGAGGAGTGTTCCGTTCTTTTCCAGCACAATAATTTTAATGTTTGCACTCATGCCTGAACGGAACACATCGGGAATGCGGTCAGGAATAACATCAACGTTGTAGATGTTCACGTTGTTCTGCAGATGTGACTCGTAGTAGATATGCTCAACAACACCGTTCACTCGGATGTCAGGATAGGCATCCAGCCCGATCATTGCTTTTTGACCGATTTTTACCCGCCCGATATCGGTTTCATCCACAAACGCCTTGACAATAAGACGATCCGAAAGCACGAACAGCGAATCACTCGTGGTCACGGTCTGGCCAGGATCAACACTGCGCACAATAACCTGCCCATCCATAGGAGCAATAACGGCTGTTTTTTTATACACATTTTCCCAGTAGCTCTGTTCACTTTTTCCCTGCAGCTTGGCGGCATCAAGCAGAGCGGCACGTTCGGTCGAACTGAGCATGGCAAGTACTGCACCTTTCTTCACCAGCCGCCCTTCCTGAACAAGAATCTCCTCAATCCTCCCGCCGACCGATGACTGGATTTTTACGCGATTCTGCGGTTCAACCGCTCCGGTCGTTGATACTGACGAACTTATGGTTCCCCGTGACGGATGGATTTCAGCAAGGGGTTTGTCGGCAGACCGGCTTCCCTTAAACAAAAAGAACCCCCCTATGCCAAGGACAAGT
>CAJAJL010000090.1 GCA_903940125.1 uncultured Chlorobiaceae bacterium | reverse complement strand
TCAGAGGGTTGTGCTTTTGGGTTTATGATCCTGAGCCATGAATATTCTGACAGGGGTGGAACATCATATCCACTCTTTTCGCCCACCATTAATTCAACATGCACCGCTTCGGGAGTCCATATTTCCCCGAAAATTTCAGGAAGCTGGTCAATCAATCCTATACGGTAAAGATAGAGTAACGGAGAGGTCTTGCTTATGGCTCTTTTCTGCAAGCAGTATCTTTTCGGGAATATCAAGCGTGATGTGATGAGCAGCCATGGTTCTCCTTTTTCTTTTCTTCAATTCAAGCCTTGCCTGAATATGCGAGCATTGTTGTAACAACACACGAAACATATCAAAAATTCGCTGCACATCATAGCACCGCCCTTCAGGGCACGCACAAAGTCAGCGTACTCGCCGCGAAGCAAAAGACTTATCTTATTTATTAATTCCAGTCCATTTATACATGGCTTGCACTGCTTGACCTGGAGACCACCACCGGCTTCAATGGCTTGATGGTATTGAGCAGTTTCCCCTCGACTTGATGTGCTTCGTAAAGATCCCATCTCTGCTGAAGATTCATCCAGTAATCAGCCGATATGCCGAAAAACCTGGCGAGGCGCAATGCTGTTGCCGGGGTAACACCACGCTTGCCATTAATGATTTCATTGATCCGCTGATAAGGAACGTGAATGGCATCAGCTAACTGGCGTTGAGTGACATCCATTGGATTCAAAAATTCCTCGAGTAGCATCTCTCCTGGATGAGTCGGTTGCCGATGGGTTGGTACGCGTATCATTGTCGCCTCTTTTTTCTCGGATTTAATGGTAGTCCGTAATTTCAACTTGCTCAGGACCAGCGGGTGTCCATTGAAAACATACCCGGTACTGGTCATTGATCCGGATGCTGAACTCGCCCTTTCGATCACCCGACAATGCCTCCAGCCGATTGCCCGGAGGGATGCGCAACTCGTCAAGAGCGATTGCCGAATCAAGCTGATCAAGTTTTCTGTATGCCTGTCTCCATAATGCAGCAGGACAGAGTTTCGAAGATTTCTTTGTCGGCTTGCCGTTAAAAAGATCTTCAGTCGCCTGATTTTTAAAGGATAGTATCATGTTAACACGGATATCATGCTATTTCATATAAAACTAAACAATTTTTTCAGATAACCAAGATCCAGGCAACCCTCATCGACCATAGAGATCAAAATGTTTTCTATTTCGTTATTTAACAATCAGATGGGCTAAAAGAACCTGCACGGAATCAGGGTAGAGGTAAGGGCATGATAATTCGTATCCTCATATCTGATTATTAAAATGCCGGTTGCCCTCGCTTATAGACAGAAAAAGTACCAGTTCCGCGTCGCATATACGTCGCAGAGAGGGACAATAAGGGCGAGAAAACGGTGTTTTTGGCTGAAAATAAGCGCTCCGGAAGGGGAAAGAAAAAGTCTGCAAGTTGTTATCTTGCAGACTTTTAAGTGGGGTGTGGACGATAGAAGATTCGAACTTCTGACCTCTACAGTGCAAATATCATACTGAGGCTATATGCCATTGATATAAAAGGAGTTACTGGCCTATAAAAATTTTCGCATAACATACGCGTAACAAAATTTTTATCAAAATCAGTTACCAAATAGTAAAAACGATTACTTCCCTGCCCTCCTATCTTACCCCTTTTGTGTTGACAGCTCAATCGTGCAGTTCGCTTACGTCCTGGTCTCCTCGGTTGTTATCGGTCATGCCGGGCAAAAACCTTTCCGCAAACATTATAAAGTCAC
>CAJAJL010000089.1 GCA_903940125.1 uncultured Chlorobiaceae bacterium | reverse complement strand
ACTCTCCGGAGTGACTATATTCTGATGAAGGGGTTGCATAAATATCGCGTCTTATTAGCTGACTTTAACTACCAGTAATATAACGATTTGCGATATTTTTTGCCCCCTTTTTTTTGTTTATTGATGAATAATTCAGGTTAAGTTGCGCTGCAGTAGCTTTTTTTTATTGAAGCAGTTGGGGTGGTCTCTCTTTTAAAGGGTTTAATAACTTATTATTAGCACAATGAGCAGAGAAGAGGGTATTGCGCAGAAAGAGCATTCTCCCATGATGCGCCAGTATCTGGAGGTAAAGGAACGGTATCCTGATTTTTTGCTGCTTTTCAGAGTCGGGGATTTTTATGAAACCTTTTTTGAAGATGCCGTGCTGGTTTCGACTGCTCTGAATATTGTTCTCACAAAACGTTCCGCTGAAATACCGATGGCCGGCTTCCCTCATCATGCAAGTGAGGGGTACATTGCCAAACTTGTCAAAAAAGGATTCAAGGTTGCGATTTGCGACCAGGTTGAAGATCCAGCCTCTGCCAAAGGAATTGTACGTCGTGAAATTACTGATATTGTTACTCCTGGAATTACTTACAGCGACAAGATTCTTGATGATCGGCACAACAACTATCTTTGTGCTGTTGCTTATCTCAAGGAGGGCAGGAGGCTGTTTGCCGGCGTTGCCTTTATTGACGTAACAACAGCTGAATTCCGAATTGCTTCGTTTCAGCCCGATGAGCTCCCTGATTTTATCCTTTCGCTTCACCCGTCGGAAGTCCTGGTTTCCGCTGCCGAAAGAGAACGTTCGGAACAGTTGAAAAAAGTGCTCTCTCGGGAGACTCTTGTTTCTGAACTGGATGCATGGATGTTCACTGAAGATCAGACACAGGAGGTTTTATTACGGCAGTTCAGGACGCACTCCCTCAAAGGGTTTGGCATAGAGGGGAACCGTGCAGGTAAAGTGGCCGCGGGTGTTATTCTCCAATATCTTGAGGAGACCCGGCAGAACAGTCTTGCTTATATTACCCGGATCGGTGAACTGCACAGCAGTGAGTATATGACACTCGATCTGCAGACAAAGAGAAATCTTGAAATTATCTCTTCAATGCAGGATGGCACATTGAATGGCAGTCTTCTCCAGGTGATGGACCGTACACGAAATCCTATGGGTGCTCGCCTTATCCGCCGATGGCTGCAGAGACCGCTGAAACGAATTGAGGATATTCAGATGCGCCTTGATGCCGTTGAAGAACTTGCTGAGTTGAGGGCGTTGCGGGATGGCCTTACTGAGCAGTTGTCGGGAATCAATGATCTTGAGCGCTCCCTTGCTCGTATCGCTACCTTCCGCACCATTCCAAGGGAGGTCCGTCAGCTTGGTTTTTCACTTTCTGTCATTCCTTTCCTTAAGAAACTGCTGGACGATGCAGGATCGGCGAGGCTTCGCATGCTTGCCGGTTCGTTGAGTCCTCTCCAGGAGCTTGCCGGGCGTATAGAGGAAGCTATTGATCCTGAGTCAGGTGCATCAATGCGTGACGGGGGCTATATCCGCACGGGCTATCATGCTGATCTTGATGAGCTTCGTTCTATTGCTTCCACGGCTAAGGACCGTCTTATGGAGATTCAGCAGCAGGAACGGGCAGGCACGTCGATTTCCTCGCTTAAGGTCAGTTTCAACAAGGTTTTCGGCTACTATATCGAAATAAGCCATGCGAACCGCGATAAGGTGCCCGCTTATTATGAAAAAAAGCAGACACTTGTCAATGCCGAACGCTATACCATTCCTGCTTTAAAAGAGTATGAGGCAAAGATTCTCAATTCCGAAGAAAAAAGCCTGATTCTTGAAGCACAGCTTTTCCATGACCTTTGTGCAATGATAGCTGAGCACGCTTCTGACATACAGGAAAATGCTGTTATTATCGCCGAAATAGATGCACTCTGCTCCTTTGCACTCTCGGCCGCTGAATACGGATATTGCAAACCGGAGATCAAGGCTCATGAAAAGCTTCTGATAGTCAATGGTCGTCATCCGGTACTTGAACGAATGATGAGTGCTGATGAGCCATATGTGCCGAATGACTGTCTGATGGATGAAAAGCAGAAAATGCTGATTATAACCGGTCCTAATATGGCTGGAAAAAGTTCGTTTCTGCGCCAGACAGGGCTTATTGTTCTGCTTGCGCAAGCTGGAAGTTTCGTCCCGGCCGAGCGCGCTGAAATCGGGCTTGTGGACAGGATTTTTACCCGGGTTGGCGCTTCGGACAACATTACCTCCGGTGAAAGCACCTTTCTTGTGGAAATGAATGAAGCGGCAAGTATTCTCAACAACGCAACAACAAGCAGCCTGCTCCTGCTCGATGAAATCGGAAGGGGAACCAGTACGTTTGACGGTATGTCGATTGCATGGTCAATGAGCGAATATATATCGCATTCTATTCAGGCAAGGAGCTTGTTCGCAACGCATTATCATGAGCTTGCCGAACTTGAAACCCGTCTGCCCGGTGTTGTGAACTACAATGCCACCGTCGTCGAAACTGCCGACAGGGTTATTTTTTTAAGGAAGATTGTCAGAGGTTCCACTGACAACAGTTACGGTATAGAGGTGGCTAAAATGGCCGGAATGCCTGCTGAAGTCATTTCCCGTGCCAAAGAGATTCTTGCGGGGATGGAAAAACGCGATATCGAAATTCCCCCGAACCGCCCACCAAAAATTAAAAGTATGCAGATCAGCCTCTTTGAAGAGTCTGATGCTCTTCTCCGCAATGCTCTTGAGTCTCTCGAACTTGATCGACTCACCCCGATTGAGGCACTGCTTGAGTTGAAAAAATTACAGGAACTTGCAAGGACAGGCAGAATTAACTGATGAAGGGTAGTATGGGGCATAACAAGCAGGTGCTGCTCGTATTTATTCAGGCTGACAGTGGTGTTGACGGTACATCTCTTTTGGACAGTGCCTCCTCCAAACACAGTTTTATCAGTTCACTGAAAGACACTGTTTTGAGCAATGTTATCCGACGTGCGCAGTTTGCCATTCCCCCGCTTGCCCTGATGATTCTCAGTTCTCAGAAGGTGCCGGGTGTTAGTCAGACCATCTGCGATCTTCGCTTTGAAAAAGTTCCTCTTGACCGTCCCTGGGATCTTGTTGGCATAAGTGTTCAGACCGGGGCGGTAAAGCCTGCGTTTGAACTTGCCCGTGCGCTTCGTTCAAAAGGGATAAAAGTTGTGCTTGGTGGTCCTTATGTGACCATTTTTCCAGAGCAGTGCCGCGATCATGCCGATGTATTGGTCATAGGGGAGGCTGACGATATCTGGAAAGAGGTGCAGGAAGATCTCCTCAGTGACAGCTTGAAAGCTGAATACAGAGTCGCATCGTTTCCTGATCTTTCAGTTGATCGATTTGTAGACAAACATGCGCTTGATATCCAGAGCTATTTTACCACCAATGTAGTGCAGACTACCCGTGGGTGTCCCTACAGTTGCGATTTTTGCAATGTGCATGTCATGAACGGCCACAAGCTGCGTCACCGTAGTATTCCTGAGGTACTCAGGGAAGTTGAAGCGTTTCTGAAACAGGATAAAAGGATTTTTTTCTTTCTGGACGACACAATCAATGCTGACGAGTCCTATGCCGAAAAACTTTTCACTGAGCTTGTGCCTTTTGGAATCAGCTGGGTTGGTCAGGCCACAACTGCTCTCGGTGAAAAACCGAAATTGCTCAATGCATTTTCCCGCTCAGGGTGCGGAGCGCTCCTTGTAGGTATTGAAAGCCTCGATGATGGCAGCAACCACGCCCATCAGAAGTTTCATAACCCCTCAAACCGTCAGGTGGAGTGCATAAAGAATATCCGTAAAGCCGGTATTTGCGTCTATGGCAGTTTTATCTACGGCCTCGATGAGGATACCCTTGAGCTGCCCGGCAGGATTGAGGCATTTATCGAGGAGACCGGCATTGATGTGCCCGGTATCAACCTGCTCCGCCCTATTCCCGGTACCGGAGTCTTTGACCGTCTTGCCAATGAAGGCCGTCTGCTTCACTCGAGGGACGATCATGATGCCTTCCGTTTTTCATGGGGTCAGGAGATGCTCTACAAGCCCCAACGCATCACGCTCGAAGAGTTTATTCCCAGCTACACCGGCCTTACAAAGCGAGTCTTCACCGTTCAGAATGCCCTGAAACGGGCAATGCGCTCGCCCCGCCTGCGTTCAGCCGTTCTCATGTTCAATCTCCTCTACGTCCACATGTACAGCCTTTCCCGCAAAGACCTCCATCGCCAGCTGCGGGAGATAGGGTGATGAAAGACCCGAATCTTTGGGGAATGAATCAAAAGGAAGATTTAGAGGAACGGTTTTACAGACGATTCCTTCTTTTTCGGTTTAACTCAACCCTGGTTCAAGCAGCATCTTATTTAGTCAGTGGGCAGCTCATTCCAACCTTTCCTTTTATGGAAACCTTTTTATGAGATCGAATATCGTACTATATTAGGTCAGAAAAAACCATGAATCAAGTGAGACATGAATATTACTACCGACATCAAACCGGTCACCTATCTCAAGGCAAAAACGGCTGATCTTCTTGATCAGATCAATGATACGCGTCGTCCGGTTATCATTACCCAGAACGGTGAGCCGAGAGCTGTTCTTCAAGACCCAAAAAGCTATGAGGAGATGCGCAATGCACTTGCGTTGCTGAAACTGCTTGCTCAGGGTGAAGAGGATATCCGTAAAGGCAACATTCGTCAGCAGGAGGAGGTGTTCGGTGGCCTTGAACGCCAGTTGAGAGAGCAAAGGTCATGATTGCTGGCTATGCAGTTTTATGGACTGAAGTTGCTGAAAGAGATCTCAGGGAGATTATAACTTTTATTGCAAGCGATGATCTGGTCAATGCCTCGCATGTTCTTGAAAAAATCAAGCATAAAGCAGCAACGTTGTATCTCTCTCCAGAGCGTGGCAGGGTTATACCCGAGCTTCATGCCCAAGGTATTTATATCTATCGGGAGCTGATTATCTCTCGGTGGAGGTTGATGTACCGGATAGTCGACAGCAACGTTTATATAACAGCGGTAATCGACAGTCGTCGCAATGTCGAGGATATTCTTCTGTACCGTCTTATTCAGCAGTAGCCACTATTGCTTGCTAAAAAAATAGGTCAAAGGTTGTGTAAGAAATGATGAGATATAGAAGAAATTTTACAGCAAAGCTTTAACTCGGTGTAACAAAAAACATAATGTCGAAAAAAATTATGCTGCTGGGCAGCGGGGAACTGGGCAAGGAATTTGTTATTGCCGTCAAACGTCTCGGGCTCTTTGTGATAGCTGTTGACAGCTACAATAATGCACCGGCGCAGCAGGTGGCAGATGAGCGGGAATTGATTGATATGCTTGATGGCACTGCTCTCGATACAATCGTTGCCCGGCATAAGCCTGATATCATTGTGCCTGAAATCGAAGCCATTCGCACGGAAAGATTTTACGACTATGAAAAAAAGGGTATACAGGTAGTCCCTTCTGCTCGTGCAGCCAACTTTACCATGAACCGGAAAGCCATTCGTGATCTCGCGTCAAAAGAGCTTGGCCTTCGCACTGCCAGGTATCGTTATGCAGCTTCGCTCGAAGAGTTAGAGGCGGTAATCAGTGACGTTGGAATTCCCTGTGTTGTAAAACCGCTCATGAGCTCATCGGGCAAGGGTCAGTCAACGGTCAAATCCGAACAGGATATCGAAAAAGCCTGGAACTATTCCCAAAGCGGCAGGCGAGGCGATATTGCTGAGGTGATTGTGGAATCCTTTGTGAAATTCCATACTGAAATCACGTTGCTTACCGTGACCCAAAAAAACGGTATCACACTCTTCTGTCCGCCCATCGGCCATCGTCAGGAGCGCGGTGATTATCAGGAGAGCTGGCAGCCCTGTCTTATCAGCGATTCGCATTTAAAAGAAGCTCAGGAGATTGCTGACAAGGTTACCCGTTCGCTGACAGGTTCTGGTATATGGGGTGTAGAGTTTTTTCTGGCAGGTGATGGCCTTTATTTTTCAGAACTTTCACCTCGTCCGCACGATACCGGCATGGTCACACTGGCAGGCACGCAAAACCTCTCGGAGTTTGAGCTTCATGCGAGGGCAGTGTTAGGGTTGCCGATTCCGGAAATCACCTTGTTGCAGGCAGGTGCCAGCGCGGTTGTTCTTGCTGAAAGTGCGGGTACGAAACCTATGTACATCGGTGTGGAGGAGGCCCTCAGGGAACCTCGTACCGACATTCGAATTTTTGGAAAACCGACAACTCGTCCATACAGAAGAATGGCTGTGACGCTAGCTTACGATAAACTGGGCTGCGATGTACAGGCATTGATAGAAAAGGCGATTGCCAATGCAGCTAAGGTGACGGTGGTCAGTGAGTGAATTATGGACAATCATGGTGTTCATGAAATAGAAAGAATTTCTTCTTCGAGAAGCTGCTGATTGTAAAGTTCTGCATAGATGTGCTGTTGCTGCAGCAGCTCTTCGTGTGTACCGCTTTCAGCAATGGTGCCATTCTTCAGAACAACAATACGGTCGCAGTTTTTTACTGTTGAAATTCTGTGGCTTATCAGGATAATGGTGGTATCGGGCAGCTTCTGAAGGAGAGCATCAAAGAGACGGGCTTCTGTGTCGGTATCAACTGCTGAAAGAGCATCGTCGAGCACAAGAAGTTGCGGTTTCCATGCAATTGCTCTTGCAATGCACGTCCTCTGTTTCTGTCCGCCTGAGAGGTTGATGCCTTTTTCTCCGAGCATGGTTTGAAATCCATCGGGGAATTCCTGGACATCATCATAGAGCATAGCTATTCTGCTTGCCTCAATAACCTCATCAGCGTCATTGTCCCGGCTTCCCCAGTTGATGTTGTTTTCAATGGTGTCGGAAAAGAGAAAGTTAACCTGGGGCACAAAACCGATGAGTTCTCTCAACTGTTTCAGGGGCAGTTTTTTTATGTCCTGGCCATCAATAAGTACTGAACCATTGACAGGCTCATAGAGTCTTGGTATCAGATTGACCAGGGTGGTCTTACCCGAACCAGTTGCTCCGACGATCGCTACTTTTGATCCAGCTGCAATGTCAAGGGTTATATTTTTGAGAATCAGGTTATTCTCTTGACCGGGGTAGTGAAATTGAACATTGCGAAATGACACAGCACCGTGAAATTTTTTCAAAGAAGCAATGCCGGTTTCTCCCTCTGTACTATCGGGTTTGATATTGAAAATTTCATTCAGCCTGATCTGGGCGGAAGCAGCTCTCTGGATAATACTGGTAACCCATCCAATGGATATAATCGGCCAGCTCAGCATTGAAACATAGACAATAAATTGAGCGATCCCTCCGACGGTCATTTTTCCTTCAATGACGCTCAACCCCCCGACCCACACCACAGGGAGCAGGGAGACTGCTGTAAGTGAAGTAAGAAATGCAAAAAAAAGAGCCTGAAGTTTTCCGAGTGAAAGGTTTTTACGGAAGTATTCTTTGTTGAGTGCTTCGAATCGCTTGATTTCGAAAGTTTCGCGGGTAAAGCTTTTTACGACTCTGATACCGGAAAGGTTTTCCTGTACAAGATTTGTTATTGCGGCATAGCTTTCCTGAATGCTTTTAGAGCGCTTTTGCATTGAACTGCCGATTTTATAAACAGAATAGCTTAGCAGCGGGGCCGGCAGGAGTGCAAACAGGGTCAGTTTAGGGGAAAGAGCCAGCATCGCTATCAGTGCAAAAAAAAGCCTGAAGAATGTGTTGAGTGAGTACATGATGCCGGGGCCGAGAAACTCTCGAATGGCGTTAAGGTCATTGGTGCCTCTTGAAATGAGTTCACCGGTACTTGTGGTATTGTAGAATTTGCGAGGCAGTTTTTGAAGATGAGTGTAATAGTCGTTTTTCAGGTCAAATTCAATATGCCGGGAAGCGACAATAATATTCTGGCGGACAAGAAAAAGAAAAAACCCACTCAGCAGCGCATAAAGAAAATAGAGGCCTGCATCTCCAAGAACAACCCGGAGCTCGAAATGTTTGTTCATGGTATCGATGGCCCGACCAATATATGTAGGCCCGATTACAGCAAAAAGGTTGGTTAGAATTATATAAACAAAACCTGCGATGAGATTTTTTTTATACCTGAGCAGGTAAGGTTTCAGACTGCGTAAATTTTTCATCCCTCATATTTTTTTGAAGTGCCGGTATAATGTATAATAGAAATAGGGAAAACAAAAAATCACCCTTATCTCTGTTTTATGGCATTTGATTCAACTAAAAACTATTACTCGATCGGTGAGGTTAGTAAAATCGTCGGCATTCCTTCCTATCTGCTGCGATACTGGGAAAGTTTTTTTAATGAACTGGCTCCAGCCCGGGATACCAGAGGAAACAGACGGTATACTAATCGTGATATTGCCATGGTGCTCAATATCAAAGAGCTTGTGCATGAAAAAGGCTACAAGCTTGGAAAGGCAAGTGAAATTGTTAAAGGAGTTCTTAAAGACACTGCAGGTGATCATAAAACCACGGAAATACTAAAGCTGCAGAAACAGATCGGACAGGAAAAGAATCGGCACACTATGGTTGATGAGCGGCGTATGGTGCTTTTACAGGAGATCAAAGAAGAGATTGAAGATATTCTTCACTTGTTGGGATAGAGCATAGAAACAAAAAAACCGGCTTAAAAACCGGTTTTTTTGTTCAAAAAGAAAAAGGAATTTATTGAGCGTACAGTACTTCGAACTGTCCTGTACCGCCTTTGCATACATGTTCAACCCAACGGGCATATGCTCCGCCGCTCCAGCGATATTCCTCAAGGTTCTGGGAACGGTACTGAGGTGCAGCATAACGGACTTTGTAGCCTTTAGGAAGAACAATCTTGAGCTGTGTGTCTACAGTAAAGTCGTTGAATTTTCCAACCATACCGTGATGTACCAGCGGAATAAGAGGATGGTTGAGGATTCTGCGCAGACCACCGCCGGCATCGACTGAAACGCCAGGGAAATCGCCATCAACTTTAACTTCGATACCCTGTGAATCGGAACGGAAACCAGCTTCTACTGATGCGGGTCTGGAGAGTTTATCGGCCGGGAACAGTTCTGCCCAGCGCGCAATGGAGTCAACAATACCGGATCCTCCATGTGAGAAGCGCCATCTTGTAACACCCACAGGTCCTTTTTCGCCGCTCTGGGTGCCGATGCTGTTAACTTCGATTTTTGATATTCTCTGACCGCCTTCATTCAAAGCGGTAAATGCAGGTCCAATAAACCAGAACTCACGGATCCAGTCATTGAATGCTCCAGTTGTCTGGAGGGCCTTAAGTGTTCCTTCCCAAGTGTCGATAACGTCAGGATTGTCAAGAGGCACTTTCATGATAATGTCATGGAACTGACGGCCCTGCATGTAGATCGGATTCGGGACATTTCTGCGGACTGCGTCTGAGCGGTAGTAGAAGAGGTTGACAACGGAGCCTTCAAAGGAAAAACTGTGAGAGAAATCGCCTACGGTAACAGAACCTTCACCGACACAAATTCTTCTTTCTTTGGTTTCATTGGCAATGTCAGCCTCGACAACAAGCTTGTTTTTTGTGCTGTCAACAATTGACTCAATAACAGCAGAAAACCTTACGAAGCCTTTTGCCGGATCGAGAGGCTTCACATTGATTTTGATGTTACAGTCAGCTGGAAGCAAGGGTAGTGCCGGGGGCACATTAACCTTGGCCCGGCATTTAACTTTGCCCCATGAGCTGGAACCACCCTCGAGAATGATTTCATAATCCGAGTGTGCTGTGGTTGCGTCTTTAGTGCCGAAAAGAGCCATAATGAGTTCTCCTTTTTCTGATGGCGTTGAAATTGGAAATTTTCAGGAAAGTACTTGGAGATTATTCCTGTTAAATAACAGATTAGAATAAATTTAAAGAATAAAAATCAATAATTAAAGTAAAATATGTTTGATCATAATTATCTCTTACCCTGAAATATCTTATACTTTCGGCAGTTTCCGGCTTTTGATGGATTTTTTTATTTCTTTTTTTCAGAAATCAACATTTCAGATCGTCAGATGACCTTATTTTCCCGAACCATAAGTCAGTTTGGCCAGTCCCGTTACTCGGCATCTGTTCTGAGTGGAGTTCTGCTTGGTGTGTCGTTTCCCTCCTACCCGTTAATACGTCTTGAATTACTGTCATGGTTAGCTCTTGTGCCTCTGCTTATCTCCATTCGTACAGTTGAGAGAGCAGGTGAACTGTTTCGCAGGGTCTATATTACGATGCTGCTCTTTTGTTTGATCAGTCTCTGGTGGGTCACTCTTGCGACGTTGCCGGGGGGAGTTCTTACCATTGTAGCACAAGCTTTTTTTCTGACGGTACCACTGTTAGTTTTTTATCTGATAAAAAGAATGGCGGGTTTCCATTTTGCACTTTTTTCTCTTCCTTTTTTATGGGTTGCGTGGGAATGGGTTTACATGCAGCAGGACCTTTCGCTCGGATGGCTGACTCTTGGAAATTCCCAGTCTAATCTGAATTACATGATTCAGTATGTTGATGTAACCGGTGTCTGGGGAGTAAGTTTCTGGCTGGTCTGGTTTAATGTGCTGATAGTTCTGGCTGTTACAGGCAGTCGTAAGGATGCCTTTCGTTCTTTAGCCATCATGGCGCTTATGATTCTGGCTCCTTTGCTCTATGCTTTATCAATATTTCATGGAGAGAGTCCGTTGGCTGGAGAGAATCCACGACTGCGAGTTACTCTTGTTCAGCCGAATATTGATCCCCATGAAAAATGGTTGCGGAATAACAGTGCTGATATTATGGAGCGGTATTATCGTATGACCAACAGGGCAGTTCGTGAAAATCGTCCTGATCTGGTGATGTGGCCTGAAACAGCTATCCCCTTTTATATTCTTGACAGAGCCTATGCTGATGATCTCCAGGCTCTCCGGTTATCGCTCCGAGGCTGGAATACAGCGCTGTTGACCGGTTTTTCAGATATCATCTACTATCCTGTCAGTGGTCAGCCGAATCCTGAACATCCCGGGAATAACGATCCGTTGATGAATCGAATGTTTGAGACTTACAATGCTTCAATGCTGCTTGAACACGGTAACAGCAGCCCTCAGATCTATCGAAAAATGCGCCTCGTGCCATTTGCAGAGCGGGTACCCTATGTTGATTACTTCCCATGGCTTGGGCATTTAACATTTTCCCTCGCTGGGATCAACGGATGGGGAAAAGGTCGAGATACGATGGTCATGCAGCTTCATTCTTCAAGGTATGGGAAGGTGAACATCGCCAATATTATCTGTTATGAATCTATTTTTCCGGATCTTGTTACTGAGTTTGTCCGTAAAGGAGCACAGGTTTTAACGCTTGTGACGAACGATGGCTGGTATGCAACCTCTTACGGGCCTTATCAGCATCTGGCCATTGGCAGGATCCGATGTATTGAGAACCGCAGGGCTATGGCTCGGTGTGCAAATACCGGACTTACAGTTGTCATCAATAAATACGGCCGGATAATCGCTGAAATTCCATGGTGGCAGGAGCAGACATTGACAGCTGAAGTACCGCTCGAGAGCAGCTTGACCTTTTATACCAGCAACCCTGATCTCTTTCCGAAATCGGCAATGGTTGTCTCTGCAGGGCTATTTCTTATTGCTTTTTTCAAAGTCCGTAAGCCTTGATTTTCCGATAAAGAGTCCGTTCGGTAATACCAAGTGCCTTGGCAGTTTTCCGTTTGTTACCATGGCATATTTCAAGAGCATCAGCGATGGATTTTTTTTCTATCTCTTCAAGTGAGTGTAAAGCTTCGGTCTCGTGTTTATCGTTGCTTTGTTCGGGTGCTGTATTCAAGCTGGTAATAACCGGTGGATGAGTTATTGACCCATCGGGCAGTAGAAGAGGTATGTGAGGCCTTGTTTGAACGAGATGCTGCAGTAGTTGACGGATATCACTTATTTCCTGTCTAAGCTGTATAATACTGCTGTAGATGATCTGCAGTTCGTTTTTTTCCGATTTTGAAGGGTCATGGACAAGGCTTTTATAGCGGTTTCGCTGAACCAGATGTTTTTCAAGAATTTCCTGGGTGATGTATTTTCCTTTTTCCAGTACAAGCAGTGATTCTATAAGATTTCTGAGCTCCCTGACATTACCCGGCCAGGGATAGCGCATAAGCATCTCGCCAGCATCGGGGCTGAAACCTTCAAAGACAATTTTGTGTTTGTGTTCAAATTCGTGAACAAATGTTTCTGCCAGCAGGAGAATGTCTTTTCCTCTTTCCCTGAGAGGAGGAATCTGCAGTTCAACACTCCGAAGGCGGTAGAAAAGGTCTTCCCTGAAGTTTTTTTCAGCTACAGCCTGATACATGTTTTTGTTCGTCGCGGCAATGATACGTGCATCAGAATAGATAGTCTCCGATGATCCTACCCTTTGGAATTCTCCTGTTTCAATCACCCTGAGGAATTTTACCTGCGTTTCCAGCGGCATTTCACCGATTTCATCAAGAAAAATGGTGCCTCTGTCAGCACTTTCAAAGTACCCTTTTCTGCTTTGTACCGCCCCGGTGAAAGCTCCCTTTTCATGACCGAAAAGTTCTGATTCAAGAATGCCGGCAGGAATAGCACCGCAATTGACGGGAATAAAGCTTTTATCGGCTCGCAGGCTGTTGGTATGGATAAAACGTGCCAGCACCTCTTTACCGGAACCGGTTTCACCGATGATAAGCACGGTAATATCCGTTTCTGCAACCTGGAGAGCCAGTTGTTTCAACTGGGAGATCAGGACAGATTGTCCGATAATTTTTATCTCTCGCTTCATCTGGGTTTTCTGCCTTGAATTCAATGCTGATGCAGTTATATGGATGGAACGACTATTGTCTTGAAGGGCATTTTTTTTGCCGCCTCAGCGGCCTCCTCTTTTGATGAATAGTGTGTGTTCAGCTGTACTTTATACACATCTCCTTTTTGGACTACTGCTGCAGAAGCAAAGTGTGAAATTTTGTCGGCAAGAAATTCAGCGTTCCGGCGGTTTTCGAAACTGCCAAACTGAAGGGTAAAGGTTGTTGGTCCAGCGACGATCCTCTCTTGTTTTGATGTTTCCGATAAAGGCTGAGGGGCTTTAAAATTGGATCTGGAGGAGTCTTTTGCTGTCTCTTTTTTCAAGATTGAAGGTTGCTCCTTATTCGGATGATGCTTGGACAAATGCCTTGTCGAGTCATCCTTAACAACCGAGAGTTGCTGTTTAGCTGATGACAGCCGGGTGGAGCGCTTCGGTAAAGATGCACTGCCAGCTGATGCTGCATTATATGCCGTTATTCGTGAGGTGCTGAGCTTATCAAGCACTGGATCAGGGTAGTCTCGCAACTGTTTCTGGAAAAGCATGATTGCTTGTGGGCCATCTTCACAGAAAAGTGCCTCCAGCACTGTTTTTTCAGAAGGAATTGTGACTTTTGGCCGAATATTTTCTAATAAATAAACCTTATCTTCAGCGACATCCTGCTCTATCTCATGAGCATAGGAGTGTTCATCAGCAGCATGCAGAACCACTGGGCAGAAGAGGGCGATAAAAAGCGCAATGCTAAGCGGTAGAATTTTTCTGCGAATAATATGGATCGCCTGGACAGAAAACATTGGGTTGCGGTTTATTTTTATTTTCTGCGATTCCGTGATTCCGTGATTTTCCTTCTGTGAATATGCCAAATATTTCATTATAAAATTAATTGCATTCCATGTCTTCTCTTTCAGTTAAATCCTTTGCGAAGATCAATCTCGGTCTTCTTATAACAGGTAAACGTGATGATGGGTATCATACGCTTGAGACGGTGTTTGCTCCGATCAACTGGTATGATGTTATCGATTTTTCTGATTCCGGGGTTATTTCGATGAGCTGTTCCAATATAAATTTGCCGATTGATGACACCAATCTCTGCATCAGGGCTGCCAAATCCCTGCAGAAGTATGCAGGGATCAACCGAGGGGTGACGATGAAGCTTCATAAACAGGTGCCTTTCGGTGCAGGGCTTGGAGGTGGAAGCAGTGATGCTGCAACAGTGCTCAGGGTTCTCAATGACCTCTGGCAGGTTAATGCTTCTTCCGACGATCTGCATCTTCTTGCTGTCGCTCTTGGTGCAGACGTACCGTATTTTCTTGAGATTAAAGGGCTTGCCTATGCCAGAGGTATTGGTGACGATCTTGATGATCTTGGTTTTACTCTTCCTTATTATATAGTTACAGTTTTTCCTGAAGAACACATTTCAACAGTATGGGCGTACAAAAATTTTTATCCGCATTTTGATCGTGAGCTTCCTGATTTGAAAAAATGCGTGAAAGAGTTATGTCTTTCAGGGAAAAAAGAAATTTTACCGGTTTTTGAAAATGATTTTGAACCTGCAGTATTTGATCACTTCCCTGTTGTGAAGTTTGTCAAGTCAGAACTTCTTGATGCAGGGTCTGTTTTCGTCTCTCTTTCCGGTAGCGGTTCCGCTGTTTTCGGATTGTTTGAAAGGGAGGATCAGGCCTTGGCTGCCATGAAACTGCTCCCTGAAGCATATCGGATGAGTCTGACACCTCCCGGCTTTTCGATGGAACAATAAACAGTCAGGATGTTCATAATTGACGCCCTTGAGCAATGATGTCGTTCAGTTCTGCACTGATGAGGCGTAGATCTTCATCAAGAAAATGGGAGGAGTTTAATCGGGCGCGTTTAACCTCTGCAAAATCGAGGATCGCATCCATTGTTTGCGGTTGAAACAGGGGTGCAGCGCAAAGAAGGGTGCCGTCAGGCCCTGTCAGTGATGAGTTGCCCCAATAGGTGAAACTGTCTTCATTACCAACTCGATTTACACAGGCAACATAGGTGCTGAATAAAAATGCATAGGTAGTGGCAATGGTCTGCCACTGTGTTACAATTGGCGGATTACCGCTTCCAGGGGACATGCGCAAAGGACTGGACATGAGCACAAAGAGCAGTTTTGCTCCCTGGTGAGCAAGAAGGTAAGGAAGTGATACATGCCAGAAATCTTCACAGATTGCTACACCTATACGGCCAAGCTTTTTTGAATTTACCACCTTGATCTGCTGGCCGGCTGAAAAATATCTTAACTCTTCGAACATGCCGTAAGTCGGCAGGTAGATTTTACGGTGGATACTCTGGCCTGCACCCTCTTCAAACATGAATGCTGCATTATACACGCCGTAATCATCGCTTAATTCTATACCACCGCAGATAATACAGATTTTGCGGCTGAGTTCACGAAGTGGACCAAATCGGGGGTCCTCGATATGCATGGCAATATCCTGTGCCGCATCCTGAACATTATATCCGGTCAGTGAAAGCTCAGGGAAAGCGATGGCATCAGCACCCTCCTTGATAGCCTGTTCGATAAGGGCGCAGTGCCGTGTCAGATTTTCATCGAAATTGGCAAGTGTGCAATCGATTTGGGCTATTCGCAGTTTAGCGGTCAGCATCCTTTTTCGGGGTTTAATGGTAAGGATAAAAAAGATAGAAAGTAAATGACAGTAAGGCAAGTATCCACATTCCGGAACGCACCTCTCTTACTTTTCCTGTGAAGAGTTTAAGGATAACATAAGCAATAAATCCTGCCGTGATACCGACTCCGATATTGAAAGTGAATATCATGAGAACAATAGTAAGAAAAGCCGGTAAAAGCTCACTGTAGTCATTGAAATTGAATTTAGTTACCGATTGCATCATGAACATGCCGACCACCACGAGTGCCGGACCGTATGCATAAGGTGGAACAATGGTGAGAATGGGTGCAAAAAAAAGGGCAAAAGCAAAAAGAGCTGCCACTACAAGTGCCGTAAACCCTGTTTTTCCACCCTGTTCAATACCTGCAGCGGATTCAATATAGACGCCTGCTGTTGTAGTTCCGAAAATTGAAGCGGCAATGGTTGACAGCGCATCAACGAGCATTGGCTTTTCAATTTCAGGAAGGTTGTCCTCTTCATCGAGCAGGTTGGCCCGTGAAGATAATCCAAAAAGGGTACCCATGGTATCAACAAAATCCATCACAAGTACGCTGGTTATAACACCTGCAAATCCCCAGGTCAATGCTCCCTGTATGTTGATTTTCATAAAGATCGGCTCAATCGATGGGGGCATGCTGAAAACAGTCGCAGGAAGAGGAATAAGCCCGGTAAGAAGAAAAGCTGCCGTGGTGGTGGCCATACCGGCCAGAATAGCACCGGTAACCCGTTGGATCAGAAGAACGGCGGTTATCAGTAACCCTCCGAGGCTTAACAGCACAGGGAGTTTAGCAATATTGGCAAGTTGGACAGGTGCACCAGGAACACCAAGAGTGATGAGGCCCATGTCGTTCAATCCTAAAAATGCGAGGAAAAAACCTATTCCTACTGAAAAACTATGTTTAAGTGTTCCCGGAATGGCTTTTGAAAGCCATTGGCGCAGGCCTCCAAGCGTGATCAACGTGAAAAGAACGCCACTGATAAAAATGGCGGCCATTGCTGTCTGCCATGAATAGCCGAGGGTGTGAACCACAGTATAAGCTATAAAGGCATTTTCGCCCATGTAGGGAGCTACGGCAAAAGGGCGCCTGGCATAAACTCCCATCAAAAGGGTTCCGAATATTGATGTTAGAATGGTTGCCGTCATCGATGCCTCTTTGGGGATGCCTGCAGCCGCAAGAATAGCAGGATTGACAATGATGATATAGGAGAGAGTGAAAAACGTTGTGATACCAGCAAGTGTTTCCTGCCGAAAACTGGTGCCGTGCTTCTCAAAGTCAAAGTAGGATTGCATGATTTATGTCATGTAGTTGCAACAGATTTATGAAAAGAAGGTAATCATTATGAGTCAAAACAGGGAGGTGTAAATACTGAAAGGCTCAGGATGGTGGAGGAAGAGTTGTAATTTGTTATTTTGTTTTTTATGAAAAAATAGAGTTCCACCTCACTCATCAACTGGATCAAACTATGAAGGTAATTGATCTCAAGAAAGAGTTGAAACCGCTTTATCAGCCTTCAGCAAAAGAGGTTGTCGTGGTTGATGTCCCGCCTATGAATTTTCTTATGGTTGATGGTGTGGGCGATCCGAATACGTCACAGCCTTTTTCCGATGCAATCGAAGCATTGTTTGCTCTTTCCTATACGGTGAAGTTCATGATCAAAAAAGGTACAATGGCAATTGATTATGGAGTCATGCCACTCGAAGGGCTTTGGTGGGCTGACGATATGATGAAATTTTCTGCCGTTGACAAGTCCAACTGGCAATGGACTGTGATGATCATGCAACCTTCGTTTGTTACCAAAGAAATTATTGACGAAGCTATCGTTGAAGTCAAAAAGAAGAAAAACCCAACAGCTGTTTCTAAAGTGCGTTTTGAGTCTTTTTCGGAAGGCAGGTGCGCACAGATTATGCATATTGGTCCGTTCTCTGAAGAGGGGCCAACTATTATAAAGGTACATCAATTCATTGATACGATCAGCCATCGGATAGGAAAGCATCATGAAATTTATTTAACCTGAATTATTCATCAATAAACAAAAAAAAGGGGGCAAAAAATATCGCAAATCGTTATATTACTGGTAGTTAAAGTCAGCTAATAAGACGCGATATTTATGCAACCCCTTCATCAGAATATAGTCACTCCGGAGAGT
>CAJAJL010000088.1 GCA_903940125.1 uncultured Chlorobiaceae bacterium | reverse complement strand
GAATTTCATGTTGCGCAAGGCGAATTTCATCATGTTCTCTTCACTGTAGTAGCCGTTGTCGGTGACGATCAAGGGTCTCTCAAGGTTAAGGCACTTGAGCTGCTTCAGGGTGTTCTCAATGGATATGACGTCCGGAACATTGTCAGGCTGCTTGGCGAAGGCCAGAGGCTTGGACCATGTATGCGACGATGGCTGCAATAAAAAGAAAATAAGATCGGACGTATATACAACTCTGCATATCGGCTGGGATCCGTCCTAACCATGTTGAGTGCCAAAATGATATCCTTTTCCATATTGGTCAGGTAATCAAGCTTTCGAGCCATATCAAGCCGCTCCAGATTCCAGTTATCCTTGATGGCAATTGCTTCAAGGGAGCCCGATTCGATCTTCCTTTTGCGGCTTTCAGGGGAAAGAGAAGTAGAAACTTGGGAGGAGCCATGATCTTCAGCGAAGGCAACACTAAGCGTGATTGCGCAGATGTATATTATTAGAAACGTAATTAGCTTTAAGAACATCAGGGAAGTAGTGATAACATTAAGTGCTGCTCAGCTCTTCTGCCTGTAAAGACGAAGCCGGGCCAGCATCCCGCCAGTTCGCTAAGGAGCCAAGTGGGGCGGGACACTTGGGCATTGGGCCAGGTGTGTGTGCCAACTCCTCTCTTCAGGCAACAGGATTAACGGGTTGCAGGAAAAGCTTTTCATTCAATGTTAATAAGACGATCACACCTTCATCTTCGTAATGTCGTTGACAATAAAAAGGATAGGAATGATTGTGTCAATATCTCGGGGAGACCACGGAGGGCGACCACAAGGGTCGCCCCTACAAGTGTATCTGCTTTGTGTATGGCCTGTTTTATTACGGAATTATTTTCTGTGAAGCGCTTATCATTGTTGTGTTTTTTCTTGTAACGGTGTTGTCTTTTTGTGTGTCTTTTTGGGCTTTGCAGAATGTTTAGGCTTTATGGACTTTGTGGCTTTTAGAGCTTTTTGGGAGTTTGGGGACTTTGGGGTTTTTGTAGCCTTTGTAGCTTTTGGGGAATTTGGGGCTTTTAATTGGTCCTTAATGGTATCAGATTTGAATGAAGTTTGCAGTGTCAGGATATCGGGGTTTGATTTTTGCCACTGACTTATTGCGTTTGCATTTTTTAAATCAAAAACGCCATATTGATCGAAATAGATGTTTTTAAATTTTATCACGATATCATTTTTTGCAGAAGCATTGCTTTTATTTTCGGCTGAAAGTTGAGCAGAAGAAAGAATCGGATTTGGTACTACAGTAAGACTTCCTCCAGAGGCACCACTATCATCGACAGCTATGTTGAATGTCGCTGTTATTTCACTGAGGAGTAAGCCAAATGAGCCTTTCTGTGCATTTTTCTGATTTGAGTTCTTCAGTATATTTATTCCTTCAGACAAGTCGGTCATAGCTTTTGTAAAACTGACTGGCGCCGCCGCTTTAATGGTATCACCTGAGTGCGCACAACCAGATAAACACATCACAACACTTGATACCGCTATAAATTTTCTCATAAATACTCCTGTTTGTTATGATGTTTTTTTTGCCGGGACGAAATGCTATGGTTGAGCGATTGTATAGAACAATATGATATGCCCTTACGCCAACTAAGTTATTATTACAAAAAGGATAATCGGATATACTGTAGACTATGATGTGACTTCTAACTTTATTTAATAGTTACACATAGTTAGTGCTTGTGAATCACTCTACATAAAGAAATATTAACATTTATTTCGTTGTATTCAAATTGGAGAACCAAATCAACAGGGTTATTGTTGACTCCGGCTATTGAGCATTCTCTTCCAGTATCGTACCACACTTCGGTGGATTTTTTATAAAGCCTGGAAGTATTGTTACGTGGATTCTCAAGGATGCGATAGTTTCAATCCAATGATTCCGATGACTATAAAGGTAAACGAAAGAAACCTGAAAAGATTTACAGGGTCTTTGAAGAGCACTATTCCAAAAGTAAACGCACCGACAGCACCGATGCCCGTCCAGACAGCATAGGCAGTTCCCATCGGGATTGATTTCTGTGCCAGCCAGAGAAATAAGCCACTGGCACTCATCGACAGAACTGCGAAAAGCATCCAGGCAGTTTTATGCGCTGTTGTTTGCGAAAACTTCAGACCTAATGGCCATCCTATCTCAAACAGACCAGCCACTATCAAGTATATCCAAGCCATGTTCCCTCCTTGCTATCAAACCTAAATTCCCGTGGAAATTATAACTATGAGCTACCCGACAGCTGAACCTCCAGCACTTTGAGAATGTCCCGCTGCGCTTTGGTAACCTCGGTAAGAATGTGTCCGTACCTTCCAGAATATGTCACTTTGACAATAGTTT
>CAJAJL010000087.1 GCA_903940125.1 uncultured Chlorobiaceae bacterium | reverse complement strand
TCTTTATTTTTCGGTTTCTGTTGCATTACAAATGGTAATTTCCCGTTACCCATTTTAATATAACACTTTAACCGTGAATATGGAGGCTTTTTTTATGGCAGATCGATCAACTTAGGTCACAGTAACGTGCGCGCCCTTAATGCCTGTTGATACTGAAAAGCCTTTTTTGGACAGGTTCAAAGTAACGCCGGGGAATAACTTTATCCGCTTGAAAAATCTAACTGTCATTGTTAACCCACTGTTTTTAAGTTCACTCAAAGAATATTACCCGAATTCTGCATAAGAATCAAACCCGCCAAACTTCGCAAACGGATTCTCTTCATTTTGCTTCTTTGGCTTTGCTGGCATTTTCTGCCGTGACAATGGGGATAACCCGAAATCTCTATGCATCCCGTTTATGAGTCCAAGCATATCGCGACAAATTGACCAACCAACATGACGTATAAGCTGGCCTTCATCCCCGATCTGGATATACTGACTGCCAATTTCAGCCATCAACTTTCTGTATTCCGCTGTAAGCTGGCATAAGTCTGTGAACATGCTGACATCCGCAATAGTGAGTATTTCGGCCTCAATCAATGGCACAACTTCTTTTCTCCACAACTCAGCCGCTTCGGTACCCAGGCTTTCAGGTGGATTCCTTAATCCTGCATCAATGGCGATAACAGGCCCCTTCTTACCCTTGCTTGGTCTTAAAGTACCCATTAACCGCTTTTCTTCCTCTGATTTCTTCCTCATAATTATTACGTTTATTTTCTGGCAAAAGTTTTAAACATTCGCTCAGAATAAATTAAGGCCCCTAATAATATTTTTTAATGATGCTTTCAAATATTTCTTGGTGGCCCTCCACCCCTTACCATTACCCTATACACCCCATGCGTTCAGTGGATGTTCAGCTTCAGCAACGTCATCCATTGTCTTAAGCAACATTCTCGCTGCATACGTCGCGGCTCTCAGGTGTTCGGCTGTTATCTCTCTTGCCTCAAAGGATGAAAGCAATGCCTTCTGGTATTCCATTACGTGACGTGCTGTTTTTAACTCTTCCATGATCTTTCTTTTGTTTGTGTTATGAAAATACCCTGTCATAAACGCCCCTCATTCAACGATCTCAATACAACCCATACTTGGACACCATCAATTTCTTTTGATAATGTTGTGCTCTTGAATCCCGTCTATCATGGCGGACGCTGCACAACTTGCACCCATCAAGAAACTTGAAACTGCAATTGCCCACTCCCTACCGTCCGGCTGTCTATGTAGTGCCTCAGTGACTGCCTCGAACAATGCGACCTTGCTTTTATCAAGAATGAAATTCCCGATCTTGCCGGCCTCTTCTTTGTTACCCATGATCTTGATGTTTTGTGGTTACGCTGTTTGTTTGTTCTCTCTCAATAGATAGTCTGCCAAGTCCAACCCTGCTGCTCGATCTGCTTCAGTTGCCCGACGTTCCAGTATATCAGACACGGTAACGCCCGGCAATCCTGCCGCCACCTTTCGCCAATCTTCGAACGCCATCAAGTCAGGATAGAGTTTCACCTTTCGACCTGCCACAGCTTGCAACTTCTCTTTGAGCTTGCTTGTTTTCCCGCCTGTGGCAACCCATACAATCCCAGGTATGAATCCACTGGCAACAATCGCTGTTTTCTCACTCTCAACAATAGCGACCGACTTATCAGGAAACTGCGATAACAGATGTTCCCCAAATAGGCACTGCTGCAAGTGGTAAGGCTGAATCTTCATCACCGCATGAACCCATGTGATAGGGTTCCTCAAATTCTTTACCCTGCGCCCGGTCTGGCTGTTATAGCGCATGATCTTCCCCGTTCTGATCTTCCCCACACTGTCAATCTGCCAAAACACGCATGAACCCGGCCAATGTTTCGACGTGCCGATTTTATACCGTGCCGTCAACTCAAACGCCCGATCTTCCCCGAACACTGAAACAAGCCACCGGTAAAAATTATTCTGGTTGTATCGGCTAAAACTGGCCTGCATGAACTTTGTATCAATGAATGACGGTTCTACCGGCTCCGGCTCGCTCTGTGGTTTCCTTGCTGGCTTTGGTATGTCGAACGGATTCTTTCCGGTCATGTGAAAATACTCACTCGGTCTCAAGTGATAACCGCAACTGCTTTCACGATCACAACGACCGACTTCATCCGCGACCTGTTCCCCTGTAAAGGAATCGACGTACCGGACAAAGCGCATTTGCTGGCAAGCAGGGCAAGCATATTTCAGCCCTCCTTTTTCAAGCTGGAAGCGATGTTCTGCCATTAAAACGGCCTCCCATCATCGACCGGAACGCTCGCTATACTTTCCCGTTGAGTATTTCCAGCCAAACCATGTACACTACGTACACCATGTACACACTTTTTTTGAATGAATACCTTCCTGCCGTTCCTGTTTTGCTGC
>CAJAJL010000086.1 GCA_903940125.1 uncultured Chlorobiaceae bacterium | reverse complement strand
ACCCAATCCGGCAGTTTCCAGGCTTATGGGGATGGATGGCAGAGCAGATTGCAGAAAAAAAGCTTGTAATGCCCACCGTGGCATTTGATGAAGTTGAGAACAAAATACCCGAATGTGCAGCTTGGCTCAGGGATAACCATATTAAGCAGTTTCCGATTACTAATGCGATTATTCAACAGGCATTATTGATCAAGCATTTGCTCGGTATTGTCGAAGACAACTACCATTCAAAAGGTGTCGGAGAAAACGACATCTTTATTATTGCTACGGAAAGCGTTAATGATCTGGGGCTGGTCTCAGACGAAGGACGGCAACAAAAACTTCCTGATATTGCGAGCAAAAGAAAGATTCCGGCAGTCTGCACAATGGTTGAGGTTGGTGTTCCCTGTTTGAGCTTCATCGCATTTATCAAACGATCTGAAGTGGTGTTCGGATAGCTTTTTGTTATGGTTTTATCTCTTTTTGCAAAGTATATGACAGTACACTGGTGTCCGGTTGTTGAAAAAATAAATCCCTATAAGGGTTTATAAAACAATAATTTGTAGTTATTTTTAAGCGTAACCGATTTGAAAATGCCTGTTATCTTTCATCATTTCATAATTCATAAAAAAGGAATGATTGATGAATACAGGAAAAACAGTTTTCGCTCAGCTCCAGGAACATTTGCCTCTTCATCAATTTCGCCGTTGTGTCAAACGTTATGGAGGTAATCATAAGGTGCAATCGTTTACGTGTTTGGATCAATATCTCTCTTTATTTTTTGCTCAATTAACCTATCGAGAAAGTCTTCGAGATATCACAACCTGTTTGCTGGGTATGCAAAATAAACTCTATCACATGGGCATACGAGGTACGATAGCTCGCAGTACCTTGGCTGATGCCAATGAAAGACGAGATTGGCGTATTTACCAGGATTTTGCACAGATTCTGATTCATCATGCACGAGAACTGTATTGTAAAGACTCCTTTGGTGTAACACTCAATGAAACGGTTTATGCTTTAGATTCGACAACGATTGATTTATGTCTTTCCTTGTTTCCATGGGCAAAGTTTCGGACGCACAAAGGAGCTGTTAAGATACATACATTATTAGACTTGCGTGGTAATATACCTTCGTTTATAGCTATTACTGACGGCAAAGTTCATGATGTTAATATCCTTGATATGCTCATCATTGAGCCGGGTTCTTTCTACATCATGGATCGTGGTTATATCGACTTTGATCGATTATTTCATATTCATCAGTCGCAAGGATTTTTTGTCACCAGAGGTAAATCAAATTTAAGTTTTAGACGGCAATACTCTCATTCAGTTGACAAATCTACCAGTGTTCGATGTGACCAGACCATAATGCTTGCAACCGTTAAATCCGCAAAAGAATACCCGGATAAAATGAGAAGAATCAAGTATGCTGATCCTGAAACCGGGAAGCTATTTGTGTTTTTAACCAATAACTTTACGCTTCCTGCTCAGGTCATTGCACAGCTCTACAAGAGCAGATGGCAGATTGAGCTGTTCTTCAAATGGATTAAACAACATTTGCGAATCAAGGTATTTTATGGCACTTCAGAAAATGCAGTAAAAACACAAATCTGGACAGCAATTTCAGTATATGTGCTTGTCGCATTGGTAAAAAAACGTATGAATTTGGATATAACTCTCTACACTTTCCTACAAATTCTGAGCGTCAGTGT
>CAJAJL010000085.1 GCA_903940125.1 uncultured Chlorobiaceae bacterium | reverse complement strand
TTATACCCGCCCGGTATCAAAGTGAGTGACGCTGAATTTGAAAAAATTCACATGTTACGAAATGAATTTCATGGTGAATGGAACTACAAAATTGAGCCAAATCTCGACTAAATTGTTATAGTTATTTATTAACAATCACTAATAGTGTACGCTTTATCCGACTTTCAGGATAGTACCTCCACATCCATAGTGATGCGAACAGGTTCATTCTCCCGGATCAATCAGGATTTCACTTATTTCCCATGCCTTGGTTGAACGTTACAGCACCCCGGTTAAATCGGAAGATAATGTCTTTTATTATTAATTTTACTGTAAAAATAAAGTAAAATTATCGTATTAGCGGTAATGGTATATTGAACTAAAAAATACGCTAATATGGATTTTTATGTTATTGAAGTGCCCCTTTTTTATAGTGTCCGATTTGTCCGATTTTAAATATTGAAAAAAAGAAAAAAACATCCAGAAACCCTCATGAATAAAGGGTCTGCAAAAAAAACAAAGCACAAAAAATCGTGTCCGGTTTTTTAGCACCAAAATTGACCGTTCATGCCGATTTTGGCGTACTTTATTTTAGTGTAAAAGCAACCGGATTATTGCACTTTTCCTTTAGTGCGCGGAGGTGTTCTTGAGCCAGCGTCACGGGTCAGCTGTTTTCAAGAATAGTTGCAATCATAGCTTTCAGATCAAGCGACGTTTTACGGATTTTTTTGTCAAGCACAATTTTTTCCTTCAAAAGCTCAATCTCTTTGTCCGTATCGGTTTCAATCCGGATATGTTCAGTGATCATTTTTTTCTGCCGCATCAGCGGTTCGATGACAAGGTTTTTGAAGGCGTCAAGGAACATCGTCAGGCATCGTTTTGCATTATCCGCGTGTACATCAGATTGCTCAAGCCATTTGTTACTGACCGGCGGGTCAAGCAGTAAGCCGGAGGCAAGATCTCTCGATTCCGGATTGCTGAAGAGGCTTATTTCGGTTGTAATGTCAATATGCCCTTCAGGATTGTCGGCAATGTCATGGTAGCGCCCGATCATGTGGGTAAATATCTGTTGTGCTTCCCTGTGCGGCAACTCCAGCATTGCTTCATGCGACGCGGCAAATTCCAGCACTGCATTTCCATAGGCTGTACTTTCCAGCAGAGCTTTTAAAAAGGTTTTTTCAAGCACAGATAAGCTTGCCGGCTGCTGACGTGGTGGTAAAACAGAGAAATGGTTTTCTGATGAAGATATTTTTTTTGCCTGAACAGCATTCTCTTTGCCGAGCAGTTCCCGGAGAGCATACTGGGTGATTGAAAGTTTTTCCGATAATTCCTGAAGGTAAAGTTCCTGCTGGATACGATCGGGAATCAGCGAAATTGTATGTGCCATCTCCTTGATGGCTTTTGCTTTTATTTCAGGGTTTGAGAAATCTTGCGACTCCTTGAAAAAACGGATTTGAAAGTTCTGAAACAGCAGTCGGTTGCTTTCGGTAAACTGAAGAAATGTTTCCCTTCCTTCACGGCGAACAAAACTGTCTGGATCATCACCGGCAGGAAGCAAGACGATGAAGGGGGTAATACCTTCTGCAAGCAGCGTGTCGAGACCGCTCATCATTGATTTTTTTCCGGCAGAATCGGCATCATACATGAACAGTACACTTTTTGTGTAGCGTTGCAGGATTTTTGCCTGGTAACGGGTCAGTGATGTGCCGCATGAGGCTACAGCATTGGTTATTCCCGCCTGGTGAAGAGCAAGGACATCCATATACCCTTCAACAAGAATTGCGGTTTCTCTCCGGCGGATTTCATGTTTTGCCGCGTTCAGGCCGTACAGCAGTTTTGACTTTTCAAACAGTCGGCTTTCAGGGGAATTCAGGTATTTTGGAGTTTGAGGGTCATCAAGCAAGGTGCGTCCTCCAAAGCCAACGACCTGTCCACCTACTGAAAAAACAGGAAAAATGACCCTGTTGCGGAAGGTGTCATACCACGAGTTTTTCTGTTTATTCTGTGTTACAAGTCCAAGATCAGCAAGATGTTCCTGTGGTATGCCTGCTCGTTTTGCTTCGTTGAAGAGGCTGTCCCATGAATCTGGTGCATAGCCGAGGCCAAAGGTTTTAATGGTGTTTTCCGAAAGCGCTCGTTTGGTTATAAGATAGTCATAGCCAATTTTCCCCGACGTGCTTTTCAGGGTTCTTTCAAAGAACATCGATGCCCAGCGTAGGGTTTCAGTACGGCTGTCTTCCAGTGCCGGATCGCGTTCTTTTTTTTCAGTAAATCGGCTGATATCGATGCCGGATCGTTTGGCAACCAGTTCGATTGCTTCGGGAAAGGAGACTTTTTCCATTTCCATGATAAAAGAAAAAACGTTGCCTCCCTTGCCGGTTGAGAAACACTTGTAGATTTGTTTGTCGGGCGAAACGACAAAAGAAGGAGTTTTTTCCTTTGTAAAAGGGGAGAGGGCTTTATAGTTGCGCCCTGCAGGCTGAAGCGTCAGATAATCAGAGATAATATCAACAATGTCAGCAGCCTGCCGGACATCATCAACGATCGAATGAGGGATCATGTGCCCGTTCTTGTCTTTAATGTTATTTCAGGAACACGTTGTATTTTTTTTTCAGTAATCGATTACTGTTGAAAAATCACAAGCTTATTTACTAAATTCAGAACGTGTTGCAGTACTTGTTTTTGTTTCTTTGCTATCAACTGTTCTGTCTGGTAAAACAGTGCAGTCCTTTCAGCTTATTGTGAAATATGCTTAATAAGTATAGCAAAATACAGAGTGGTTCATAATGCCTCGATTATCTCCTTGATTGAAAAAAACAATTGAAAATCTATGAAACATGGTTTTTTTACGGGTTTGCTCATTGCCGTAACTTACGCGGTTTCTCTTGGGTTTTATTTCTGGATGGGCACTACTCCTCCGGGTTCGATGTTCCATGCCGTTTTCAACGGGGGACTCGTTGTCTCGGTACTCATGTCACTGATTTTAATGGTGATTGCCTACACGGTGGAACGTATCATTGCTCTGAACAAAGCTGCGGGGAAAGGAAATATTCCTGAATTTGTGCATGGCCTCAAACAGGATATTGACAACGGCTTTATTGATCAGGCTATAGCGAAATGTGATGACCATCAGAGTTCTTTAGCAGCCGTGCTTCGTGCAGTGCTTGACCGGTATAAAAAACTCTCTCAATATAATGTGACCGATCGGGAAAAAAAGATCAGTGAAATGGAAAAGGCCGTTGAGGAGGCTACGATTATGGAAATGCCTCTTCTGGAAAAAAATCTTGTATCTATCTCCACCATTGCCTCAATTTCAACCATGGTCGGGCTTCTTGGGACAACACTGGGTATGATTCGTGCCTTTGCCGCTATGGCAACAAGCGGTGCTCCTGACGCTGTGCAGCTCTCACTTGGTATTTCTGAAGCTCTTTTTAATACAGCACTTGGTATTGTCGGCGGTATTATGGGGATTGTTGCATACAACGTGTTTACGAGCAGGGTTGATCGTTTCAGCTACACGATTGATGAAGCTGCTTTCTATATCATACACACTCTTGGAACAGGTAAATCGGAATAATTGCTGATGTCGAGGATTAAGGCAAAAAGGGTTGGATTCCGCATTGATATGACGCCAATGGTGGACGTTGCGTTTCTTCTGTTGACGTTTTTCATGCTGACAACCAAGTTTCGACCACCTGAAGTGGTAAAGATCAACCTTCCCTCTTCACATTCGGTACAGAAGCTTCCTGAATCAAATGTTCTGACGGTAACGGTGAGTTCTCAAAACACTTTTTTCATGGGGGTCTCTTCACAGCAGTCCAGGGAAAAAATTTTCAACTCAGTAGTTAAACCCAAACTGACGAGTGCTGGAATGTCTGCGGGAGCAGTTGCAGATTCACTGAAAAACTTTAAACTTGCTGAAAACTTTCACGTAGATCGTGATGAGCTTCACAAATTTGTTGTCATGGCGCGTTTTGCTGATCCGAAGCTACGTCCGGTAGTCAGAGCCGATGCCGATGCCGGTTTTGAAGCAGTGAACCATGTCATAAAGGTTTATAAAAAAGCCAATCTGCTGACCTTTAACCTGATTACTGTTCTTAAAAAGGAGGTCCGCTGAAATATGGGTATTGTTGATTCTCCAAACGGAAATAACGGTAAAAAAAAGGGGAGACATCGCTCTAAACGAATTGGCTTTCGTCTTGATATGACTCCGATGGTTGATGTGGCCTTTCTTCTTTTGACCTTTTTTATGTTGACAACAACCTTTTCGAAATCCAATACCATGGAGATCAATACTCCTCCTGAAAAGTTGGAAGTCAAGGTTGCAGAGAACAATGTCATGACGATGAGGATTGCCGGTGATGGAATGGCGTATTGTTCTATCGGTAATGAGGTGCCAAAAAGAATTTCTCTCTATGACACAAAAGATAGCCGTCAGCTTTCGTTAAGCCCGCAGTTGCGCTCTCTGCTGAAGCAGCAGACTGCGTCTAACAAGAAAATGGTGATTGTGGTTAAACTCAGTGACAAAGTAAAATATAAACAGCTCGTCGATATTATTGACGAGTTGAATCTTATGAAAATCGACAGGTTCAGCCTTGATGATTATACTGAACAGGATGCACTTGAAGTTAAAAGAGCTGTTTAAGGCACGAATAAACAAAGGAGTTCGTTAAGGTGTCTTCAAAATTTGATAAAATTCATCAGGAAACGTTTCGCAAAAGAGCTCTTTCATGGTCATTAGGTGAAGAGTTTCTCGATACGGACAGTTTACGGAAGTTGCATTACGGCAATCTTGTTCTTCGCCGCCAGGCACATCTTTTTCTCAGCCATGGAGTCATTACAGCAATTGCGCTGCTCGCTTTTTTTTGGCTTATGACAGCTAACTGGCAGCGTATCGCATCATTGACAGGGTTGTTCGACAAAGATACTCATCCTATGGTCGAGTGCTATGAAGTTGTAACCAGCGTGACGCAGCTTCCTCCCCCTCCTCCTCTCACTGCTCCCGAGCCGGCTCCCGTGACTCCTTCATCTACGGTTGCACCTCCGAATGTCGGAAAAATTAAAAAAGTCAACGAGGAGGAAGTCCCTCGTGAACAGACTGTTGCTACGCAGAAAGAGTTAAAACAGGCAATTCAGACGCAGGGTACCGGTTCCGGATCCGGAAGTGCTTCAGCAGGTGATGAAGTCCCGATGTTTGTTCCCTGTGAGAAAATGCCTGGATTTCTTGACCAGAAAAAACCTGCCTATCCCGAGATGGCAAGAATTGCCGGCATTACTGGAAAGGTGTTTGTAAGTGTTCTTATTGGAGAAGATGGTCATCCAGTCAAGGCCAAGGTTATGAAACGTATACCTGCTGACTGTGATGTGTTTGATGCTGTTGCGATTAAGTCCGTTATGGAATCAAAATACTACCCCGGCATTCAGAACGGCAGTCCTATAAAGGTCTGGTTTACCGTGCCAATCAGGTTCCAGCTCGATTAAATCAGCTGTTATTTCTCTGTGCAGGCCTGTGCAGTATGGCAAAAATAATCCATCCATAAGCAGCTACAAGGCTTATGGGAGTGACAAATAGAGCGAAAAATCCGTCCACTTCCTTTTCGAGAAACATTATCCCGTAGCTTCCTGCAATAACAAGTGCCCCAAGAGCTATCATGATATAGTTGACAGCTCCCAGAGGCATCTCTGCTGCTTTTTCAGCAGTTTTAACCTGCTGTTTCTTCGGTAAAGATTTCATCAAGTACAATTATACATTGTTGAGCCTCTTCCTTTGTGATGTTCAGTGGCGGGAGAAGCCTGATCACGTTCTGGCTTGTAGCGTTGAGGATAACATGTTTCCTGAGCGCTTGTTCCACATAATATTTAGCTTCTTTATCAACGGTTATTCCGATCATCAGGCCATATTGACGGATATCGAGAATTTGCGGGTGGCGAGCAGCAAGTTTCTGCAGCTCATCATGCATATAGCGTCCTGTTTCCTCAGCGCGCTGCATCAGCTGATCTTCCTCGATAGCCTTTATCATGGCAATCCCTGCTGCACAAGCTACCGGGTTACCGCCAAATGTCGTTCCATGGTTACCATAGGTGAGGACATCTGCGACCTTTTCGTTTCCGATCACGGCCGACAATGGCAGACCACCACCCAGGGGCTTAGCCAGGCATACCAGATCGGGGTCCGCATCAACATGCGTATAACTGAAAAACTTTCCCGTTCTGCCGCAGCCGGCCTGAATTTCATCAGCAACAATCAGGAAGTTGTATTGCCTGCGCAGCTCTTTGAGTCTTTCTACAAAAGGCTGTGAAATCCGGTGAATACCCCCCTCGCCCTGAACTACTTCAATGAAAACAGCGGCAGTTTTGTCAGAAACTTTCTTCTCAAGGTCTTCGATGTCGTTGAAGGCTATCATCCCAGTTCCGGGAAGCAGTGGATCAAATCCATCGACATATTTAGCTTTTGCCGTCAGTGACATGGCACCGTATGTTCTTCCATGGAAGCAGTTGCTCAGTGACAGCACCTCTTTTTTATGCTCATCACCTGATCGGCCAGCCCATTTTCTTGCCATTTTAATGGCGGCTTCAATTGCTTCTGTTCCACTGTTTGCAAAAAAGACCTTCGATAGTCCTGAAAGAGCAAGCAGTTTTTCAGCCAGCTCAAACTGGGGTTGCATCATAAACAGGTTTGACGCATGGATCAGTTTTGCCGCCTGTGCGCTGATTGCCTCTATAAGTCGTTCATCTCCATAGCCGAGAGCGTTGACACCGATGCCTGCAATCATATCGAGATAACGGATTCCATTATCGCTGCAGAGCCATGTGCCTTCTCCATGGGTGACGGCTATAGGAAATCGTGCATAATTATGAAAAAAAAGCTTCTGTTCAGTTTCCAGGTTTACGGGCAGTGGTTTCATGCTAAGTTTGTGCTTCAAAATTGTATTGCTGAATAACAGTGTAACAATTGCTTGATTATAATGATGAAAGACGATGGTTTCAAACATTTTTTTCCCCTTCTCTTCTCACAAGAAAGACACGAACAAACCTCCATATCCCATAAGCTCCTGTAAGCAGTGCGTAAAGCTTCAGATCATCTTTCGATACATGATGAGATGCACTATCGGGAACAAACAGAATATACATGGCAATGCCGATAAAGGTCATTGAGAGAAGTATGCTCGTGATTATCGATGCAGTACTCTGTTTTATCATTCCTGATCTTCTTTTTTTGTATGGTTTGCACAAGGGTCCGGGTCAGGATAAAACCTCCACTCCTTGTTGACAATCAGTCGGGCACCATAGCTGAAGGTGAAATACGACCATCCCCACTGCATAAGCACAAAGACCCGGTGACGGAAGCTGGTCAGGAAATAGATATGCACCAGCAGCCAGGTGAACCATGCTAAAATGCCATCAAATTTTAGGCTGCCAAATTCAACGATAGCCTTGTTTTTGCCGATGGTGGCCATCTGGCCTTTATCGCGATACCGGAAAAGTTTTCTTGTCTTGCCTTTTATATCCAGTAAAATGTTTTTACCAATAGTTCGTCCCTGTTGCAAGGCGACAGGAGCAAGTCCTGGTAATGTCATTCCGTTTTCCTGTACAAAATGGGCAAGGTCGCCGCCGACAAATATTTCAGGATGACCTGTAATACTTAAATCTTCCGCGACAATGATACGTCCGATCCGGTCGGTTTCCAGTCCGATGGTTTTACCGATTTCTATAGCGGTCACTCCTGCTGCCCAGAGCACAGTTGCTGCCTCAATGCGTTCCTTGCCTATTTGCACTCCGTTGGCATCAACGTTGCTGACCATGCTGCTTGTCCAGACCTGAACGCCAAGTTTCTCAAGGGATCGTGTTGCCTTGCTGGCAAGTTCCGGAGCAAAAGAACCAAGTATGCGCGGTGCAGCTTCAACAATAAAAATCCGGGTCAGCTTTGGATCAATGTTTCGATAAAATTTAGACAGAGTATAGCGGCTCATTTCACCGATTGAACCAGCCAGCTCGACTCCTGTCGGTCCGCCACCGACAATGACAAACGTCAGCAGTTTTTTGCGTTCAACGGGATCTTTGGTTCTTTCAGCCCTTTCATAAGCTTCCATGACGCGTCGACGGATCTCTTTTGCCTGAGCAAGAGTTTTCAATCCGGGCGCATACTCTTCCCACTGGTTGTTGCCGAAATAGTGATGCTGCACGCCGCAGGCAAGAATCAGGTAGTCGTAAGGGATATCGCCGAAATCGGTCATGACAATTTTTTTCTCTATATCGACATTTTCGACAATACCCTTGAAAACCGTTATGTTCCAGTAATTTGCCAGCATATTTCTCAGTGGAGCAGCAATATCTCCTTCTCCAAGAGCTGCCATTGCCACCTGATACAGCAAAGGCTGGAAAAGGTGGTAGTTTTTCCGGTCGATAAGGGTAACCTCAATATCTGTTTTATTGCCCAGTATCCTGGCAGCATTAAGTCCTGCAAAGCCTCCTCCAACAATCACAACCTGCTTTTTCATATCTAGTGTTATCATTCAATTAAATACGTTGATGCGTTCTCGCTCTGTTCTGCAAAATAGTGGTAATCGTAATAGGAAATGGGGTAAAGTAAAAAAAAGAAAGAAATTCCCGCTAACTGTCTGCGATTTGGTGTTGAATCTGCGGTATGAGGGGTGAAAAGGAATAATCAATTTGGCCAGAGTCAGATAATCTTCTGTGCAGCGGCCCTGTGATTTCAGGTGAGGCGTTCGATGATGTCGCTGTATATAGGGAATTGTTTCACCAGCGTCGGTCTGTCAGCAAACGTAAAATCCCTGAATTCAAATCCCGGAGCAACAACGCAGCTGACAAGAGAATAGCTTTCAAGCTCCGGGTTTTCAAGAGAAGCTCCAAACCAGATTTCTGCAGGGACGGTTGCTTGAAGGTGCTCACCATTATCGGCGTGAAGTCCAAGCGTAAAGCTTGTTGGTGCACCATTTACCGGAAACATGTAAACCTTCAGTGGATCACCCGCATGGAAGAACCAGAGTTCGTCCGAATGAATTCTATGCAGTTTTGAGCGATCTGTACCTTTAAGCAGATAGTAGATGGACGTCGCGTAAGAACGCGTTCCATTGAAGGGAGTCGCATCATCGAACGCGTAAGAACCACTGCTGCGGTAATTTTCTCGGTAGTAACCGCCTTCAGGATGGCGTACAAGCTGCAGCTGATCTATCCAGAAATCAGCTTTTTGCATAGAGTTTTTCACGAATTTTTCCTGTTTTCTGTCTTGACGCATCGGCAAGTTTCTGACGGAACTCAATCAGAGCGGCCATCAATGTCTCGTTAGAAAGAGCAAGGATCTGAATGGCAAGGAGTGCAGCATTCCGTGCATTGTCGATGCCGACAGTCGCTACAGGAATACCTGCAGGCATTTGCACAATGGAGTAAAGCGAGTCCTGTCCATTGAGTTTACTGCTGAATATTGGAACGCCAATAACAGGAAGAACAGTCATGGCAGCAGTTACGCCTGGCAGATGCGCTGCTCCGCCAGCACCGGCTATAATGACTTTAAGACCTCGTTCGACCGCTGAAGACGCATATTGCTCGAGGTCATGTGGGGTTCTGTGTGCTGATATCACGGAACTCTCGGAGGAGACACCAAATTCATCAAGAACCAGTGCCGCTTCCTTCATGATCTCGAAATCGGAGTCCGAACCCATAAGGATGCCGACAAGAGGTATATTTTGGTCTGGAAGGTTTTTAATCATAAAAAGGATAGTTTGTTGCCAGCTGAGTCGTCTGTTTCCAGGCTAATGATTTATGAAATTCCCGAGTTTTATGTATTTTCCCGTGTCATGAATTTAAAAAAATAATACTTGTAGAGGAAGATTAACAATGGCAACTAATCTTGCAGTAAAGTACAGTAATCCCGGACCTCGTTACACAAGCTATCCTACCATTCCTTCATGGAGCACCGATGGTGTGACCCAGGAGCAGTGGAAAGGGGCAATGGTCAAAGGCTTTAACGACAGCAACGAAACAACCGGAATCAGCCTGTATATTCACATTCCCTACTGTGAGAATCACTGTTACTTCTGTGGTTGCAACGCTCACCGTACTCAGGACCACTCCTATGAGACGCCCTATCTTGAGGCTCTGCTTAAGGAATGGCAGATGTATATCGATGTTTTTCCCGGTACCCTTAATGTCAAGGAACTGCACATCGGCGGTGGCACCCCTACCTTTTTCAGCCCTGAAAATCTGACCCGGCTTATTGACGGTATATGCAAGGATGTCAATAAAATGGACAACTACATGTTCAGCTTCGAAACCAATCCTCGATCGACATCGAAGGAACATCTTGAAGCGCTTTACAATGTCGGATTCCGACGCATGAGTTTCGGTATCCAGGATTTCGATCCTGTCGTACAGAAGGAAATCAACCGCCTCCAATCATTTGAACTGGTTAAAGAAAAGGTTGATCTTGCCCGTGAAATCGGTTTTACATCGATTAATTTTGACCTTGTCTATGGTCTGCCCAAGCAGACACTTGCCACAATTACCGATACCATCCAGAAGGTTATGCAGCTCAAGCCTGATCGTCTGGCTTTTTATGCTTACGGACATAATCCGCACATGTATGAAGGTCAGCGGAAGTTCAATGAGGCGGATCTGCCTGTTGGTGATGTCAAGCAGGAACTTTACGATAAAGGCAGTGCAATGCTGGAGTCGATCGGTTATCATGAGATTGGCATGGACCATTTTGCTCTGGAAGGTGATGCATTGTATGTAGCCGCAAAAAACGGGACACTCCACCGTAATTTCATGGGGTATACTGAAAACACAACACAGATGATGCTTGCTATCGGATCATCATCCATCAGCGACACATGGTATGCTTTCGCACAGAATGAGCGGGACGACGAGAGTTATATTAAAGCTGTCAATGAGGGACGTTTCCCGCTGCATCGGGGACATCTGCTTACCGACGAGGATCTTGTGCTTCGCCGTCATATTCTGAATCTGATGTGCAAACAGGAAACATCATGGCAGGATCCGAAACTATACTGTGACGAACTTGATATTGCCCTCTATCGTCTTGAGGACATGGAGAATGACGGTCTGGTTGTTCTCGGTGACAAGGGAGTTCGTGTGACGGAAGTCGGCATACCCTTTCTCAGAAATATATGCATGGCATTCGATGCACGGCTCTGGAGTTCTGACAGTCTTTCTAAAGCGTATAATGTTTCACGGGATATCCAGAAGACCTATATTGAAAAAGCCCGGCTTGCAAAAGCTCAACAGGTTGGGTGATCCGGAGATTAAGTCAAATGATAAGGGTGATTTCGGTCACCCTTTTTTTATGTCCGTTTTATGAAAAAAACAATAAAAATAGGGTTCATCGGTAGTGGATGGGCTAAAATAGCTCAAGCTCCGGCATTCTCATTGATGGATAATGTAGAGCTTTCGGCGGTGGCAAGCCCAACCGAACTGCACCGTCAGAAGTTCATGACGATGTTTGATATCACCCAGGGTTTTGCCGACTGGCGCGACATGCTTAAGTGCGAACTTGACTTTGTCTGCGTCACGACGCCGCCCTCTCTTCATGCCGACATGGTAACGGGGGTGCTTCAAAGTGGTAAAAGCGTCCTGTGCGAAAAGCCTTTTGCCCTTGGTCTTCTTGATGCAACAGCAATGGTTGATGTAGCGTCTAAATCTCCCGGGCTGGCTCTTCTCGACCACCAGCTCCGCTTTCATCCCGCAGTTCGTGGCATGAAACAAATGATTGATGGTGGTGAAATTGGCAAAGTCTATGAGGTCCGTGCCGTCGTCAACCTTGCCAGCCGTAACCGTCCTGACATGCCTTGGTCATGGTGGTGCGATGCTTCAAGAGGCGGTGGCGCTCTCAGTGCGATAGGATCTCATCTTATCGACATGAATCGCTATCTCATTGGCGAGATTGCTGAAGTCTCATGCAATCTCGCCACCAGTATTTCCTCGCGCCCGGATAATAGTGGCAAGCCCTGTGCAGTGACCTCCGATGACAACTTTGCAATGATGATGAAGTTCGGACCCTCCTCCGTTGCCCTTGGCTGCTCCTCTCTCATGCACGTCACCACGGTTGGGGCATACACATGGTTCTCTTTTGAGGTAGTAGGAAGCCTCAAGACTATAAGGCTTGACGGTGCAGGTAGGCTCTGGGAAGTGACAAACGATACTGCAAAACGGGGTCGTAGCCTTATCGACGCCCCAAGGTGGAAACTCATTGAACCGATGCTTTCGTGGGACGAGCTGGTTCTTCAGGAAAAGATCAGACAG
>CAJAJL010000084.1 GCA_903940125.1 uncultured Chlorobiaceae bacterium | reverse complement strand
GTTAAAGACTGGTTAAAAGAAGCACTCGAAAATTCAGGGGTAGAATCACTTCCAGTTACCTGCGAAATAATGCAAAATGCAGTAGCACTTTCTGATATCCATCAGGATCCAGCAGACCGAATTATTATCGCAACATCAATTTTTTATGATGCCAAACTGGCAAGTATCGACTCAGTATTTCCAAATTATAAAGAATTGCAAGGGCGCCTCCTTGGCAAATAATAACGGTTCACCGTGCCAACTGTCAACTTTTCTCGTTTTCGCTCAGCTCTCAGCACTGTGTACTCAGCACTTTTTTTCAGCACTCAACTTTTCAGGCTGGTAAAGTTATTCGGGCAAGCCTTTCTTGTAAAGGAGTGTAAGTTTTTGCATTATTACAATGGGATTAAAGATACTACTGGCTACGATATTTAAAGAGGACTGTAATCGGCCATAATGACAACGCGGTATCCGTGGGACTTATTTCCACCTGTTTGGATTCATGCTAACGAGTCAACGGTAAAACAGCATCCCTCATATCGTGCAGCCAAGTCCGGTGACCCTGATGCAGCATATCTTTTGGTAGATGCTCTGTTGAATCCAATAATTGTTGAACAATTAGCTGATACGTTTGCTCAGCAAAAACCAACATTGGTTTCAGCCCATGCTGTCGAGGGGTCTGGGGTAAACGCAATACCAGAAGCATGGCTGATATGCTTGGCCGACAGTTTGGCTGGCCTGCAGATAATGGAATAGTACAGATAAACATTGTAGCGCATACAGGAGCTGACGGATTTTCTCGTTTAGCGAGACAAGCGAGGTTTGATGGGGATGCAAAGGCAGGCAAGTCTTATCTATTAACTGATGATTTTGTAGGCCAAGGAGGGACACTGGCCAACTTGCGGTCGCATATTATGAGCAGAGGCGGTAACGTGGTAGGTGCAACAGTGTTGACAGGCAAGCCCCATTCTGCAATGCTGGCATTGGATGAGTATTCCGGCAACCTCACCCGACCACCATACATGAAGGGTGCCAACTACCGCATCAGCGGCGACCTGACCAACACTGATAACGTTATGAATAACACTTTCTGGATTGGGGTGCAGCCAGCGTTGAGCAAAGAGATGCTGGAGTTTGCGGCTAACAAGATTGAGGGATGTTTGGGTGTGAATGGTTAAGCAGTGCCAGCGATAACAGCGACCACTGTTTTCATCGCTAACTATTTACTTTGTAATCGCGAAACTGTGGTGTAAATTTCCATGGGAGGCTCATAACCAAGAGAAGTAGCCTTACGGAGCAATAAAATCATCCAATGCAGAAAAGGAAAATTTATGTATGCAGAAAAATTGATATTAGAGACTGACCTGTCAGGGAAGTTGAAAAAAGTACCGAAATTACCACCCAACAAACAATTGGAGGCTATATTTCTGGTGATTTCAGATAGCACTTCAACAGTTGCGGTTCTGCGCACTCCGCATCCCGATATAGCTGGTAAGGTTATTATTAAAGGTGACATCATAAGCAGCGTTCCATCTTCAGATTGGTATTTGCCTCAATGATTATTCTTGATACTCATATATGGCTTTGGTGGGTAAATAGAGATACTGAAAAACTGAATCAGAGAAGACTGGAGCAGATAACAAGCTCTGGTATTGTAGCTGTATCAGCTATAAGTACCTTTGAAGTAGCATGGTTAGTGCATCACGGTCGTATTGTTTTACCAATTGGGACGAGAGATTGGTTTGATAAGGCTCTTGATGGATCAGGCATAAATTTAATTCCAGTTACTCCTGAGATTGCTTGCAAAGCAGTGGAATTACCCGATCATCACAGCGATCCTCAAGACAGAATTATTATTGCAACAGCACTTGTCAACAATTCAAGCCTTATGTCCTCCGACAAAAAATTTTCTTGTTACACAGAATTGGAGCAAACGTTGTTATAAGTCCATTGCACTTCACTGACAGACACTTATCACTACCAACTGATTTTGGTTTGGCTTTCCAATCACCGTAAAAGCAAACAGCCCCGTTACACGCCTGGATTTGCTAACCCATTTGGATGAATATAAAATTGGTTCACGCTTATTGTTTGCCGGCAACCTCACCCGACAGCCATACATGAAGGGTGCCAACTACCGCATCAGCGGCGACCTGACCAACACAGACAACGTGATGAACAACACCTTCTGGATTGGGGTGCAACCAGCGTTGACGGTCGAGATGCTAGAATTCGCAGCTAATAAAATCGAAAGTTATCTTGGTATGAATTGTTAGATAATGATTGAGAAAATCAAATTTGCAGTTGTCAAAGGGAAGATCGAGTGGCAAAAACATGCACTTGAAAGAATGTTGGAAAGGGTAATATGGTAGAAATAGTGTTAAAAAAGTATTGCTTACAGGCGATATCATTGAGTCCTATCCCAATGATAAGCCATATTCAAGTTATCTTGTTGCAGGAAAAGATGATTCAGAATTATTTCATATTGTCGTAGCTTTCGATGAAAATAGTGGAACTTGTTATATTATTACAGCGTATAGACCGGATGTAAAACATTTTGAGTCCGACCTAAAAACAAGAAGAACATGACTTCACTCAGCACTCAGCACTCAACACTGCCAACTGCCCTTTGTGCGGAGGCGACAAAGCATCAGGCAAAACCACATTGACGGTCGAGCTCGGTTACGGTATTGTCGTAATCAGAGATGTTCCCGCCACTGTGTGTCAGCAATGTGGAGCAGACTGGATTGATGACGCCATTGCAGGGAAGATTGAAAACATCGTAGAAGAAGCCCGCAGAAAACACAGCCAAATGGAAGTTATCAGCCTAAAAGCAAGTTAACCCAGTCGTTCATTTGCCAACTGAAGACCGCCAATTGCCAACTATGTTATCTTCGCTCAGCACTATCTTTCTCAGCACTTTCTTTTGCAGAAAAACTGTACATTGAAAATAAGTGAAGACGTTTGATACTATGCATACATATACAATTAGGCAAAAGTCATCTCATAAGAGAGGGGCATAACGCCAGATCAACACACCCTGTAGAAATCGAAATATTGCAGGCAGTGACGCAAGCGTTTACCTATGAAGGTATATGAAAAGAAAAAAAGCATATAATCCAAAGCGTCGTTTTGTTACCGATGGTAATGTCTTGATGCTTGAGGAGATGGCTGTGCGTGTACGATATGGAGGAAACCCCGAACACAAACGCAATCCTGGCGACTTTGGTTTAACGCCTCCTGCACAGCCAAGACCAGATAAAACACTATGTGATGATATAAAGCTCTTTTCAAAAGCCGAAGCTGAACGCTTGCTCAAAGAAGGAATAAGAAAAGGGATGGTTAGTCAGGTACATCGAGAGGAAGGTTTCCCGCAGAATATATGGGCAGTCACAACTGGTGGTGTCCCAGTAGAGGCACAACTTGAGAACCCTTGTACCGGATATATCATGGATACCCGATGCCATACAACGATCCCTTTTCCCGACAAGTTATTCAAAAGTGGGGGAGTGAGAGATGACTGATGCTTTTTCAATTGATTTTCCATGGCTTGATCGCAATACAGCCGATGAAGCAGAGCGGTTAACCTTTGCAGAGATAAAAATTACTGTCGGGGGAGTTGTTATTACCGAAGTCGAGGATGTTAATGCCAAGACCATCAGACCAGGCGTTCGCCTCTCAGCCTATGCTATGGCAATATGGTTGCTTGATAATTGGTGGAGACTGTTGCGAGAGCCGGAACGGGCGACCCATTCATGGGAAATGAGTCATTGCCTTGGGGCTATTGGTCAAGGGTTCCTATGGCCCGATTTAAGTATCGTTAGCGATGGCACATCAATATTGCTGCGTATGACCCCTACACCAAAAGCCAGCCAGCAAATGGTCCGTTACCTGAACGGTGTATGCGATATTGTTTCGGTCGATGACTTTGAAACTACAGTCCTCACGTTTGTCGACGCCGTTATCAATCGGCTTCAAACCATGGGGTGCCAGGCGACCCAGTTGCTAAATCTCAGAGAAGCGATCGAAGAAGAACGCAACAATCTTTCATCATTACGCTGGAGGGAGATCGAAGCGTTACTGGGTTATGACCCTGATGAAGCACCTGAAAAGCTCATCAAAGAGCTTATCGCCGAAGGAGATTCACTTGGCTCTGGAGCAGTGGACGAAGTGCTGGCACTAAGCAAGGCAGAGTCACCACAAATGCTGAATCTCCTCTTTAACAGCATACGCCAATATACAGCAACAATGCATGTGCCCGATTCAGAGAGGTTAAGAAAGCAAACAGCCAATATTGACCATGCAATGCAACCGTGGGAAAGAGCAGCAAAAACAGCCCAGGCAGCCAGAAAGCATTGGGCGATTCAGGATGGCCCAGTAAGCAACCAGCAATTGCTCAATCTCTTCACCTTGCCCAGCACTATTTTTACCGACAAACAAAAGGTACCAAGCCCGATAACCGTTGGTTTTCTCAATGGCCATAACGATAGAATTGATGCCTATCTCAATACGCCCTATGAGACCAATCGCCGATTTGCTCTCATGCGGATAGTCGGCGACAGGCTCTCCTCATCAGAAATCGATCGTTTTTTACCCGTTACTACGGTTAAAACCGCACGACAAAAATTTCAACGAGCGTTCGCACAAGAATTTCTCTGCCCATCAGACGAATTAAAAGCATTTATAGGCGAAGATTTCGGAGAAGACAAACTGGACGACGCAGCACATCATTTCAACGTCTAATCAAGACTGATTGAGACCACGATGGTAAACAAGTGGCATAAAGAACGAGACCTCCACTATGAATAAACCAGCACAATCTCATCAGTTGGCACTATCTTTCTTCTTGTCTTCTCTCGGCACTCAGAACTCAGCACTCGTCACTATCTTTCCCAGCACTCCGACCCATCCTGGTTTGGTTTTACAATCACGGTAAAACCAAACAGTCCCGTTACGCGCTTGGACCTGCTAACCTATTTGGATGAATACAAAATTGGCTCACGCCTATTGTTTGCCGGCAACCTCACCCGACAGCCATACATGAAGGGTGCCAACTACCGCATCAGCGGCGACCTGACCAACACCGACAATGTGATGAACAACACCTTCTGGATAGGTGTTCAACCAGCGTTGACAAAAGAGATGCTGGAGTTTGCAGCTACTACAATTGAGAGGTATTTTGGTGTTAATATTTAAGCACAGTCTTCATTCTTCACTGCCAACTGAAGACCGCCAATTGCCAACTATGTTATCTTCGCTCAGCACTGAGAAAACAGCCCCGTCCTTGAAAGTCTATAATGGTATGGGTATATTTGATCAGAAATCTGATCAATAAAGGAGATTATTTATGTTACAAAGTTATGAAGCTATATACGAACATGGAGCTATGAAATGGTTAGGTGACAAGCCTTCCATCAAGCAAGCCCACGTCATCGTAACAATTCTTCCCGAAAAGGAAGCAAGTTTGATTACATCACAAACGCAACACCAGCCATCACCACTTATAGCAGGAAAAGGTTCAATACAAGGTGACATTATAACCCCAATAATAACAGCACAAGACTGGAACTGCCTCAAATGATAATAATGGATACCCATATTTGGGTGAAATGGATTATCAACGGTTATCGAGATCTATCAGAAATAATTGTAAATGCTATGAAACTCGACACTCATCTGGCAGTTTCTGCCATATCATGTATGGAGGTTTCATTGCTGGAAAAACGAGGGCGGCTTCAGCTGCCGCTTTCAGTTAAAGACTGGTTAAAAGAAGCACTCGAAAATTCAGGGGTAGAATCACTTCCAGTTACCTGCGAAATAATGCAAAATGCAGTAGCACTTTCTGATATCCATCAGGATCCAGCAGACCGAATTATTATCGCAACATCAATT
>CAJAJL010000083.1 GCA_903940125.1 uncultured Chlorobiaceae bacterium | reverse complement strand
TACCGTCAAGGAGGTGCTCAGCCCCGAAAAAGTTAGGTTATCCAATGGGTTAACGATAAAACTGATCGGCATCAAGGGCGAGGCGTTCACGCACGACAAGGCGGTCGGGTATCTGACTGAAAAGATAAAGGGTAAGCGTATCTTCCTGAAGTATGACAAGCTGAAACATGACGAAGAAAACGACCTGCTCTGTTACCTCTATCTTGAGAACAAGACATTTGTCAATGCGCATCTGATCAAAACTGGGCTGGTTGGGATTGATAGCAGCTATGATTATAAGCAGAAGGTAAAGTTTCTAACCTTATCCGAAAAAGTCAATGGCTAAAGTGAACTTGCAATAAATAAGCGGACACCTTAAGAAGTCATAGCCATGGTTTGTTGTTCGAGAAAACCTTTGATGGAAAGGATCAGTTGAATAACTCAAGCGGATTGAGTTCAAGGAATTCCTGCCAGGGGATACCGGAGTTGCCGACAAGAAGAACTTTGTAGGGATTACATTTTTTACAAAATGCAGCCATGCCTGATGCATGTTGTGATCGACCACTCTTGATTTCCAGACCGATTATTTTCCCTTTGTGTTCGAGGACAAAATCAACTTCATGATTTCCCTGACGCCAGTAATAGAGCTTGAGTGCATCAGTACGGGTATGATTAATGAGATGAGCGCCAACTGATGATTCAACCCATCGGCCCCACAGTTCTGGATTTTCTGAGATATCGTGAAAAGTGTGCTGCTGCTGTGCGCTTATCAGTGCGGTGTTATGTACCTGAAACTTCGGGCTTGATGCCCTTGATCGTAAATTCCCGGGATGATACTTTTCGAGCCCCCCTAATAATCCAGCAGTATCAAGCAGATGAAGATAGTGCGCCATTGTTGTTGTATTTCCAGCATCCTGCAGTTGACCAAGAATTTTTGTGTAGGAAAGAATCTGTCCTGAATAGCCGCATCCAAGTTCAAACAGCCGTTTCATAAGGGAGGGCTTGTCGACTCGGGTAAGCATCAGAATATCTTTTGAGATGCTTGTTTCGATGAGAGAATCGACAATGTATCTTGCCCATCGCTCTTCATCGTCTATCAATGTTGCTGCACCAGGATATCCGCCAAACCAGACGTATTGCTCAGGGGTAAAGTTAAAAGCATGTTTCATTTCCCCGTATGACCAGTGGCCCAGGTAGATTGTTTCAAATCTGCCTGCAAGTGATTCTGTAAGTCCTTGCTGGATTAACAACCGGGATGAACCCAAAAGAATAACCTTGAGGTTTTTTTGATTGACTGAATCAGCATCCCACTCTTTTTTAACTGTTTCACTCCAGTTGCTGATTTTTTGAATCTCGTCAATGATAAGCACGCTCTCCTGCTGTTCAGACTTCAGGAGTTTAATCCGGGCAGCTTCCCATTGCTGACTTATCCAACTGGATTGTCCGGCGCCAACGAGGTCAGCCGAGGCGAAATGGGTCGGAAGGGAAGTCGCTTGCATAAACTGCTGCGCAACTGTGGTTTTGCCTACTTGACGGGGGCCGTAAAGAACCTGAATGAATTGCCGAGGTTCAGATTCGATTCGCTTTGTCAGGAGCGATTTTTGTGCTCTTTCTATCAGCATGACAAATATGCTCAGTGTATTGAGTAATTTTACTCAATGTAAAAAACTCCATGTCTAAATGACAATAACAGCGCTGAGATGCTTGAGGCGGATACCAGTAAAGCACCCTTGCGCCGAATATGGAAGGGTGCTTTAATCAGGGAAGCTGGTGTTTACTTTTTCGGGGTGATAGCTGATGTGATGCCGGTTAGAACACCCTGGATGAGCTGAATGCCTGCGTTTGCAGTGCTGCTTAAGATTGTTGTATAGAGATTGATGCCGGATCCGAGAATCGAACCAGCTGAATCAATGCCGTTACACACGGTATCAGCTACATTCTGTACCGGAGTGCCGACCGCATTGAAGAGATCGGAAAAGACACCGTTGTTGTTTGCCATAGGATAATATGTTTTTATTTATGGGATAAGAAGCTGTGTTAAAATTTAAGGTAACCATGTACGGCATCAAGAACAACAAGTAATGGAGATGGTGAACGGAAAAGTTAAGTTCTACCTTATGCAGGCATTAATTTTCGCAATTCAGTGGCATCAAAAACCAGGCGGATTGCAGCAATCTTTTTGTCAGACACGGTAAAAAACTCGGCTGTGCGAATGATACCAGCCGGACTTGCAGAATCGCAGTCGTAGAGCAGAGCGGCACCGTGCTCATCATAGAAGCTGTTCAGTATTGTTACGCTGGTTAACATCTGCTTGAATTGTGTCAGAGCAGCAATGAAATCGTCTGCCTTCGAAAAGGTCTCAATACTGCCACGGAAATCAAGATTATCAGCAAGACAGGCGCGCGCTGTAACAAAATCGCCGTTTGTCCAGGCATGGTGATATTTCTCAATCAATTGTCGGGTATCCATTGTTCTGCCTCCTCTGTTTATTGAAGTTGGTGTTGTTCTGTTCACCTGTCCGGCGATGCACATACCAGATTTTTCGATATCTATGTTTATATTCTAAAAATAATATGGATAATAATCAACAGGTATTGACAGGTAGGCTTGTCATGTGTGAGGACTATAAAAGATCATGTGTTTGATCGCAAAGAGGTATACCGATGATTACCAAAAGAAAAGCCATGCAACTCAATCCTCAAATCATAGAAAAAGGGGGAAAAAAAGAGTTTGTTATTTTGCCTTATGAGGAATATCAGGCAATAGAAGAGCTTATGGAAGATTACATGGATCTGATTGATCTACACCTCTCGATGAAGTGATCAAGAAACTAAAAAACGGCTGAGATGCTTGCGTGGAACAAGGTAACCTTTACGCAGTAAACTGCTTCAACATCCGCAAATCATTTTCGAACAGCAGCCTGATATCGTCAATCTTGTATCGCAGCAGTACCGTACGGTCAACTCCCATGCCGAAAGCGTAGCCTGACCAGGTTTCGGGGTCTATGCCGCAGTTGCGCATGACGTTGGGGTGAACCATGCCGCAGCCCATGATTTCGAGCCAGCCTGATTTTTTGCAGACTCGGCATCCCTTGCCGCCACAAAGATAGCAGGTGACATCGACTTCAGCGGAGGGTTCGGTAAAGGGGAAGAAGCTCGGGCGGAATCGGAGTTTGACGTCGGTACCGAACATCTGCCGGGCAAAAGAGTAGATAGTTGCCTTCAGGTCGGCAAACGAAACATTTTTATCGATATAAAGTCCTTCGAGCTGGTGAAAGACGCAGTAGCTGCGGGCGCTTATTGCTTCGTTCCGGTAGACCTTTCCTGGACAGATCACCCGTATGGGCGGTTTCTGATCGAGCATGACCCTGACCTGCACCGGCGATGTATGCGTTCTGAGGAGTACATCCGATTCGGCATTTCCATTGGTGATGAAAAAGGTGTCCTGCATGTCGCGGGCTGGATGGTCGGGCGGAAAGTTGAGCATGTCGAAGTTGTAGTGGTCGAGCTCAAGTTCCGGACCGGTGGCAATACCGAAGCCCATGTCCGAAAAAATCTTTTTCATCTCGCCCAGTACCTTCTGCACAGGGTGCTCACTGCCGGTAAAATAACGCCTTCCCGGCAGTGTCAGGTCAATCCCTTTGCTGCTCTCACTCGTTGTTGTTGCAAGCTTTTCTTCTGCGTCGCTGAGCCTGGCATCAGCAGATTGCTTGAGCTCGTTGAGCAACTGGCCGATCCGCGGTTTTTCTGCAGGATCAACTGACTTGAGCTGGCTGAAAAGGGCTGCTATGAGCCCTTTTCGAACCGTATACCTGAGGCGGAAGTTTTGAAGATCTTCCGGAGTGTTTATCTCAAAATCAATAATTTCCTGCTGTAAACTGCGAATGGTGTTTTCCATTGATACAGATGTAATTCTTATTCGATAACGGCTTTAACAATCTGAGTGAATGCAGCAGGGTCCTTGACAGCGATTTCAGCCAGAGCCTTGCGATCGATTTCGACGTTCTTCTTCAGCATTGCATTGACAAGCCTCGAGTAGGTGGTGCCGTTAAGACGTGCAGCAGCATTGATACGCATGATCCACAGCGCGCGGAAGGTACGTTTTTTAACCCTGCGGTCACGGTAGGCGTATTGTTCTGCTTTATCGACGGCGTGCTTGACGACGGTCAGAACATTGCCGCGAGATCCCCAGAATCCCTTGGCCTTTTTTAAAATCCTTTTTCTCCGCGCTTTTGAGGCTACGGCATTATTTGCTTTAGGCATCGTTGTGTAGAGTTAATGTTAAAAATTTATGCCAGGATCATCCGCTTGATCTGCTTTGCTTTTTTGCCTTCAAGCAGTGTTGCCTGATGCAGACGGCGTGTGCGTTTTCTGTTCTTGTGCTCGAGGTTGTGTGATCCGTTCATTCGTTCACGCTTGATTTTTCCGGAGGCAGTGGTTTTGAACCGTTTGCATGCTCCGCGGTGTGATTTCATTTTAGGCATGAT
>CAJAJL010000082.1 GCA_903940125.1 uncultured Chlorobiaceae bacterium | reverse complement strand
GGTATGGAAACCTTGGAATATCAACTGCTCTTTTAGGCTATTCACCCTGCTTTTTGTTGGATAGTAACCGTCTACAGGTGAAAGATTTCTTGCTATCCATATTATTTACCTTGCCAGAGCCGCGATCACCTCAATTTTTGACTGGCAATTTCGGTTTTGGTAGCCCTCATGAATTATTGAGGTTATATTCAGATATCAACGTGTCATCGATTTATTCCGTGTTGTTGACTGGTTGATGCAACTGCCGGAATGGTTGAACAGTCGGGCCTGGCAAGAACTTGAAACAATTGAGGAAAAAGAAAACATGCAATATATTACAAGCGCAGAACGAATTGGCATAGTCAAGGGCAAATCCGGGATACTGAATAGGCAGTTCTCACTGCCCCGACTTTGGAGGACGTTTTCAGAAAATCCAGCTTGACATAAACAATTTATTGGCGCTGAATTTTTTCATGATCTATCATTGCCGCATGTTTTCTGCCATACTTTCGTTCCAATCACGGACACTGGCAAACAACCCGGAAGTCCAATGCTTCCAGGTTGCTTCCGACATAGGTTCTTCGATTCAGGGCGGAACGTCGCATTTCCGCTGTCAATGGCCAATCATCTTCCTTACTGGTAGAGTAAGGATGTTCTTATATGTCTGGAAAACGTTCTCTTGCCGGAGGACATCAAATTTTCAACAAGCAGGGGGGGGCCGTCTGTCGAAAAGTTGTCTTTATACGCCAACCTGGTTTCCTGATCTTTAGTTCTTCGTTTGGCATAAGTACTGTAGAGCGTGTTGAAAATATGCACAAGTTCACTGCCTTGAAAAGCGCTGAACAATTTACGGTCAAAAAAATGTCTACCAATATTTTTTCTATTGAGGGCGTGGATATTTTCTGTTCTTTTTCAAGAGGAGCTTTGGTTACCAGCGGTTTAACAATGATGGACACTCTCTCTTCATAGATGTAATGCTCAAGGAGGTTTTCATCAGGGGTTAAATACACGTTTTATATTTCTCATCCTTCAGAAAATAAAAAACTGATTCCGTTGCCAGCGCTTCAACCTCAACCAACAGCAAGAATCGATCAGGTTGGTGAATCATCCATTCGTTCAGCCATTGGGTGCTCCACACGCAACGTCGAGCGACTGGAAACTTCTTGTTGAGCCTTAGGGCAATAACTTTTAGTTTTGGCTCTACCTGTGGGCGAAACTGAGGTTTTGTTGAGAAGTTGTAAACACCTCTCCTTATTGGCGTAAGCTGACTTTTTTCTTTTAGCGAATGGATTCGCCAGGCAAAGGTTGACTCTCAAGTCGCCCTGGCTGTAAATATTTTTGAATAATGTAATTTATTTTCGATTTTAGTAATAATCAGGACAAAGGGTGCAGTGATGGTTATCATTAAAAAATCAGCCTTAAACAGTTTCGGAGCAAACCACCCGGATGCAATACCAGCACTCAATGAATGGTATGCCAAGGTAAAATCGGCAGACTGGAGAAACCATGCCGAATTAAAAACACATTTCTGGCTGCTGACTACATTACTAACGAACGCTATGTATTCAACATAAAGGGTAATCATTACCGGATTGTTGTCAGAATTCGTTTCTCTTCAAGAACTGTATTCTTCAAGTTTATCGGCACCCATAAAGCCTATGATAAAATCGACCCTGCAACAATTCAGCAAGAGTAAACAAAAAGAGGTGAACATGAAAATCAGAACTGCTGCTCAATATGAAAAAGCGCTCATAGCGATTGAATCCTTGATGAACGCCTTCCCTGACGGAGAAAATGCAGCTAACGACAAAAATATCGCTGAATTGGCAAAAGCGATTGAAGAGTACGAAGATCGTCATGCTGCCATGCCGATGTCATTAGTGATAAAAAATCCGGAAAACCTGCCTGACGTGATTGAACTCAAAATGTTTGAGAAGCAAATGAAACGCAAGGATATGGCAAAACTACTGGGAATTACCGATACGCGCCTTTCGGAGGTCATGCATGGCAAACGTAAGGTCAATATGGAACTAGCTAAACGACTTTATAAAACCTTGGGCGTTGACCCCAAGTTTATCCTTGAAAAATCATAAGGATAAGTTCAATTATCATTATCCCACATATCCTTGTAAAAGTATACATATTCACTTGTCGCAACAGGATCAATTGTATAATAATGGCGGCAGAGCTTTTTGAATAACTGCAGCATTTTCTCGCCAAAGCAAAAACTTGGAGTTCTTTATGCATGCTTGTCTGCAACTGAGCTGTTTTATCCTGCATTCGGCGCACTGTTTTCATCGAATGATGAGAGTCGTTTCCGGTTATCCAGATTCGCTTCAATAAGCCTCCGTTCCTTTTCAATTTCGAGCCTGAGTTCCTCTTCCGTAGGAAGAAATTTGAGATATTTCGAAGCAAATATCTGCTTGCTTTCAGGTAAAACTGAATACTTGGCAACCGCCTCGCTCTTGTCGGAGCAAAGAATCAGGCCGATGGTTGGATTGTCGCCTTCCACTTTAAACTGATCCTCAAACAAACGAACATAGCCATCCATCTGCCCGACATCCTGATGAGTAAGTTTGCCAAGTTTCAGGTGGATCAACAAAGGAAAATCCTTTACCCAGTTCCAGCAGGAAAAATTGCAAGTTGTTGATAATCGCCTGCTCCAGTTCACTTTCATGCAGACTCGGAACGTCTGGCAGGTCAAGAAACTCGAGCACCATGGGCGATTTCAGCACGTCAACCGGACTGATTTTTTCACCGGGCAACCGTTCACGACTGACTGACAGTAGCCCTTGTTCTCCATGGTGAGCAATATTACGCTCAAAGTTGGAGGTTTGTATCTGCCGCTCCAGTTGCGTTTTATTCCAGCCACACTCAATGGCTTCCCGCTCATAGAATTCCCGTGCGGAAGGCTTCGTGACTCTCATCAGAGCACGGTAATGAGATCATGAAAGCTGCGGAGAAAAACCGGCAGGGAATTGGCCACCCGTCAGGTAGCTTTTTAGTTGCTGTGCCAATTCCCCACCCGCCGGGTGGAGAATTGTTCTACGATCAGCATATACCTGAAAAAACTGCCGAAAATACCAGAGATTGGTCGTCGAAAATCCTTTGCCGTAATGGTCACTCAGTTGCTGCGACAGTGTTTCAATAACCTGTTTTCCATACACAGCCCGCTGTTTACCTCCCTGTATCTCAATAACTATTTCTCTGCCAATGAGCCAATAGGCCGTGACCATATTGGTATTGACTGATCGCACCACATTGGAGCGAGCTTGTTCAAGAATCTGCACAACCCGATCAAAAAGGGTTCCGCCGATTGTCATTTCATGATCCACCATTGCCTCACCAGATTGATTTTACTTCAGCTTAATACAGCAATGCCCTTCCGATCGATAACGTCCAATAAGCGCTTGGCAGCTCCACCAGGCTTTTTTACACCTTGCTCCCACTGCTGAACGGTCGTTTTGCCAATCCCGAGCATCAAAGCAAAAACAGGCTGACTGAGATGGTTTTTTGTCCGAATGCGGCGGATGTCCTCCGGGCGAAAAACCTTTGCTTCCGGCAAACAAAGCGATTCCACTGCACGCATCGTTACTTGGTCCATCGCTCCGACCTCAAAAAGATCCTTGGCCATTTCATGGGCTATATCAAGAATTTTGCTCATTATCTTATTACACCTCCCGGTATTTCTTTGTCGATATAAGTGCCTGTAACTGTTTGTCATTCGCACTTAAAAAGTCTTTGGCTTAAGCAGCGGGAAAACCATTTAATTGTAAAAACTCTTATCTCTTCAAAAATATCACTAAGTGATACACTTGACAAGAAAATTTACTACACCAGTAATCATTTCTAAAGCCAGCATTCATAGCAACCCCTTGTCCAGGCATGTTTTGTTATAATGGAATATCAACTGCTCTTTTAGGCTATTTACCCTGCTTTTTGTTGGATAGTAACCGTCTACAGGTGAAAGATGTCTTGCTATCCACCATATATGTTACCTTGCCTCAGCCGCGATCACCTCAATTTTTGACTGGCAATTTCGGTTTTGGTAGCCCTCATGAATTATTGAGGCTAACAACTCTCCATATCGAATATTGCAAAAAATTCGGAAGTGAAAAAGATCCAGAACCCATCAGCCTAACCTATTTTATACAGCTTTTTAAAACGTATAAAAGGAATATTTAAAAGGGATAAAAGTATACCTTTATCCCTTCTTTTATTCATGCCATTCCACGATTAGTATACGATTGACAACAAAAATAGGTCAATCAAAAAACTACTATCATGGAACACACAAACACAAAACCATTCTTCGCCCCGCCCGAACGCAAATACCTCTCATCCAAAGGGCTGCGCACCTACCTCAAAGAATTCGCAGACCTCGACCTCTCCCAGAGCTACCTCTACAAACTCACCATGAACGGCAGCATCCCCCACATCAAAGGCCCAGGCAACCGCCTCCTCTTCCCCATAGTCGCCATCCGCCAATGGGTAGAACAAGGAGCACAAACCACGGAGGCCTGAACCATGCACCCCATCCAAACAACTCCACAACGGCAGCCGGCACCCCGGCTGCCCCTAAACCTCATGCTCCGCATCAGGGCACTCCTCGTCGAACTCACACTCTGCTTATGGAGGATCGGACTATGAGCATCATCGACGACCTCAAATCAGAAGCCGCCCAAACCGCCGCCGCCACCTACCAACTCCTCAAAGTCGAAAGCGCCAACGACACACTCCACCGCGCCGCAACACAACCCGTACCAAACATGCTCTTCTCCCAATGCTGGTTCGAACAAGAAATCTGCTTCCTCTTCGCCGACACCGGACTCGGCAAAAGCATCCTCGCCGTACAAATTGCTGACGCCATCACCCGCGGACAAGCCCTTCCCGGATTCAGAATGGAAGCCCAGGCCCAACCCGTCCTCTACCTCGACTTCGAACTCTCCGACAAACAATTCCAAAGCCGATACAGCAACAACTACCAAAACAACTACCCATTCAGCCCCCACCTCTATCGCCTCCAGGTCGACCGTGACAAAATCGACATCCCTGACGACATCGAAACCAGCCTCAAAACCGACATCGAAACCGCCGTTCTCGACAAAGGCGCGAAAATCATCATCGTCGACAACATCACCTGGGTAAAAACCGAAACCGAAAAAGCCAAAGACGCCCTGCCCCTCATGAAATACCTCAAAGGGTTACAGCGCACCCACAACCTCTCCATCCTCATCCTTGCACACACCCCAAAAATTGCCGAAAGCACACCCATCACACAAAACGACATGGCCGGCTCCAAACACCTCATGAACTTTGTCGACTCAGCCTTCGCCCTCGGCCAAAGCCACAAAAACGGCCGGTTACGATACCTCAAACAAATCAAGGTACGAGCCTGCGAAGCCATCTTCACAACCCAAAACGTCGTAACCCTCCAAATTGAAAAACAAAACAACTTCACAGGATTTCACGTACTCGACTACGGCAAAGAATACGACCACCTCAAACCCCTCAAAGAAGTTGAAAACGAAATAAGAGCACAAAAAATTATTGAACTCAAACGCTCAAACCCCGCACTCTCAAACCGCCAAATCGCCCGCGAAGTCGGCACAAACGCCATGAAAGTAACCAGGGTCTTGAACAGCCTTGAACCACAACAAAACACCAAACCCTATGAAACCGACGGTGAACCCTTCTGACTGTAACATTGTTACACCCTTAAAGCAAATATTGATAAGCTCTTACAGCAAAGTGTAACAGCACAAAATTTCTGTTACAGCAACAGCAATCCCACTACCCTAAACCAGAGCAAAAAGTGTAACAACACGCCTTGTTACGTTACACCTCCGCCCCAACAGCAAAAAAAACAAAACGTTACCCCTGTAACACTATGTAACCCCGTTACAGGAGGCCTCTGCTGATGCCCTACCGCTACGCACTCCAACAAGGCGGCGCAAAATACCCATGCCCCGCATGTCACCAAAAACGCTTTGTCCGCTACCTTGATACCACCACCGGCGGCCATCTCGCCAGCCACGTCGGACGATGCGACCGCGAAGACTCCTGCGCCTACCACCTCACCCCAAACGAATTTTTCAGCAGAGAAGGAACCACAACAAAAGCGCCCCATGCCACCAAACCACCCCAAGCAAAACAAGAACCACAACTCCCGCCATCATCAATTGACCCCCAAATCCTGCAGGCCACCCTCGCCCAATACAACCGCAACAACTTCTGCCGCTGGCTCTGCAGCATATTCGGCCAACAACAAGCCTTCCAGTTAACAGCCACCTATCGCATCGGAACCTCAAAACACTGGCCCGGCGCAACCATCTTCTGGCAAATAGACCAGCACCACAACATCCGAAGCGGCAAAATCATGCTCTACAACCCCCAAACCGGCAAAATAATCCGGCACCCCTTCAACCACATAACCTGGGTACACAAAGCCCTCAACCTCCACCCATACCACCTCAACCAATGCCTCTTTGGAGAACACCTCCTCACCACCGACACCAAAAAACCCGTCGCCATCGTCGAAAGCGAAAAAACCGCCATCATCGCCGCAGGCATTATCCCCGACTACCTCTGGCTTGCCACAGCAGGGAAGGGGAACCTCAACCCGGAAAAACTCAAACCACTCCACCACCGCCACGTAAAACTCTACCCCGACCTCGGAGCCTGCGAAAAATGGCAAACCATAGCCGCCAGCCTCCCCAACGTCACCGTATCCACCATCCTCGAACAACGAGCCACCCCCGCTGACCGAACCCAAGGCCTCGACCTCGCCGACTACCTCCTCGACGTACACAATCCGCCATTATGAGCACAAAAACCGGTAATTCCTTTGCTGATCCTTTCTTATTCTCCCGTTTCAGCAATATCTTGATAAGAAATGCAAACAGGAGCCACTGGCCCGACTTGTTGAAGGTTGAAGCAGACCTGAAATGAGCAGGTGTTTACGTTCTTATCCAGAGATGAATTGTCTGCTTTTTCAGAATTAGGCGGGTCAGTCGAAACTATGTTAGGCGTATATCAGCCAAGCACAGCAATTTTTTTTTAAAATATATCTGACGACAGTCAGACATATACGGCTGGATTGGCTCTGTAAAGATGATTTTATCAGGGGTATACACAAGTTATGTGCAAGAATAAAAATTAATCGACAATTAAATTGAGTTTTTAATACATTAATAATATATTATGGAAACGAACGAAATATTTGAAAACTTAATAAAAATTGAACCAAAAGTAGTTTCAATTGAAACGTTATTTAATAATGAAGATACTTTAAGGAATACTAAATATGATCCGGATTATCAAAGAAATTATGTTTGGAAGGACGATAAAGCAACATATTTTATTGAAAGTATATTGTTAGGGACAGAAATTCCCCCAATTATTTATTTTAGAAATGGTGAGAAAATTGAAATAATTGATGGCAGACAAAGATATCAAACAATCCTTAGATTCATTAAAGATGAATTTAAGCTTAATAGCTCTGGACTTCATAAATTGAATAAGCTAAAGATTGCATCAAAATATTTTAAAGATATTGGTGATCTTAGAGATGTTTTTTGGGATACAAAATTAAGAATTATTGAATTTAGTTTCCATAGCAAATCTTTTTCAAATGAGGAAATGGAAGACGTCGTAAAAAAAGAAATATTCAAAAGGTATAATTCCGGCATTACTCCTCTAAAACCAACAGAAATAGATAAGGCTTTTTATTTTGAAGACAATCTAAATACCTATATGCATGATAAACTAAAAACTGATAAGGTTTTATTTGGTGAAATATCAGATATATTTTATTTCGAAAAAAGCAATATTCAAGTATTGCTAAAAAAAATAAGACAATTATTGGTGCAACATAGAATACCAATTAAATATTATGCAATAAAAAAGGATATTGTAATTTCTCAGTATTACGAAATCCTTTCTTCTCAAACAGATGATGATAATATAGGCAATGTGTATTCTAAGTTTATTGAAAAAATAAATATTTTAAAACGGATTAAAAAAGAATTTTCCACAAAGAATTTCTTTTTTAATCGACTAGTATCTGAATGCGTATTTTGGGCTTTGTCAGTAATAGAAGACAAAAAATACCTATTAAAAAATATAAATAATGAGTTTATTGCTAATCTGGCTCTTTATATAAATAAGAATAAGTCAACATTTGAAATGGACAGGAGTTCATTTGCTAAAGAATTACAAAACAGATATCAAGTCACAGCAAACTATTTTAATGAAAAATTAAATATTTCATTTGATAATTATATTCAAACATCTCAAGAATTTAAAAGCAATAAAGATTTGCAAATAATATCCGTTGAAAAGAAAGAGACGAGTTTTGATGATTTAAGAATAAATAAGCCGGAGCCATCATCAATAACAATTGTTGACATATGTCGACAAATGGAAAAACAAAGATTTTTAATTCGCCCCCCATATCAAAGAGGTGAGGTGAAAAACAGAAATAAGTCTTCTGCAATAATTGAAAGTATATTGCTAGGAATTAAGCTGCCTCCTATTTTTGTTTATAAAAGAGACGATGGGGTCTCAGAAGTACTAGATGGCCAGCAAAGACTCTTATCAATATTAGGTTTCTTAAAAAAAGAATATCTAGATGAGAATAACAACAAACAAAAATCTTTAAAAAACGGGTATTCGTTAAGTTTAAAAAATGGGATACTGAAGAATTTAGATGGCAACGATATTGATAAATTAGATAATGAATTAGTTAAAAAAATATACAATTTTGACTTATGGATTATTGAAATTAATCATAGATACAATAAAGATTTTGAGCCAATAGATCTCTTTTTGAGATTAAATAGCAAGCCTTATCCCATTAAAGAGAATACGTTTGAGATGTGGAACTCATATATTAATAAGGATATTATTGAAAACATTAAACTTATTCTTAAGGATAATGAAGAATGGTTTTATTTTAGAAAGAATAATTCAAGGATGGAAAATGAAAATATTTATGCAGCTTTTGTTTATTTTCAATATGAATTAAATAATTCTGCTAAATTAGGATCTCAATTTCAACCTTTGGAATATTACAAAGTAGGGGATAAAATTAATTTTAGGATTAGGTCGAAAAATGAAATGACCAAAATACTTGAATCATCAAACATTATAGATCAAATATTAATTGCCTGCAACGATCTAAAAACTATTTTTATTTCTAAAGTTAAAAGTATTGTTGAAGATCATGATAATGGTGGATCTGAAATTTTGAATAAAAATATAGAATCTATTTTTAATGTATCTGTAACAGGGAAAAGAACTCAACAAAGTTTTTATGCGCTTTGGTACTTCCTGTCTAAAGTGCCTTATAATTCAATTAAATCAAATAAATTAGCCATTCGTGATAGTTTGAAAGAATTATTTTCATCCATGAGTATGATAGAAAGTAAGGAGAGATTTGAAAAAAACATTGAGGACTTTTGGAAAAAATACAATATTAACTGATATGAAAAATACTTTTTTTGAATATAATCCTTTAAGCAATGAAATAATAGATAAGCTATGGGAGAATGCAGTCTTTGTATTTGATACAAACATTTTATTGAATTTATATCGATATTCAGAAGAAACTTCAGACAAATTTCTGGAAACTATTACAGGGTTTAAAGATCGAGTTTGGCTACCATATCAAGTAGGTTTTGAGTTCAATAGAAATCGATTGACAGTAATTAGTGATCAAAGAAAACTTTATGATGATTTTGAAAAAAGAATTAATGATATTATTAATGAAATAGATAATAAAAATAGAAATCCTTTTTTTTCTGTATCCGTCTTTGAGAAATTGCTGTCAATTAAAGGTGATATTAAGAATGAAATTGATAATAAAATTAAGGCATACCAAGAAAGTTTAATTACTGACTCGCTCTTAGATAAAATAAACGCTGTATTTGAAGGGAAGGTAGGCAATTGTTTTAAGCCGGAAGAATTAAAAAAAATATATATTGACGGTGAAAAAAGGTACATTGACAAAATACCCCCAGGTTATTGTGATTCAAAAAAACCAGAAAATGAAAGATATGGTGATCTAATCATTTGGAAGCAAATAATCTCAAAGTCAAAAGATTCTAAAATTGATGTAATTTTTGTATTAGATGACAGGAAAGAAGATTGGTGGCTAGAGCATCAAGGAAAAACCATATCACCAAGGCCTGAATTAATAAAAGAATTTAGAATTGAAACCGATAAAAATTGTCATTTTTATAAACCGTTTCAGTTTTTAGAATATTCAGGCAAATATTTAGGTGAAACTATAAAAGATGAAATTATTGAAGAAGTCAAGAACTATACCCCTGAAACAATTAAAAATGATAATTTTATTTTAATTAATTTAACATTGCAAGGTGAAATTTCAAATCTAAGTGTATTGGTTAATGATCTGAAAAATGCGGGTTATAATGTTTATACTGAGTTTAATAGCATTAATGATTTACATGATGTATTTATTGCATTGCCAAATATTCCGGATTTAGAAAGACGTTTAACTTCTAAATATCTTTCAAATTTGGTTAATTACGGTATAAATCTAATTCGTAGTATAAAAAAATAATTATCATCTTTTAGATAAAGTTTGAAAAACAACAATTGAAAAACAACAATAATATAAGTACTAAAAACTAAATTATAATAAAAACGAAAGCTAAAAAACGCCAGCACCTAACAACAACTCATGCGCCATGAGGGATTTAAAGTACATCTCTCGCAGCAAGTTTTGTATCGTGTGATGCTTATGCATCTCCGATTTCCCTTACGGCATATAGCCTCAACCGTTGTTGCAGGTTAAATCATCTTTCCCGCCGCTACTTCGATTTTCTTCGCCCAGCACAAACAAACCCAAAGCATAAAAAAGGGCACTTAACCCCCCCCGTTCATCCTCAACCACCTCCAACAGATCATCCCGCTCCAGCACCACCCGCGCCAACTGCCGATCAATCTCCCGCTCCAACATCGTCGATCCAATACGGCTTGCCACAGCAGGGAAGGGGAATCTCAACCCGGAAAAACTCAAACCACTCCACCACCGCCACGTAAAACTCTACCCCAACCTCGGAGCCTGCAAAAAATGGCAAACCATAGCCGCAGGGCTCCCCAACGTCACCGTATTCACCATCCTCGAAAAACGAGCTACCCCAGCCGACCAAACCCAAGGCCTCGACCTCGCCGACTACCTCATCGACGTACACAATCCGGCATTATGAGCACAAAAACCGGTAATTCTTTTACTGATCCTTTCTTATTCTCCCGTTTCAGCAATATCTTGATAAGTATGCAAACGGAAGCTACCGGCCCGACTTGTTATAGGATGACTCAGAGCTGAAATCATTAGGCGTCTGCGTTCTTGCACAGAAAGGAGCTGTCTGCTTTTTCAGAATTAGGCGGATCAGTCTAAGCAATGTTATACCTTGCACAACTTCCGCAGGCTTCATGGTGATTTCACATAAATTTAAAACGCTATTGGGAGACAAATGGATTGGCTAACCTTCGTAAGTAAGCTAATTGACTCGATGGCTTGGCCAGTTGTTGCACTGTCGTTCGGGCTTGTCTTCCGGAGAAAACTACTGGATTTGATACCAGCAATCAAACGATTCAAGGCCGGCCCAGTGGAAGCTGATTTTGAAATGGCAGCGAAGCAGATATTGGCGAGCGCTGCTGAGGCAACCGCGCAAGGCGAATCGAAGTCAAGCACGGAATCAAATGGCAAGTGTCTTGAGTCCTCGGGGAAGATAGTCGCGAGGCTCATTCGCGCCAGAAGCGATCCTACGGGAATGATACTTGAGGGATGGGCTAAGGTAGATGGCGAACTCTTCCGCCTGGGACACCAGATGGGTTTTTTTAAAGACCCACTTACCAGTACAACGAAGGTCTACGAATCAATAATGGCATCGAATCTGATTCCTGGAGAAACCATAAGGTTGGTTATAGAACTGCGCGAACTCAGGAACAAGGTTGCCCACATGAAAGTCACTCCAACGGTCGATGCGGCTCAAGACTACCTTTTAGCCGTAGATCGAGTCCGAGAACTAATTCATAACTATCGAAAGAACTTGCCAAACTATGAGCCAACTGATCGCCAGTTCGTCGGTGACGCAACCAAAGCCTAATCCCTCAGTCGAGCTGACAAAGTGCATCACATTTCGAACGTTAGCGGCAACCGCGAGAGGACACAAAAGACATGAGCAATGCGTTCGTACCCCTTTCGGGTGTTGAGCTGCACCGTCGCTTAGTCCAAGCGTTAAATGCCACAAAACCACAATAAAACGGAATTAAAAATGCCAGAGCCCAAATCTCTCGATAGTCTGTTCAAGGAAAAGATATTCCGAATCCCAGATTACCAACGTGGGTACGCATGGCAGCGTGAACAACTCAAGGACTTCTGGGAAGATCTGATCAATCTCTCCGGCAACCGGTCACATTACACCGGCGTGCTTACCCTGAAACAAATACCGTCACAGGATATTTCCAGGAGCGATAAAGAGTTTTGGCTGGTGGATGACCATTCCTATCTTGTCTATCACATCGTGGATGGTCAACAGCGATTGACCACGTTCATTGTCTTTCTACAGGCGTTTGTTGATTTCATCAAAACGCTGGACGAAAACAGGGTGAAATCCGATGAGAACATTTACATCACTGACAACTTGAGTGTCAAGGATTTACAGACCCGTTATCTTTTCAGGACGATACCCTCCGGTGACCAATTTAGGACTTATATATTTGGCTATGAGACCGACAATCCAAGCTACAATTATCTTCGGTTTCGGATTTTTGGGGAAGCAGGGGGCGGCTCTGTTGAAGAGACGTTCTACACGCTCAATCTGAATAACGCAAAGACCTACTTCGCCGAGCAACTTCGTGATTTGTACCGCCAAGAAGGCCGTGAAGGAATGCAGGACGTGTATAAAAAGCTGACAAAACGTTTTCTCTTAAACGAATACGTAATCAAAGACGACTTTGATGTCTTTGTTGCATTTGAAACGATGAACAATCGGGGCAAGAAACTTTCTGATTTAGAACTGTTGAAGAATCGCCTAATCTACCTCTCTACACTTTATCAAGACAGAGAACTTGATGACGCATCCAGAAAGAACCTGCGAGAGATCATCAATGACGCTTGGAAGGAAGTATACCGACAGCTTGGGAGGAATAAAACACGGCCACTCAATGATGATGATTTCCTTCGGGCACAGTGGATAGTGTATTTCAAGTATTCCCGGAAGACAGGTCGTGATTACATCCGTTTTCTTCTTGACGAGGAGTTCACTCCAAAGAGAGTACAAAAGAAGATAGAACGTGAGGTGATTTTAGAAACCCCGGAAGAGATCCGCTCGGAGCAAGGTGTTGAGGACGTGGAAGATGAAAATGTAAATTCTGGCGATGACATGACAAGCATGTCTTTTGCCCTACAGCAACCACTCCAACCAACCGAAATCCGGGACTTTGTGAGTAACTTAAAGGAGTCTGCTGTTTACTGGTTCAACTCGTTCTATCCAGGTCTGGCAGGGGTCATGTCTGTCGATGAACAAATTTGGGTTGAACGCCTTAACCGAATTGGCATTGGCTATTTCAGACCATTGGTTATGGCAGTCCTGAAGAACGTTCAAAGTGAGACCGACCGAATCTCTGTTTTCAGGAAGATAGAGCGATTCATCTTCGTGATCTTTCGCATGAACTCTGCAATGGCAAACTATGGAAGCAGCATATTTTACATTGCGGCCAGATCGTTGGATCGCAAAGAAATAGGCATTGAAACGATTATTAATAAGCTTGACGAGAGGTTCTCTTACAGTCTCAACGCTGATGGAACATTCCGAAGTAGCGACTTCTATAACAACCTGTTCAAGAAGTTCAAAGCAGGTTCTGGATACTATGGTTGGTCTGGGCTTCGCTATTTTCTTTTTGAATACGAAACAAGCCTGCTAACTGAGAGCCGACAAAAGAAGGTCGAGTGGACTGATCTTCTAAAGAATGATAATGACAAGATTTCCATCGAGCACATCTATCCACAGACAGAAACCTCAGAATGGGTTGCCTTGTTTGGGGCTATTAAGAAGGAAGATCGCAGGTTCTATGGCGCCACCTTAGGCAATCTGCTCCTGCTGTCAAGGTCAATCAATTCGTCGCTTCAAAATGATAGCTTCGAAGATAAAAAGGGTGTGAAACTGGATTCGGCAGGAAAGAAGACCCGCAATGGCTATTCTAACGGTTCCCACTCGGAGATTGAGGTTTCTCGCAATGAATCGTGGGGATCTGATCAAATCAAGGTGCGAGGTGTTGCTCTCCTCAAATTCATGGAGAAGCGATGGGATATTCCCTTTAAGAATGATGAGGAACGCCTCAGTTTACTCTTCTTGAATTTCGGGGATACGAATGGGAACAAATAGCTGAAAAAGCTGATAAACACTGGATGGAGCTAACTTAGTTTGCCATGGCTGCCATGTAGACAAAAAATTTTACAATCCGCTTTGATTCCTTTTACATTGTATAACCGCTTGATCAAAGGGTTGGGATCTTCCTCGGTTGACAGAGTAGCTTTGGTTTTCTATCAAAGGTAACTTTTTTTTGCAAAAGTCGTCGTAATTTTTACGTGTTTTGTGTGATTTTTTTTGTTTTTTTTTGTGGTTGTGTTAAATTTCGATCAATATTCGTTCCTCGCTACCAGTTAAATCAGCGTATTCAGTAGTGTGCTTAACAAAGCGTGCTCGTTATTTTAACTTAATAAAGACAAATATGTCATACGGTTATCGGTTTTTAATCCGGGTAATTAACGCCGTTTTTATGTGGTTTATAATTGCAATAACCGCTTATGCAATTAATTTCGTATCACAGCAACTTGACATTGTAAAGCAAAATCACTTTCTAGCCTTAATTGTATCGCATCTGGTAACAGGGATATACATCATTGACTCACTCTATATTTTTGTCTACATAACAAAAGTTATTTTACAAGCCCGCCCTATTTTCTGCAATAAGCTATCTACGATTTACAGCAAAAAACACATGCCACAGCATAATGGCTGAGCACGATGCGGGTAAATCAGGCTGCTTATACCGTATTTTTACGCGGTCATCTGGAATTTATTCGATGCTCAAGTCCACTGAAACGGGGCACCACATTTTCGAGGCTATTAAAGTTGTTGTGCGATTTTTGTTTATTGGGCTTTGCGCTTTAGGCTTGCATTTGGTCGTTGTCTGGATCGAAGATTGGGATGTACCGATATTTATTATTCAGATGCTGACGTTCAGTGGGCACGCTATACTAGTTATAGATGTCGTAATCCTTTTGATGTACCTGCTTCGTATGTTAATGCGCGAGGCAACCGTGACATACAAAGAGGTAAAGAAACTTGTCCCATCAAAATCTGTACGAAAAAAAGATGAATCAGAGAGGCTCGGAATTGGCAACGCCATAACCGATGAATCTGGTTCGTCTATTTCTTAGATATGCAAGTAAGTTAGCTTACCAAAACCATAAAAAAAGCCTTGCAAGGTGTATTAATGAAGGTCTTTCCTTTCTGGGAACTGCCCGTTAATTACATCGGTTTTTTTCGATCCTCCCCCCTGAATTATGACACGAAAAAAATAATAAAACTTTTTCTTATCGAATCGCCGAGAAGGAAAGTGCATCTCCTAACCCCCACCACCCAATTCCCCCTCAACTACCTCCAGCACATCATCCCGCTCCAGCACCACCCGCGCCAACTGCCGGTCAATCTCCCGCTGCAACGTCGGCGACCCAATCTTCGCCGTCACCTCCTTCGCCCGCACCAGAAAATCCAGATCAGCCCGCCGGTCACGCAACTCAAACCGCTGCGGATAGGTCACCACCACATTCGCCGCATCATAATCCACCCCCTCCCACCGGCAAAAAATCCTGAACAACTGGTTCTCCGTCATCGCAAGCTGCGCCGCCTTCTCCGCCAGCAGCGTATTCAAAATCTGAAACTCCGTCTCAATCGCCACCCCCGATGCCACCGCCGACCGATACGTCCGCACCGGTGTCAAATGCGCCATCCGGTTAATCATCTCCACCTTCATCTCAATCGCCTGCAATAACCCCAAGAGCGCCTCCGCATCCGCCTGCAGTAAATACGGCTTCTTCTCCGGCACTGTATCCTCATGCATCACAATCACCCCACCCGCGCCAGTCGAAGCATCATCCCCCCCAGATTCTTCACCAGCGTCTTATGGTTCGACCCCCGCACCATCTGGGCAAGCTCCGACATATCTATTATACATCGACCGCTGCATCCGCGCCACAACCTGTAAATCACTCACCGCAACTCCACGCTCCAACGGCTTCGTATTGTAATGCACCACTGCTGGCACAACACCAACTTCATTCACACCCTCCGAAACCAGCACAGCCTCATCATCCCTGCCATCCACCCGCCAAACCTCAACCCGCTCCCGTGTCCACACCCGGTACACCCAGCCCGAGCCACCCGAGCTGCCAGAGTTATCCGAGCCATTCCCCCCATCAACCCGCTCCCGCACCTTCAAATAAGTCAGCTCATAACAGCCCGACCCCGACTCCTCACACCGCCAATCCAGCACATGCACCGGAAAATAGACCTTCAAATAAGGCCGAATATCCCTGCTGATCTCATCACCCTTCGTCGCCCCCCGAACCGCAGGCTTATCCATCACAACCCAAACACACCCAAACACCGACGCCCAAATCTGCACCTCCTTCATAACCTCATTCAGCGAGCCACCCTCCTTATCCGCATTCCCGTTCAACGCCGCCGCCGCCCGATTTCCCTCCAAAGCCCCAAAACTCCGCTTCGGAGGCACTCGCCAGATAAACCCGCTATACGTATGCACCACCGACTTACAATGATTCTCCATCGGCGTCTGCCGCAACCGCTCCGCAAACTCCGGCCCCAACTCATGCACATACCGATACAACAACCCAGCCTCCTCCCACTCACGCCCCCCCAGATAAGCCGTCCAAAAAAACTCCCACTCCCCACAATTCTCCCGATACACCCGATGCACCCCCTCCAGCTCCGCTCTCTTGCTCTTCACCGAATCATTCATCGCCATCTCCTCCAGTTTTCCCTCCCATAAGTCCTATCAGTCCCATAACTCCCATTCTTCCAACCCTCAAAAAAGCCCTCTTCAAGCCCTCCAATGCCCCGGCTCCCTCCCATAAACCCGCTCCGGCAACCGCACCGGAAACAACTTCTCCACCGCATACCCTGCCGCATCCGACGCATGAGTCAGCGCCGCATTCGTCACCTTATCAATCTCACCATTCCGCCACCGCACCGGCGGATGAGCCGCCCGAGCCTCTACCGTAAACCCCTTATCCCGCAAAATCGTAAAATCAGAGCCCAGCGAAGAAGTCCGCCGATCCCGCCCCGACGGATCAGGAAAAACCCTGATACCGGGGAACCGTTCATGCAACCGCTCCGCCAGCTCAAACGTCGTCGCATCCGACAAACGGATCTCATCAAAAAAATGCACCCCCTCACCCGCAACAAAAAACAGCTCCGCCGTCAGATAATCCACATTAAAATCAATCCCCGCCATCACCGCCGTTCCCTGCGGCACCGCCCGCTCCGCCACCATCGACCGCTCAAAATGGCGGTACACCCGCCCCGCCACCAGATTCACAAACCGCCCCTCCATATAGGCTGCCCGCTGGTTCTCGTCAAACGCCCGCTCCAGCATTGCCACAAACTGCCCCGGCAAATGCACATTATCCGCCGTCCGCCCGATCACCGTCCCCAAATCATACCGCCCATCCACATTCTGAGCCAGCTCATACCCCCAATTCAACTGCTCCGGCGTCCCCGTCAAAAACAGCTCCCGCAACCTCGCCTCCGGATGCCGCAGCCGCGACAACACCACCTGCAAAATCTCCTCCTTCATCAAAAACGGCTCATCAATCCCCGCCGTCGCCAGGTTCGGCCCCTTCAACGACTCCGGCTCATCACCGCTTGCAATCCAGATCGTCCCGTTCCACCCCGGAATAAAAAACTCATGATCCGTCTTGTTATACCGGTACCGCACCCCCGCCCGGCTCAAAATCTCCTTGATCGAGATAACCACCGTCTTCTTCGCCTGCTTATAGGTCGGCGACACATAGAGCGCCGGAATCGGCGCATTGAACGATGAACTCCAAATCGACCGCAACGCCCCGATATGCGTCTTCCCGCACCCATACCCCCCAACCAGCAGCTTCACAAAATTCGGCAACTCCCAAAACGCCCGCTGATGCGCCAGCATCCGCCCCCGGTCAATCACAAACCGACGTGCCATCGCTCTAAAAACTCCTCACCGCATAAAAGGGCGCTGATGTCTCTGTTTTATAATCACCATCCTCATACCACGCGTCATTCATCGGTATACCAGTCTGCCCTGAAGCGCTCCTCACGCTCCATTCGAGTTTCATTATTCAGCTGCCCGGTATGATCTTCACTCCGAAGCCGCTTCATGGTCGAGAAATCACGACGATAGAGATTTTGGAAAAACAGGTTGGGCTGAGGTGTTTGCTTTTTGTAAGAGCGTCGCTTAATAAAGTCCGCCTTGACGGTTGCATCATTACCCACAGTCCAGATAACCCTCTCCAGTCTCAGCCGATAGATTTTCACCTCTTCATTCTGCTCACTCCTTCAGATAGTCAGCCTGCTCCAGCATCTCCATTGTCTGCAAGATCAACTCCCAATAGCCATCTTTTTTGAGGTCAATATCGATGGTATGGCGCTTCACATAATCTTTGATGAACTTCCCAAGAGAGCTGGCAGGCCCCATACTTTTGGTGTAGAGCTTGGCCGTTTTACTCAGTTTCTGATACCGGATGTAATAGGGTTCATGGAGCTTCTCATTACTGTCAAGAGTCCAGGGTTGTTTTAACGACTCACGGAACTGCCGCTCGGACTCCTGTATGCGTGACTGGGTCAGAAAATTCTCACTGTGTATGGCAAATTCCAGCCGGAAAAAGTCCAGAATCGTCGTAACCAGCTCTTTCCGATCGGCATGATCCAGCACACCAAAAAGTGGCGATACCGCCCAGAATTTGTCTTCAGCTATATTTTCGTCAAGATCCTCGTATTCGATTGCCAAAAGAGCACACTGCTCAAGGTTGGTGTTACGCTCTCGCACACGGGTCAACAACAGCTCCAGCATCATGTAGTTGGTGAGAAGAATATGCGGTGGGTTTTCTCGCATCTTTGCCCGTGCATCCTCACCCTCCTGACCAGTATACTGCCCGAAGATGATCGGAAACTCATTCCCCGTAGCATCTTCGTAATTCTTTTTATATCGGGTAAACTCTTCGAACTGAGAGTTAATAAGGGCGTTCATAGGATAGACTACAACAGCCGTAACCCCTTTCGCCGCAGGATTGGAAAGAAGGTGGTGAAAAATCGAGCCTATATAGGTCAACGACTTACCCGAGCCCGTACCTGAAGTAACAATAAAATCTTTGCCGGTAGTCCCTAAACGTATAGCCTCGACCTGATGACGATAGAGTTTGTAGCCTTTGAATATTTCACCAATCGCCCCATGCAGCGTCTTCGACTTTATCAGCTCATCAAGCCCGCCGAACATTTCAATCGAAGGGTTAAACTGAAGAAGTGGTTCTGGCCAAAGCGTCCCTGAAGTTAATGCACGGTCAACAACCCGGCTAATTTCCGGGTCAGCAATAGAGATAAAACTGTGAATGTAGGAGGAATAATCCTCGATGATACTTGCGTGAGTCTTGAAGACGTTCATCCAAATGGTCTCCAGCTTATCAAAATTTTGTATCGAAAGACAATATTTCTTGAACCAGATTTTTCACGGGAAATACCAACTGAAATCACTCCGTGCTGTAATGTACTATATATGCGATTATGCAGAGTAACGAAAAGAAATTCAATCTGTTACAGATAGCGGCCCGCTGTAATTCATGCGAAATCACTTTTAATCCAGCTTTGCAGTTACGCCTGCTCTGTGATTGGCATCAAGTTGTGCGGTATCGAGCAGTTGGAAGAGCTCGCCTTTATATACCTGATAGGAGGGAATCGGTTTTCTTGCTTCATGTTGTAGCTTTTCCTTAATTGATCATTACGCTACAATTGAATAGAAAAGCTATTCAGTTCTGATCTACGAAACCTTGCTTAACAAGAATATATTCAAACTTTTCTCGGCTGAGAGGGCATTCAATAAGATCATGAAATTGTTTGTTGTTCAATTTACACTGTTTAGCCATACTCGACAGAAGATTATCAGAAATATCCCGATGGCCTGTCCCATGAGATGTCTTTGTTCGAACTCGGCTTTTCTGATTAGCTTGAGAGTAGTATATGAAGGTCGAATGGTCCGTCTCCACCCTTTTGAACCCCTTACGTTCTAAGGCTGCCTCAACTTCGCGTCTTTTAATTGGCATTGGATATCTCCTCAAAACTGTCAAGAAGTTCTTCGCGCAATTGTTGTGCATCTTGAGTTAAAGTGATCGGATCTGTTTTTGCATACTCTAACCAAAGCATTGTCAGTTCTTCATAAAGTTGAGTTTCAAGACAGGGGCGAGTAAGCGCATTCAAAAGAATATCAAAAGGACCATCTGCTTGATATAGCGAGGTTTCCCTGTCAAATGAAACATCAGAATACAATGCGTGTTTAGGTTTAAGAACGGTACCATCTAATTCAACCATGAAAATATCAATCGAGCTTTCATCAATTTCGAGAACCTCATCAACATCAGAGATGGACTGCGGGGTTCCATCATCATTCCAGACAATATTTCCGTGAACCTGAATGAGTTCGCGGGGATGACTCAATAAAACAGGTTCAAAATCTTCGCTGTAGGTTGCAGTCAGTGGTGATCGGTTAGAACCTGGTAATTTAAGACTCAGTCTCCGCTCATTAAATTTCATTTCAATCAATGAGCCAGTTACATACCCCAAATCTGATGGAGATACTTCGCTTGTTTGCGGAGCTAAAAGTTGTCTGATTTTATCTGGAGCAGTTGACCCATCAAAAATTTTCTGTTCATTGAAATCCTCGATGTTTATAATCAGACCAGAATGGCGGCCTGGTTGCATTGCTTCTAATGCGTTAAGGACGTTACGTCGATAAAACATGTCAGGGATAATACGACCAAGGATTCTTGCATCACCGGTATTAACAGCCTCAATGGCTTGGCGAGTATTGCGGGCTATTTTTTCGCATTCCTGTTCATCAAATAATTGAGCCGAGGGTCCTCCAATAGTAATAGGGAGCGCATATCCGCCTTGTTCTGGCAAACTACAAACCAATGGGAAGCGTCGTTCGATCTCTCGAGTGACTCTTGCACGCTGCTGGACCTCCCTACCTTCTTCAGCCATAGCGATAAGATGAACAACCCTTTGGAACCTATCAAGCGCCTGCACCAATACTGAGGCGGGGAGCGTATGATCAAGGGTTGCTGTCCCATCAAAATGAATCCTTAATTGACGTATATGTTCTTCACTCATCGCCATGGCGAGACTATTATGAATGATGAAGTGTAGATGGTTTACGCTGTAGACTAAAACGGCATAACCAAGAATAAAAAAGCTCCAAGATATCGCTTATCACTCGATAAGCAATGGGGCTATCAAGTTGCTCAAAAATACAAAAGATGGTAAAAGTAACCTAATTGTAACATAAGGACACCTCTATTTATTCAGAGGGGCGGTAGCCGAAAAGGCAGGATGTTGTGGTGGATTGTAATCTTTGGGTTGTATGGGAATTTCGGAATATCGATATTGCTGTACTGCCTGAAGGGCAGGGAGGGATCACGCTGATTTCAGAAACCGAAAAGCATGTTTTACGCTATGAAAAAATTTGTAATGTTTGTCGTCGCACTCTTTTTTACCGCTACTGCCCCACTGCTTGCCGAGAACGCCTCGCAAGCAACCGTCGATCCTACACAGACCGGCAGCATCACCGTTTACATAACAGGGCTGAGAAATCTTAACGGTATGGTTGGTGCTTCGCTGTATGCCTCAAAAAAGGGATTCCCCGACACACCTGAACGCTCTTATGCCACGCTTGTTAAGAAAATAACCGCTACGGAGGATACGTTTGTGTTCGAAAACGTTCCGTATGGCACCTACGCCATCAGCGTTCTGCATGACGAAAACGGCAACGGCAAGATGGATAAAAACTTTTTCGGCCTGCCTACCGAGGGATGCGGCATATCAACCAACCCGAAAATCGGGATGGGCGGACCAAAATACAATGATTCCGTTTTTACCCTCAACTCCAAACAGCTTGAAATGACGATTGGTATGAGATATTTATTTAAGAATAAATAACCCTTTAAAATATAAGAACATGAACTGGCATGAACTATTACAGGAACAAATAAACGAAACGTTCAACGTCACCGAGCGCCTGATAAAGCTTCTTGATGAAAACGATCTTTCCTGGAAACCATCTGAAACGAACAACTGGATGACAACTGGACAATTGCTTTTCCACCTCACTCAGTCGTGCGGGATGCCCATAAAAGGTTTTACCACCGGCCAGTGGGCAATGCCAGCTCACAGCGATATGCATGATAAAGCAACTGAAAAAAATCTTCCTCCAGCCGAAAAGCTGAAGAGTGTCGCCACTCTTGATGAGGCACTTGCACTGCTCGCGACCGACAGACAAACAGCTCTTGAGGCTATAACCATTTGCAGCGAGGAGGATCTTTCTACCAAGCTGGCACCGGCACCATGGGACCCGACACCTGTCAACTTGGGAAAACGCCTGCTGAGCATGATTGATCATTTTAATCAGCACAAGGCACAGCTCTTCTATTACCTTAAATTGCAGGGGAAACCAGTCAATACCATGCATCTCTACGGCAAATAAGATCGTCCAGCACAACCTCGCTTTGCCTGATTCATCCACAGAGTCTCAAAAGGGTTCTGTGGATTTTTTTCTACAATAATGTAGATCACGATCTGATTCCTACAAAATTGGCTCTATTCCACCCTGAATCGCGCCCACCACAAAGAATATTAAAATATTAATATATAATAATTTAAAATAGGATAATTTTTATCGGCATAGTTATTGCTATGATATATGTGGAATGGATTGTTCAATACATAATATAAATGCAATAATCATGTCTACAGTCAGCACACCCTACGGCGACCTTACAGGAGTTGAGTTTCGCAGCCTCTTTTCGAACGGCAAAATGGACGGCTGTCTTGTCACTGAAGAAAACAGCCTTAAAACCCCATACGGCACGCTGATTCCACAGTATGAGGCCGAAGACATGGGGCGACGTTCGGTCAAGCCTATGTATTTCTATAAGGACGGTTCACTGAAATCAATTGCCCTGCAGTCACAAACCATCCTTGAAACATCGGTCGGCAGTATCCCTGCTGAACTGGTTACTTTTCATAAAAACGGCAGCATCAAAAGGATATTTTCGCTCGATGGTAAACTGAGCGGCTTCTGGTCGTGGAAAAACGAATTTGCTCTCGCTCATGACATCACCTTTAACTCGCCGGTCGGGACACTGACAGCCAAACTCATCGGCCTGCAGTTCTACGAAAGCGGCGCCCTGAAAAGCATAACACTTTGGCCTGGTCAGACCCTTGCGGTAACAACACCTATGGGTGAAATTATTGTGCGGAAAGGACTTGCCTTTTATGAGTCAGGCGCAATACGTTCGTTCGAGCCTCAGAAAAAAATTGACATCCCAACCCCGATTGGTGTCATCACCTCCTGGGATAACGAGCCGAATGGAATACATGGGGACATCAACTCTGTGCAACTCGCTGAAGATGGCTCAATAGAAGCGCTGAGTACTGTCGACCATGCAGTGCACGTCACCGTTAAGGAACAAGAGGCCGAACTCTTTCATCCCGGCGTTAAAAACAACGTCTGCGGCGATGAGCGCAAAGTGAGCGTTCCGATGAAAGTCCGCTTTAAAAAGAAGCTTGTCATGTTTCACGATAACCCGAAGTTCACATTTGACCTCGAACATACCAGATTTGAAATCAGAACGATGAATTTGGCAACGAAAGAGCCAGCGTATTCGTGCTCTTGAAAAAGAGAGGATGTGAGATCTCTCCAGTTGGTCGGGATGACAGCTTTATTTATTCAGTACTTTTTCAGTGCGCTGGTGCCTGCGGTCCAGCCGGTGGAGAAGGCGGCCTGGAGATTATAGCCGCCAATTTCACCGGCATAGTCGAGCAGTTCGCCGCATATAAAAAGGTTGGGGGTTATTCTTGACTCCATGGTTTTTGGATTCACTTCTCCCAGGTCAACTCCTCCGGCAGAGACTTCTCCCTGATCGAGCGGTACTTTGCGAACCGTACCGAGCGGAAACCTCTTCAGAACTGTAAGGAGAGAGTGTCTCTGCTCTTTCTGCAGGGCGCTCCAGGTTATGTCAATTTCGAGAAGAGCGTAGCGAATAATAAAGGGGACAAGAGCCGTGGGAATGGTGCCATGCGGTGCTTCGCTGAGCCCTTTTTTGAGGGGGGCTATCGGGCATATCTGGAGGAACTTTCGAACCATCTGGGCTCCATGTCTGCGTGCATGCTGAAGCAGAAGCTGATCAAGTTCAGCGGGAGTGTGTTCGGGAAAGAGATCGGCAAAAAGAGTTGCACTGCCAGACTCACGGCAGAGTTCGGCTATATCGCGCGAAAGCGAGAGCGCAGCAGGTCCGCTGAAACCGCGATGGGTAAAGAGCAGGTCACCGCGCCGTTCAACAGTTTTGCCGGCAGCTGAAGCGACAAGAGCAGCCGAACGCAGGGAAATACCTGAGAGAGATGCGGGAGGCGCTTTGAGCGTTACAATAGGGGCCAGTGCAGCCGAGGGTTCTTTGATAGAATGACCCATCTTTCGGGCAATGATGAGACCGTCGCCCGTGGTGCCCGTTTTCGAGTATGAAACACCGCCTGTAGCCAGAATAACAATATCAGCAGTCAAGGGTTCAGCAGTGGAAGTAATCTGAAACATGCCGTTCTTTGACTCAACACTCCTGACCCTGCAGGAAGAGATAATCTTAACCGATAACTCCTTCAGCAACTCTTCAAAAGCCATAGCTACAGAAGAAGCATCTCCGCTCAGCGGGAACACCTTGCCATCCGGCCGCACCTCGGTTTCAACTCCGCGGGAATGCAACAGTTCAAGGAGATCAGTGCTTGAGAAACCGTAAAGAGCATTGCGCAAAAAACGCCGTTCATTCATTCGAAGAAACCCCTTCTCCAGAAGTTCTGCAGGAGTTCCCTGATGGGTTACATTACACTTCCCCCCTCCGGATATGCTGATTTTGGTCCCTGGACGAGCATTTCGCTCCAATAGAGTAATGGAACAGTTTACAGAGGCACGTTCAGCAGCCTGCCGTGCAGCAATCGCCGCTGACATTCCTGCGGCTCCCCCGCCGATAATAACAACCGATAAGGAATTATTCTGAATAACGATAGCAACTCCGATTGAGTTATCGAACAATACAAGATCCTATTGCATGATGTTAACATAAGCCGTTAACAGGTTTGATAAAAATTTAAAATCGGAATTTCAAGGAAACACAACAGACATTTTACTCCTGCAAGGTTACGCTTGCCCCATTCTTGAGTTCATTGGTCGGATGCACTACAACTTTCTGACCTGCACTTACTCCAGACAGCACTTCGGCCTGAAAGGTTCCACGCATGCCGATCCTGACACTTCTTTCTATCGCTTTACCATGCTCGATCACAAAAAGGTGCCATTCATCTCTACCCCTGAACAGACTGCTTACAGGTACCTGCAGTACATTACCGGCCTCACGCAGCACAATTTTTGCCTGAACACGGAAGTTGTCGCCAAGCAGAGGTTCATACTCTTTCAGGAGAGCGACGATATTCACCCGTTTTTCTTCGATACCAAGTGCGGATGTCTTGGTAAATGCAGCGGGATCTATGGTTTTAACTACTCCCTGAAGCTCCTTTTCGCCTCCCCAATCCCGGATCAACACCCGATTTCCAGGTCGTACCTTTGTGGCATCGGAAGAGAGTACATCAATAACTATTTCAATCGCAGCAGGATCACCGATATCAAGAACCGGAGAGCCCGAATTGATAACCCGCTCGCTCTTTTCATGAACCCGCAGAACCTTCCCGTCAACCGGTGAAAGAACTGTTACTGGTTTCCCGGATATCTTCCGGTCAACCTGTGTCTGAAGAGCCTCAAAACCATGACGCGCTCCTTCAACTGCTGAACGGGCAGCCTCAACCTCCCTTTTCAGCACTCCGGCTTCATTTTCTGCAACTTCCCAAGCCTCTTTTGAAACCGCACCCTCGGTGTAAAGTTTCCGGTACCGTTCTGAACGACGATTCGCCTGTGAGAAACCAAGGAGAGACCTTCGCTCGCGGGCAATCGCTTCATCAAGCGATGCCCGGGCTGAGAGAGCTCTTGCTGAAGCTTCTTTATATTCACGTGCATTCAGTTCAGGAGGCACCACCGCCACAACTACATCTCCTTTTCGCACACGGTCACCCTCTTCCAGTGTTATTCTCATAAGCTTGCCTGTTACCGGTGCGGCAATCACATAACGGTCATTCACCCGTGTCATTCCTTCGGCATCGAGAGTAATCTGCAGTGGACCGCGCTGAACTTCGCCTGAATCCACAGGAAGCGGAGAGGGTTTGAAGACAAAAAAAAGAATGAGCGCAACCGAAGCAAGGGATATTGCTGCAATGCGCTGTGTTTTCGATAGTACCATCATCTACTCCCTGGTTTTTAATACCTCGACAAGATCGAGTCCTGAAAGGCGTCTGTGAACAGCAAGGCCGGACACAAGCGATACAATAACAATAACCGTAAAGGCAAAGAGAAAGTTATAGGCACTGAAGACAAGCGGCATGCGATAAAGTTCTGAGCTGAGCGCATGCGCAAGCAGAGCGGAAAGGGCAATACCGATTGTAAATCCGACCGGTATGGCACACAGGGTCAGCAGGGCCTGTTCGCCAAGCAGAATAAAGGAAATTTCTCCTTTAGACATTCCAAGTACCCTGAGGCTTGAGAGTTCACGGGCCCGCTCAGAAAGCGAAATCCGAGCCCCGTTATAGACCACAGCAAAAGCCAGAACACAGGCAAAAGAGGTCAGAATAAGTGTTGAGGTGGTCATGCTTTTAGCTATCAACTCTTCAAAACTCTCTTTAAGAGCCTTAAGCATCATAATCCCTGCCACTCCGGGCATTTTTTTGAATGTTGTGTAAAGTGCCCCTGCTTTTGATTGATCAATACGTAAATAAGCCGCATTCAGCACACCTCCATCCCCTGCAAGACGGTTCAGCTGATCAAGATTCATATAGGCTGAAAGTCCGAGAATTTCTTCAATGACAGCACCAACAAGCACTTCGCGATGAAGCTGCCTGCCCTGAAGAAACTCAAGCTGCAGTCTGTCGCCCGGACGAACTCCAAGAATGTCCGCAAGAGCGGAGGTCAGAACAATCCCGTCAGGAGGAAGGGCGAACTGACGCCCATTTTTATCCACCAGACGCTGCAGGCCCTCTGCTGACTGCATCCCTTTGATGGAGATTCGGCGAAAACGATGACTAAAGCGCATTCTTACCGGTTCTTCACGATAATACTCATGTTCAAGTACCCCTTTAAGAGAGGCTATGGTATAGGCCACTGACGGAGGCTTGGGATTGTTGAAAATAAGGGTCACGTCCTCACGATGTTTTTCTGCAAACTCAACCTGAACCATTCGATCAACCGAATCATAGGTATAGCGGCCAGCGATAAGAATGGCAACGGCAAGAGAGATCATAAGCACTGTGATGGAGGCTTTCCATGGACGACGTTCAAGGTTACGGACAATAATCTTTATTGATACCGGTATTTTTCTGCGCAACGATGCACGATCAAGAATGCCTGGTTTATATATAACGGGTGAATCAGGACGCATCGCTTCTGCCGGAGGGAGTGAAACCGCTTTGCGTACTGCACCAAGTGCTCCGACAAGCGCTGCCGTAAAACTTAACAGAACCGCAAGTGCTACATTTTCAAAACGAAAAGTGTACACAAGCTCAGCAAAGTTATAGAAATCGGCATAGATATTCATCAGACCTCGCCCAAGCCAGGCTCCAAGCGCTGTACCGACAACCGCTCCGACTGCCGTAGGAATCATGGCAAAACCAAGATAGTGAATCCCGACATCTTCATTGGAATAGCCCATCGCCTTGAGAACGGCAATCTGGTCGCGCTGGGTTGCGACAAGACGACGAAGAACAATATTGAGCAAAAAAACCGCCACTGCAAGAAAGACTCCGGGCAGAAAGGTAATCTGAATGCCCACCTGCTTGATTTCATCAGCAATAAAACGGTCAGAAAGCTGCTCACTCCGACCGTAGGCGCCAAGCGATCCGTAGCGACTGAACAGGTTATCGAGCTGCATGATAACATCCTTTTCCGATACGCCATGAGCAAGGGTCAAGGAGAGATCGTTGAAGGCTCCGCTCATATCAAACGCCGACTCAAGCGCCCTGCGACTCATCCAGATCACCCCGAACCGGCGCTTATCGGGGAAAAAAGCACCGGGCTGCACTTCATAGATATATTCCGGTGAGAGACCCATACCGACAATGAGCAACTCTTTCTTTCTCCCATTGATCACGGCAGTGAGATGGTCGCCAGGGGCAAGTCTGTTGGCTTCAAGAAACGGTTTACTGACGATGACTTCTTCAGGTTTGCCTGGATCGATATAACGACCGCTCCTGATAAAAAGATCGTTCAACACCGGCGTTCTGTAATCGGGTATTGATACAAGCCTTCCCGTGGCTGGTTCGTCAAGTCCCGGTACATCGAGAGTCACATCAGCCACTATGCGTGAATTCACCGAAGCCACCCCCGCAATGCGGCGAACGGTTTCGAGGTAAAATTCCGGTGCACGCTTAACCTGCATAAAAACATCTGCAAACCGATACCTGCTGTAATAGCGTGCACGCGAGGCCTCAAGGGAATATTGAACGCTGCTCATGGAAACAAAGACTGAAATACCGCAGGCAACAACAGCTGCTACGGCAAGCATCTGACCCTTGAGGCGCAGCAACTCGCGCAGCAGTTTTCTCTGAAGGGGTTTCATTGCCCGACCTACCAGACCAGTTCTGAAGGTGAAAGCCGTGTCAGATTTCTCCTATCCTCAGAGATTTCTCCACTGCTGAGACGAACAACCCTGTCGGCCATACCGGCAATAGAGGCATTGTGGGTAATAATAAGCGTTGTCGTGCCGAGTTCTCGATTGACCTTCTCGATCACATCAAGCACAAGTTTACCCGTCTGAAAATCAAGTGCCCCGGTAGGCTCGTCACACAAGAGCAGTTCTGGCCGCTTGGCAACAGCCCGGGCAATGGCCACCCGTTGTTGTTCTCCTCCGGAAAGCTGCGCAGGAAAATGATTGAGCCGATGTTCAAGTCCTACCAGCCTGAGCGCATCTTGAGGCGGCATGGGATCTTCGGCGATTTCGGTAACAAGCTGAACATTTTCGAGTGCTGACAGACTTGATATCAAATTGTAAAACTGGAAAACAAAACCGATTGATCGACGGCGGTAGGCTGTAAGCTCGGTTTCCGTTGCTGCAGTAATTTCCCGTCCATGAAAAAAGAGGCTGCCTGATGATGGAGTATCAAGCCCCCCTATAATATTGATCAGCGTCGACTTTCCGCTTCCGGATGCTCCCAGAAGCACGGCAAGTTCTCCCGAATAAAAATCAAGGGATACATGTTTGAGCGCTTCAACCCTCACTTCGCCCATCAAGTAGGATTTCGAAAGGTCACTGATTTTCAGCACACTCTCATGACCATTATCCAAAGGATTACCCAGCATGCGTAAACCTCATCATTTTACGTCCCACAATCAAACTGTCCATAAACAAATAACTCAGGAGAAAAATTTGTAACTCATTAATTTATATAACTAAAAAGTCATACTCATCATTCCCGGAAAACCAAGAGATAATCCATCAGCACTTCGTCACTAAAATCAGAGAAAATGTTACATTTTGCTGTCGCAGCTTCGAGTGCATCCGATCAATAGAAATTAGTTATGGAGCCCAACCTTCCCGTCATCATTGCTTTCGCTCTCGTCCCAGGCATAGCGGTTGGTTTTGCCATCGGTTTCTTCCTCAAAAAAAAACGTCCAGCCATCAGAAGAGGAGCAATTGCCATCAGTGCTTCAACAGTCAGCGGAAGAGGGGCCTTTGCAACTGAAAACATCAGAGAGGGGGCCATTATCGAGCGCTGTCCTGCGATTGAGGTCACTGATCGCGATATTGGCGGGGAGCTGGTCAACTATGTTTTTTACGGCAATTATGAAACCGCCCGGCTGGTGGTTATGGGATACGGCATGCTCTTCAACCACTCATCGACACCGAATGTCGCTTATTATCGCGAAGATACATCTCTCGGGCCGGAAATGATTCTCTATGCTCTGCGCAATATCCGGAAGGGTGAGGAGCTGTTCTACAATTACGGGGATGACTGGTGGACTACCCGCCAATGACGGTTTCGAGCGGATATTGCATTCCGTAAAGCGCACCGGCAATCCATACGAAGAGCTCAGTCAACTCACTGACCGCTCCGAGCACATCACCGGTCACGCCCCCGATTTTTCTATAACTCAATATCCCGATAATCAACCCTGCGCCAAGCGCTGCAATAACTGCGACAGCGAAGGGATAGAGTTCAAAGTGGAGAAGGGGAAAAAGAAAGAAAAACGTAACTGCTGAGGTAACAAGAGTATGAAGCCATCCCGCTCCATTCACAAAAGAGCGGGCTGTACCACCCTCGCTTCGGGCATACGGCAGTGTTGAAGCGAGAAGAACCTGCACCCAGCGGGCAAGCAGCACACCGGCGGCAATAAAACCGAAAGCTCCCAAGGCAACCAGTTTTACGACCGCGATCCATTTTAACAGCAGCATTCCTGAGAGAGCTATGGCACCGAACGAGCCGACATTTGGATCTTTCATGATCCTGAGTGCAGCTTCGGGCGTCTTTCCGCCCCAGAAGCCGTCAGCCAGATCAGCCAGACCGTCGACATGCATTCCCCTGGTCAAAATAATCCCGCCAAGCACGACAAGCGCTGCCGCCAGTTCATTCCATCCTGCAGCATAACCTGCATAGCCGATCGCCGTCTGAATAAGTCCAAGCAGCAAGCCTACCACAGGAAACCAGAAAAGAGAGCTGCTGAAAGTTTCAGTATCCTTACCCGGCACTGTAAATACCGTTAACGTTCTCAAGGCTGTGACCAACCCGCTCAGCATCGATTACTCTTCACTTTTTTCACTGACCCTGGCCCCGCTGAAGGTTGCCATTTCATTATAAATCTTCAAGGCGCCCTCAATAAGCTGCATGGAGAGTGCGGCTCCGGTTCCCTCACCAAGACGGAGATCAAGATCAAGAATCGGCCTCGCGCCAAGCTTCTGCATGACCACCCTGTGGCCCTGTTCATTGGAAAGATGGCTGAAAAACAGATAGTCTTCAACTGCCGGACAGAGCTTGAGAGCCACGACAGCTCCTGAGGAGGAGATAAAGCCATCGACCACAACGGGTACTCTGCAGGACGCAGCGCCAAGCACAAAGCCGGTTATTGCAGCAATTTCATAACCGCCGAGCGCTGCAAGTGCACCAAAAGGTGTGTCAGAACGGGATGCATTAACCTCGATAGCCTGTTTGATAATTCCTATTTTATGCTTCAGACGTTCATCATCAATACCGGTCCCCCTACCGGTGATGCTTTCAACCGGAACATCAAGCAGAACCGAATAGAGTGCTGTGGCAGGAGTGGTATTGGCTATGCCCATCTCTCCCGTTCCAAGAATATGGAAGCCTGCCTTATAAGCTTCGACAGCAAGCTCGGCACCGCTCAATACGGCCTGCAAGGCATCCTCTTCGCTCATGGCAGGACCTATAGCTATATTGGCACTTCCGGGTTTCACCTTTCTTTTAACAAGTCCCGCCATATCTGGAAAGTCATGGTTGACCCCCATATCCACAACATCAAGATCTACGCCGGCATGCCGAGTCAAGACGTTAATTGCGGCACCCCCATTGAGCATATTATAAACCATCTGGGGTGTAACCTCTGCCGGATAAGCCGAGACACCTTCTACAGCAACCCCATGGTCACCTGCAAAACAGCTGATTTTCTTTTTAGCAAGCACAGGTGTCAGCGAACCAGTCGCCAGAACATATTTTAATGCAATTTCTTCCAACCGGCCGAGACTCCCCTGCGGTTTGGTAAGATCGTCAAGATGTGCCTGGGCAACCGCACTGAGCGACCGGTCAACAGGTTCAATGCGATTCAAAAGCTGCTGCAACTCTTTCTGCATAATACAATCACGAATAATAAGTTATCGATTACTACGCTCTACTACATTCTAACGGTGCTACTTCAACCTGACCGGAAGACCACTGCAAAGAAGATAGGCCTCCGTAGCTCTTGAAGCAACTTTCTGATTAACGATACCCGCTATATCACGAAACCTTCGGGCCATGGCATTTTCAGGCACTATACCCATTCCAACCTCATTGGAGACCAGGATAATATCGCAAGGAGGATGATCCAGAACGTTAAGAAAACAATCAATTCTGTTCTTAATCAGACTCTCATCCTCAAAACGGTGCATAAGATTGCCTGCCCAGACCGTCAGGCAGTCGAGCAGCACAACCTCACTCCCTGAGGGAAGAATCCGAAGAGCCTGCTCAGGATAGAGTGGCTCCTCAATCGTTATGAACTGATCTCCCCGCTCCTCCCTGTGCTTGCCGATTCGGCTTTTCATTTCATCATCAAACGGTTCGGCGGTTGCCAAAAAAACCTTTTTCTCATAGCGGGATGCCAACTGCAATGCAAACGAACTTTTTCCACTCCGCGCCCCACCAGTCACATAAATAACATTAATCATGCACGTTATTGAAAATTTGCCTCATAACAACCAAAAAGCTTCGGCCATTAATAAACAAAAAAAATTCACAAGAGAGGTTTGTTCACTTCGCTTTCCATATTTTTTCAGGAAATGCAGGAGGAGGGTCAAGTTGATCGAGCACAAGAAGGCTGCCCGCAAAGCATTGCATGCATATGCAGCGGCAAAGATCCAGTCGTTTGGTTGACTTCTGGTCAAGAGATGGCGGACAAACCTTTTGTTTCTTTGATATCAGCGCCACTAAACTCAGTTCCATTGAGGCATGCATCTCTAAAGTCTGCTCCGGTGAGGTCGGCTCCATTGAAATCACTGCCGCTGAGATCTGCTCCACAGAAATTTGCATGAGGGAGCATGGCATCTAAAAAGTATGTTCCCAAGATACTGGCATCCTGAAGGTTTGCCCCGCTGATGTCAGTATCGCTGAGATCAGCTCCATTGATGCTGGCATCACTGAGGTCTGCATCTTTGAGATTAGAGCCGCTCAAATCAGCTCCGTTGAGGTACGCGCCACTGAGGATTGCATTGTGCAGGTCTGTACTGAACAGTGTTGCGCCGCTGAGGTCGCATTCACTGAGGTCAGCACCACTGAGATCGGCATCACTGAGGTTGGCGCCATTGAGACTTGTATTAATAAGATTTGCACCGCTGAGGTTAGCATCACTGAGGTCTGCTCCAGAGAGATCTTCATCCTGCAAGTCTTCATCGTGCAGGTCTACAGGAATCTCCGGACGTGCTCTACGCGCCTCATTCCATTCAGCGACTGATCTTATCAGCATTTCTACTTCGAACATAGTTGTTTCCTCCTTTGCTTTTTGTCGAATCAGCGAAGCGAATCAGAACTTGAGAGCTTTTTTCTCAAGCTTCCAGGTGTATAGCCAAATTGTTTTCCAAAAGCGGTGATGAAATGATTGACATGTGAATAACCAAGATTTTTCGCAATGGTCTTCATCGGTATATCAGTCTTTTTCAGCACAGTGTGAGCCTCATTGAGGCGTACTTCGGAAATATAGCTGTAAAGAGACTTGCCGTACCGGCTCATGAACTCCTTGTTCAGCATCCTTGGAGATAAACCATACTGTCTGGCAAGATCGGTTATCACCGGCAACTTCCCCTCCTGCATCATAAGATCGTGGTGTATCTGATGAATCAGCTTCTTTATATCAGGTTTCGAGGCTTCGTTTTCTATAGACGAGGCAAAATATTTATGAAGACCGCAGATATACTCAAGTACTTTAGCCTGTGCATGCAGCCTGGCGATACTTCCTGTCAGATGATCGAGAAAGCAGGAATGAATGAGAGTATCAATATGGAGAGGAACTTTGTTCATTGTTGATCCAGGTGCCATGCCGACATCCAGACCATTCAAAAGCAGGTGCGCCTGCTCTTCCCCAATCAAGTTATTGAGTACCGATCTGCCAATAATCAAAATGACGAGATTAATATCTTCACTGGTATCGAGGCTGGCACTGTTGTGACGAAAATCAGCATGCATAAAGAGCGAAGCGTTATTGCTCACCATAAAGTCCCGCCCGGAGGAATGATCTGTCACAACTACCCGCCCTTTGTGCACTGACTGAATGCACAGCACCGGCTCTGTAAAACGCTCTGTGATTTTTGCGAGTGGGTAGAGTTGCCCTGAGGCTTCAGGAGAAAAGGTAAAAACGCCCTTCCGTATAACCTGATTCAATGGCAAATGCATTGCCTGATAGTGTCCTGTACCGATGACTTCAGGGATGTGATGCGGAACCTTTGGTATTTCCTGTTCAGAATGACTCCTTTCAAAAAAATACGGCTCATCAGACCCCAGCCAGTCAAGTCTGGAGGCAAGTATTGTTGATTCCGGAAGTGCCATACTTAATGTCAGTTAAGTAAAATAAAGTCTTCTCTACAGTAGATTCAACAGCTGCCAGCGACTTCCTTAAAAGGAGTATTAAACAACACGATCCGTTTATTTTCGGAACAATAGATCATGAATGAATGGTGCAATGCACACAAAAAAAAGTAACTTGGCATACATCAGTAAAATATATACAATATTACCACTATTTTATCAAATCATGGAAGGAATAGCAAGTTACACAACTCTGTTTGCGCCTGTAATCTTTTTTTTAGGAGGCGTCACTATTGTCATTCTTCTCAATAAATTTATCGGGAAGGGAATAAAGCCAACCGAAAAAGAAGCAGCATAAGAAAAGAACTCTGCGACCAACCGTTTTTTGCCGATCATTCAGTCATGCGGCTCCAGCGGCAGATGCTGATGAACATGCTCTTTTCCATTATGGTGATGCTGGTGAATATGTATAAGGTTATTTGCCTCGAGAAGTGATCGGTCATTCAAAACAGTTTGCGTAGCGCCGCCCCTGACAATTCTTTTGTTCCGGTCAAACACATAGACCGTATCGGCTATCTCCCCGATAATATGCAGGTCATGGGTAGCGGTAATAATGGTTTTCCCCAGCCGGTTGGCATGGACGATAAAATCGATAATGTGCCGGACGGTTAATGGATCGAGCCCCGCAGTCGGTTCATCGAATAAATAGACATCGGGATCAATGGCAAGTACAGAAGCGATTGCAACCCTCCGTTTCTCTCCGATACTTAATTGATGGGGAACCCTTTCCAACAGGTGCTGAATATCTAAAACCTGAGCGACTTCCTGGATACGCCTGTCAACTTCTTCTTCTGCAACACCCAGCTGCAGCGGCCCGAAGGCAATATCCTCTCTCACTGACGGGCAAAATAACTGGATATCAGCATTCTGGAAAACAAGACCGACCCTTTTTCTAAAACGATGTGCAGTTTTTTCATCAACATGCGAATTTTCGAGCAACTTTTCCCCGAAAGCGGTCACGTGACCATGATCAGGGAATATAAGTCCATCCAGAAGTTGCAATAACGTTGACTTCCCTGTTCCATTTGCACCAATGACCGCAATCTTTTCACCCGATCGGATGGTCATATCAACACCGCACAGTGCAGGGAATTTGCCCAAATACGAGAACTGCACATTCTTCAAGTCAAAAATAATGTCATTCACAGGGTATATCCTCTATAAAATAAGCTCGCACAGATGATCACAGCACCCAACAGCCAAACCCAGTCTTTCGGCGTTGCCTGAAATGCAGACAGGAGTCGAGGTTCGCCAGTGTACCCTCTTGATAGCATCGCCATATAAACCTCTTCACTCATTTGTGTTGTTCTGTTCCATGTATTGGCAATATTCCAGGCCACAATGTTCTGTCCATGCCGCTGATGCGACACCACTCCGACACGACTTTTAACCGCGGTAAAAATATTTTCGACCATAGTCGCAAAGAGATAAAGGTATCGGTAAGACATTGATACGGTTAAAACAAAAATCGGCGGAACACCAAATACCCGCAAAACTTTCAATAATTCTGAGTGACGAGTCGTCAAAGACAATAAAACAACCAGCGATACCGAGGTTGCAATTCTCACCACAAATAAGAGTGCTCCATCAAAACCGGGACGCGTTATGACAGCACTAATACCTAAGATATTGAAAGACCAAACCGCCTCACCTGGTGTAACGATGCTGAACAAGGTCGGAAGTACAATGCAGAGCGAAAACAAAGGGATGAACAGCAATGTCCTGACCAGGAAGTGCCTGACCGGAATACTGGACAAAAAGGCAAGCAGCAAACATAATCCATAGAGAGTGCCAATCAAAACAACATTCTTCAAAGAGACCGCCGTAACAAGAAATGCAAAAAAGGAGATGGTTTTGAATCGAGGATCCAACGACTGCAATAAACCTTTACGATTGGCATACTCTTCGGAAAGAGTAGCATCTTTTAAAAAAGCAAGAGCGCTCAAGATGGAACGCTCAATAAAATCACTCTTCTTGTGTACAGGGTTACTCATGCTCTTTCACCAGCACTTTTCCTAGTAATAATGCCACTCCCGCTATAATTGCAATGCCGACAAAAGCAGAAATTATATACGCAAAACTCAGGTGAAACAGATCTTTGCCCTCCCATCCCTGAAACGCATAATCAGGCAATGGAGCTTTCCATAGTTCAGACAGCCTCTGAAAGCCCTGCGGAACATAGCCCGTCATTTTCTGAATCTGATCCAACCCCCACTCTCCCCAAGCGGATTCTGCCTTGAAATAATCCGGTAAGATAACACCCAAAGGCGAGAGTACCATTAATGCAGCTATACCTATCCATAATTTTCTGGTCAGCTTCAAAATCTGCCTCCTTTAAAAAAAACAGCATCCTGCTTCTGTAAATATTTGACGACCAATGCAGTCACAATCACTTCAACCCAGCCAAAGACCAGAAAATGACTCACAAGCATAGCAGGAACAGCTACATTCAGGCTGTAAGGACAGTACAATGCCTGACCATTTGCCGTATGATAGAGCAGGGGTTGAAGACCAAATTCGACGCCGGTACAGAGAGCGGCCACACAAATACCAACGTATGCACCGGCACCGGCAGCAATGACACGTCTGTTTGAACCAGCAGGGCTGTCCGAGCAGATCAATCTGTACACATAATACCCTACAAAAGGGAGTACAAACGCCATGTTAAAACAATTCGCACCAATGGCAGTAATTCCGCCATCACCAAATAACAGCGCCTGAATGACCAAAGCAACGGTAACGGCGATACAGGCGGCCCAAGGCCCTATAAGAACAGCAACAAGCACTCCTCCTACAGCATGACCTGTCGAACCTCCGGGAATGGGTACATTGAACATCATGATCACAAAACTGAACGCCGCGCCGATCGCCAGATAGGGAACCTGTTTAACGCTCAATGTTTTTTTGACCGCTTTTGATGCGACCGTCCATATCGGGATCATTACTGCGCCAAAGACCCCGCAAGTCGCAGGACTTAAATAGCCATCCGGTATGTGCATGCTTTTCTATCCTTCTCATTTCTTATAATTAACTTTATAAACCATCACACTGTTACCGCCGCCTTTTCCACCACCTTTGCCTTGTGCTGTTACAATAAGCCATTGCCCGTCAGCGCTGATATCCATCCCTACAGGATAACTATCGGCGCAGCATTCAGCAATCACTTTCATATCTGAAGTACGAACCACCACAACCTTACTTTCGTTATTAACGGCAGCAATGAGGTATTTACCAGTTCTGTCTAAAGTTATAGTTCTTGCACCCAAACCGACATAAGCACTTTCCCACTTTGTGTAAGGCTCCTCTTTTGATTTAGCTGAAAAATGATCTATAAAGTCTTTAAGCGCTGTTTTCTGAACAAATCCGGTTTTGTTAATACTGATATACAATTCCGAATTTTTAATCACAAGATGTCGCATGTTTGTTTTCATACCTGTTACGGTACCTAAATATTTTCTATTGACAACATCCAATACGGCAATGCCGTTTCCTCCCATTTTACCAACAAAGATATATTTGCTATCAGGAGTAAATACCGTTCCTCGCAAACAATTTCCACAGTTATGATCTCGATCAATTTTCGCATTGGCAGCATAATTCAGCGATAATCGATGGTCTATGACAATATTATCCAGATAGGTAAATTTTTCCGGTTTACCAGATGAAATATCAATGAGAGTAACGGTATTATCTCCCCAATGCGTTACTGCAATTGTATTATTATCGGGTGAGCAGGCAATCATTTTCGGCAATGACGCTATGGTCATAACACGAATAATAGAGTCAGTATCGGTATCAATGATGCAAACCGCTGATGGATCGACTGCATTGTGATCGTAAGATCTGCGGTAATAGGGAATCCATAAATATTTCCCATTATGCGAAAAACAACTTTCAACAGGTTTACCCGTAAAGTAATTTAATTGATTGGTTTTTGTTTTAAATGAAAAATTCAAATTTGAATTCTGTGCAAATAAATTCTGATTTGCTGCATTAAAATCATGCGTAATCACTTTCATGAGTTTGAAGTTTTCCAGGCTATATACCGATGTCGTGGAACCTTCAAGAGAATTAACATAAAATTTTTTCTTTGTATCAAGAATATGAACGGATTTGGGAGAATTTATTGACTGGTCATAATAATCCGCCGGGTCTTTGGGATGAGCATTATAATGCTGGTAGCGCTTGACAAGCTGAATAGTAACTTCCGAATCAGCAGAAATTGATGAAGTACCAATCGGTACGGACAAATTATTTGCGCATGCAATATGTGCAGGAAAAATTCCTGAAAAGAAAAATATTGCAAATTTTATTATTGATATTGCGTTATTTGCTATTGTTTTCATTTTAGGAGATATGCTGATCAGTTGCCTCAGAAAAGGTTACAAAGTTTTAAAATCTTTTTTTCTGGAATCCACCAGTAGTGTCGTATAAATCAAGTAAAATATCTGTTTGGAAGTATTTCAGAATGTAAAGATATGATTGTATTTTTTTTATACGAGTATGGATAAAAAAAATTCAGCACATCAGGCTGGAGTTTTTTTTATCTCTCCGCAATTCTCATGAAGAATCAGCGGGTGATATATACAAGGCGCCCAGACGGGAAACATGAAGGTTCTCTTTCTAACTCAGCTTTTGCCCATCAGCACTTTAAATAAGATATTCGTACATTCAACAAAGACATTGTCACTTGATACCGACATTCAGGTAATACCGAGTCGAACAGTACCTCTATCAAAACAGTAAAATTGCTGGTTATATTCTTCAACATATTGCGCCATCTCTATGTCGTTTGATAAGATAGCACGCGCTGAAATCACCGGAAAACAAGGTGAATCGACCCTTCCAACCATACAAAAACTTGTGGAAGAGGCATTGCTCAAAAGCGAGGAGCGGTTCAAAACACTTTTCAACAGCCATTCTGCCATACAGGCTCTTCTTGATCCTGACACTGGAAAAGTGCTCGACGTCAATCAAAAGGCTGTAGAGTGGTATGGCTGGTCCGCTGAAGAACTCAAGCAGATGTATACAAGGGATATCAATACGCTCTCACAGGACGAGATTATACAAAGCCTGAAAACCGTAAAAACCGGTCAACACAATAAATTCATTGGTCGCCACCGAAGAGCAGACGGGTCTGTTCGGGATGTAGAGATTTACCGCAATAAAGTAGAGTTGGATGGGAAACCCGTTATTCACGTCATTACTCATGACATCACCGAACAAAAGGAGGCAGAAGCTGAACTCCACAGACTTACCCGCATACTTATGGTTACGGACAATTGCAATCAGGCGTTGATTCGAACTCAAGATGAACGGGAACTGCTGCAAAAAATCTGCAGTATTATTGTTGAAACCGGCGGTTACAGGATGGCCTGGGTTGGATATCCTGTGCATGATGAGGCAAAAAGTTTGCATCCTGCCGCCTATGCAGGTAATACCGGTGATTATTTAAAGTCAATTACAATATCCTGGGCAGATGACAGGTATGGACAGGGTCCTGCCGGAACGGCGATTCGCACTGGTCATCCTATTGCAGCAAATAATATTTTAACTGATCCGAAGTTTGAAATATGGCGTACCGAGGCAATAAAGCATGGGTATGCTGCTGTTCTCGGTTTACCGTTGGCTATTGATAATACCATGCCCGGAGCATTGACAATATATTCAGAAGTACCAAATACCTTTAATGCTGTTGAGATCAAACAGCTTACTTCGCTCGCCGACAATCTATCCTATGGAATTAAAATGCTGCGAAGCCGTGATGCGCTGAAAAAAAGCGAGGAACGGTTCAGAAACCTGTTTGAACGCAATGCCGCCATCAAGATTCTTCTTGATCCGGACACAGGCAATATTGTTGACGCCAATCAGTCGGCAGCAGACTTTTATGGATGGTCAATTGCTGAACTCAGGCAGATGAACATTGCGCAAATCAACTCCCTTACACCATCAGACATCATAAAAAGCAATCTGGAAAAAGTCAGATCAACAGGAAATGCGAAGTTTTCGTTCCGACATATCATAAAAGACGGCTCGATCCGTGATGTCGAGGTGTTCAGTACAAAAATTAATGATGGCAGGAAAGATTTGCTCAATACCATAATTAATGACGTTACCGATCGAAAGCGGTTTGAACAGGTCAATGCATTCCGGCTGCGCATTCTTCAGATGGCAGATACTCATTCGATAGAGGAACTGCTGATGACCACGCTTGATGAAGCGGAAGCTTTAACGGAAAGCTCAATCGGGTTTGCCTTTTTTGTCGATGAAGATCAAAACAACCTCCTGCTCCAGACAGTTTCAACCAATACCCTGCAGAACATGTGCAAGGCGGAAGGAAAGGGAGAGCACTATCCGCTGAACAAGGCCGGTGTTTGGGCAGATGCGATACGTGAGAAAAAAGCAGTTATCCATAATGATTATCCTTCACTCGAAAATCGCCATGGGTTGCCGGAAGGTCATGCAGAAATAAAACGCGAACTGGTTATCCCGGTTAGCCGTGATGGAAAAATAGTGGCAATTGTGGGAGTCGGCAACAAACTGACTGATTATGGTGAAAAGGATATTGAGTGGTTGGAAGTAATTGCAGATCAAGTCTGGGATGTTGTTGCCAAAAAGATTGCCGAGGAAGAAAAGAATAAACTTGCAGCCCAGCTTCAGCACGCTGCTAAAATGGAGATGATCGGGCAGCTGGCAGCAGGAATCGCCCATGAGATTAATAATCCTCTGAATTACATATTAATCAATGAACATAACCAGGAGAGCGATTTCAACGATCTGCAGGAGCTCATCACTCAATATCGCAGGATCATTGAAACCGTAGATTCCATACCGGATGTTTCCGAAGAGGTTATGCTCCTGCGTGAAAAAGAGCGGAAACTTGATATTGATTATCTGCTCATGAACTTTCCCAAAACTCTTGAAATGACAAAACATGGAGTGGAACGCATAACCGCGATCACCCGAAGCATGCGAAACTACTCCTTCAAGAATGAGAAGGGCGGCTTAATGCTTTTTGATATCAATAAAGCAATCAGTGAATCGCTGGTCATTGCAAAGACCGCATGCCGCGATGTCGCCACAGTTGCCTTGCATCTTGAAGAATTACCGCCTGTCATGTGTGATCCGTCGATGATTAATCAGGTCTTACTCAACCTGATCATCAACAGCGCCCATGCCATAAAGTCGCAAAAGAGAAGATCGCCTGGCACTATCGAGATTAAAACATGGGCAAACGAAGAAAACATCTTCTGTTCCATTGCTGATGACGGTCCCGGAATCCCTGAAGAGGTAAGGATGCGTATATTTGAACCGTTCTTTACAACAAAGGAATTAGGGAAGGGAACGGGGCTTGGATTAAGTATTACTTACGATATTGTTGTCAATAAACATCAGGGAAGCATTTCGGCGGAAAGTTTGCCTGATGGAGGCTCGTTGTTTACGTTTTCACTGCCATTGAAACATTGAGAATAGTGCCGTTAGGGTGCTTCAGTTTCAAAATCGGGCGGTGAGACCTGCGAGAATGGTCTTATCGGTCTCTGCATGGTTCAACCCTTTTTTTACTCCGAAATCGAGATCGAAGTTATCCGTTACACGGTAGATTATGCCACCAAGCAGAAAAACACGATTGGGATCCGGCTTCTTCTCGTTATTACTGTCAAGGCTGATGTCAGCAACTGTGCGGATTTTTTCTGTAATATTAACTTCTGCAGCAAGTGAAGCATGCCAGATATCTTGTTTCAATATGGCATTATCCTGTTCCATAGCATAAGAGTTGTGGGTGTAACCAATATTTCCGTGCAGTGCCCTGTGTTCCCACTCCTTGGTAGCAATCAGCAGCACTCCCCCAGAGATGTTGCCATTTCCTAAACCTTTTTGCGCATCACCAGTCGGGATTGTCATTCTCGGCTTCAACGCAAAACTCAACTCCTGTGGTTTACATTCATAAAACCTCCATTTAACTTCGACCGATGTATCGCCCATACCTTTTTCATCGGAAATAACAGCCCCATTCTCGCTGAGAGAGCTCCATTCCCATGGGAAACCAATAATTATATCGAGGTTATCTACAATGCCATAGGTCAGTGCAGCTGTGACTGTTCCTCCTGTTTCCTTTTCAACAATGCTGGCTCCCCTTTCAACATCTCTTGAATATTCTCCGTTATACTCTAATTGAAATTTTCCCTTTCCCTGAGTTCCAGTATCATCAGTCATCAACGGGTGGGCTGCAAAAACAGGAAGTGACCACAAGAGTACCGCAATTATGGCTGAAAGTTTTTTTATCATCGATAATTGTTTTGGAGACTTTACACAGATTACCAGGAACTGCAGGAAAATACTGTATTTTTAGAACTTTTTCAAAGAGCTTGATTTATAAAATAATGCATTACCAGAGAGCAGTGAATGAAGAAAACAGGAATTTTTATCCCTGGTGTTACAGTAAAAGAAGTGAGCAATGAATTTTCAGCATATTGAATACGTTATATGTTTTCAGGATTTTAAATTCCAACTGCAATTGAGGTTTTATCTTCATGAGAACCATTATCTTCACCGGAAAAGGAGGGGTAGGTAAAACCTCCATAGCTGCTGCAACTGCGGTCAAAGCAGCATCAATGGGTTATAAAACGCTTGTGATCTCTACTGATCCGGCTCACAGTCTCGGGGATTCCTTTGACCTTGAGCTTGGTCCGTCTCCTGTCAAGATAACCGAAAACCTTTTCGGACAGGAAGTAAGCGTCTATGGCGATCTCACCCTGAACTGGGAGGTTGTCAGGGCGCACTTTGCTCACCTTATGGAGGTACAGGGAATCAAGGGCATCTATGTCGAGGAAATGGGAGTCCTGCCTGGTATGGAGGAGCTTTTTTCCCTCTCCTATATAAAACGATATAACGAATCGAAGGAGTACGACCTTCTTGTGGTTGATTGCGCTCCGACTGGTGAAACTCTCCGACTTCTTTCCCTGCCCGAAACGTTCGGATGGATGCTGAAGATGATAAGAACTCTGGAAAAATATGTGGTAAAACCTGTCATCAGGCCCTTGTCAAAAAAGATAGGTCGTCTCCAGGAACTTGTCCCCCAAACCGAGGTCTATGATCAAATCGAGCACCTTTTCTCTTCTGTTGAGGGCATTATCTCTCTCCTGTCGGATGGTACACAAACAACAGTGAGACTTGTCATGAATCCCGAAAAAATGGTTATCAAGGAGTCGATGCGAGCGCTCACCTACCTCAACCTCTATGGCATCACCGTTGACCAGGTAGTGATCAACCGGGTATTCATCGATGAGATTGACGGTCAGTATATGGATGAGTGGAAGAGTATCCAGCACAACTATATTGAGCAGATCGAACACTCTTTTGCCCCTATACCTATTACGAAAGTACCTCTTTTCCGGCGTGAGGTGCTTGGACTGGAGATGCTGAAGGAGGTGGGGGAAGTGGTCTACGGCAGCAAAAACCCGCTTGATATTTTCTATAACGAAGAACATACGACCATCACTAAAATCAGTGACGGGCATTATATTATGAAAGTACGCCTGCCGTTTGCTTTTGACAACAAGATGGAAACCAATGTCCTGCAGTTGGGAGACTCGCTAACCCTGAGAATCGGTAATTACCAGAAAGGGGTTATTCTCCCTCTTTTCCTTGCGGGAATGAGAGTTGCCGAGGCTATCTATGAAGATCAATGGCTGAAGATCGACTTCATAAAGAAATGACAAGGATGCTTCACCGGCTGGACGTTGACCTTAATAATATGAACGTTGTAGAGTGGACACGTCCAACTTCCCCCCCGCCATAATTGGTTGATGACGCCAAAAAGAATAACAGCCACACCGATAACAATCCGGATTGTTTTATCAATTTATCCGACATTGTTCTGCATTGGTTTGCATTGCCTACACCTTTATTCAAGCAAAAACACAACTCCGTTCATGTCTTGAAACCATTTTCAAGGAAGTATCGGAAGTGCTTCTGGCTGAGTATAATGCTGTTCGTTGTGATGGTGGTATTCGGGTGTTCAATCAACCTGTGAGAGCGATGTTACTCGGTGGAGCTGATGCCTTCGACAAAAAAAGTATTTCGAATGCTTGCAATAGCCGAAAAACAGAGAACAACTTAAAAGTCATATTAAGTATATTAAAAGCTGCTCTCCCCATACTCATTAAAAAACTATCAGAATATTAAACAATCCATCACTTATGCAAAACAGTAAACTGCTCATTGTCGATGACGAACCCGGAATATTGAGTTTGCTCAAAGAAGGACTCGAAGAGGCGTCATATTCCGTGGATATTGCAAGCGATGGTAAAAGCGGACTTAACCTTGCCTTGAACAATACCTACAACCTGATTATTCTGGACTGGATGATTCCTGGCATCAGTGGTATTGAGGTCTGCCGTCAGATTAGAAAGGCGGGAAATATGGTTCCAATAATATTTTTAACGGCAAAAAAAACTCTGGATGACCTGGTGTTCGGCTTCGAAGCCGGCGCAAATGATTACATAAAAAAACCTTTTGAATTTGAAGAACTGCTGGCGCGCATTAAAGCTCAGCTTAAAAATAACCTTAATGATGATCATATTCTCAGGGCAGGAAAACTCACCATTAATGCCCTGAGTCATCAGGTATTTTTTGATTCGAAAGAGATCACCCTTACCCCTAAGGAATTTGCCTTGCTCGACTATTTAGTACGCAATATGGATAGTGTCTGTACGAGAAATCGCATTATTCAGAAAGTCTGGGAAACCCCGTCGGAATCCGATACTTCAATAGTTGATGTTTTTGTTACATTTCTACGTAAAAAATTAGAAAAAGCGGGAGGAAGAAAGATTATACAAACCATTTATGGGGTTGGATACATCGTTCGCGAACGAGATCTTTTATAGGCATTAAACCAATGGGCACTTCAAAAAACAAAAGATTTCTCCAGAGAAAGCTACCTGAAATGAGTTTGCGTAATCGCATTGCGATGTACTATACTGCAGCAACATCATTGTTGATCGCTCTTATTTTCAGCGGAATCTTATTGCTGGTTGATCGTGCTGTATCCAGTCATAACGATGATGAACTGAAATACGAGGTTGACGAGACGATTGCAAACTTGAAACTGCAAGACCGTTATTTTAGAGATCTTGCGCATGCAAATAACTTTGATGATGATGACACGGGTTATAAAGAAAAAAATATAAAACAAAAGAAATTCGATATAGGGCTTGAATTTATTCAAATTGTCGACAATCAAGGACGGGTTCTTAAAAAGTCAGAAAACCTTTCCGGTAGAACCTTAAATTTTAAAGCCGGCACATCAGATACCATATACTTCAACAGCAAGGTTGAAGGTGCGATGTTTCGCCATGTTCAAGTACCCCTTGTAAATCCGGATGGCATCACAAAAGGGTATCTGATTGTCGCTCATTCTCTTATGAATGCATTGACTTTTTTGCATGAGTTGCAGATAGTCTTTCTCTTTTCGTTTCCAATAATTATTCTGACACTTTTTGTTCTGACCCGCTTTATTGCAGGAAAAAGCATAAAGCCTATCAATAGTGTTATTACTTCAGCTGAAAAAATCTCCAAGACAAATCTTAATCTGCGCATACCTCTCCCCTTTCATCAGGATGAATTGTACCGCCTGTCAGCAACCATCAATGCATTACTTGACCGTCTGCAGGATGCCTTCCAGCGCGAACAGCAGTTTACAGCTGATGCTTCACATGAGCTGAATACACCGCTTTCAGTTGTTAAAGGCACACTGGAAGTTCTGATAAGCAAGCCAAGAGAGATCGCTCATTATGAGACCAGAATACAGTTCTGCCTGCTTGAATTAAAACGAATGAGCCGAATAATCGATAAACTTCTGGTGCTTGCACTTTATGAGGGTAACAAAATCAGTCCAAATGTTGAAAACATAGTCCTATCTGTGCTTATCGACGATGTTACAGCAAGAATGCAAAGAGTTGCAAACGAAAAAGATATTTCAATTACGGTGGAAGATCCGGAACGTGAACAGGTTGCTGCTGATCCAGCTATGCTTGAAATGATTTTTGAGAATATTCTTTCGAATGCCATAAAATATTCTTCGGTCAACTCCGCAATAACAATCGCTATTGAACATCAGGGAAACGATATTATCTGCAGTATTGCAGATCAGGGTATCGGCATTCCTGAAAAAGATATTCTAAAAATTTTTGACCGGTTTTATCGAGTAGATGAATCAAGAAACTCAACAACCGGAGGAGTTGGCGTCGGACTCTCTATTGTTAAAAAACTTGCCGACCTGCAGCATATAACCGTAACAGTTCAAAGCAGCACGAACAGCGGAACAAAATTCATTCTTACTTTTCTGTCGGTTTAAGAAAAGCGAGATATATCGTCAAATAAGGAAGGGCTGCATCGTGGCGCAGGAGGTGAGGAAATCGTCTTGTGAAAAGATTTCCATGGTCATGACCCGCTCCGGCATGTTATGTTCTGAAAGAGCGTTCATGACCAGATCAAGCGTTTCCCGCTTCATGCAGGACAAAGAGTTATGATCTTTCCCATCCAAGGAGCCGTGCATGTGGAGCACTTTTGCTCGGGAAAGGTATCGCTCCAAATATTGCGCAGTCGGATAGCCGTAATACTCAAGATGACCGATATCGAGCGTGACGGAGAGGCCTGATTCCTGGATGACCGGCCAGACAAGCTCGAAGGGATAGTTGAGATTTTCAACACAAAACGCTGATGCAGCTTCATCGGTTGCGGTCAAGAGCATTGACATTGAATTTTGCAGGGCATCAATAAACCGGCACTTTCTGTCAGCAGTAAACCCGTTGATATCAATACCCGGACCAGCCTCAAAGTGCATGACGAATGCAGATTTCGGCAGTGAACGGGTCAGCTCGATAATCTTGAGGCACTTCTGTACTGATCGCGTTCTCTCTCTACTGTCAAGATGACCTGCATAAACATCGAGCGGAAGATGGACAGAATAGGTGAGCGCAGAGTCGCACGCAAGAGCAGCAAGCTTCTGCATATCAGCGGAAGAGGGAAGATTACTGAATTCTTCAGACTCAAAAAGAACCAGCTCGATATCGTCCACCTTATCTTTTAGAAATTCAACATTGGGAATAATATCAGCCGGTATAATGTAGGAGGTTGTACCGAAGCGAAAGGGAAAGCGCTGTTTACAGGTCATCGATATCAGTTGTGAGAGTGTTGTTGTAGCTGCAGCATGAGTTCGGAGATTGAGTGCCAACAGAGAGCACCATCCCTCATTAAATTGGAAACTATTTGGATAGCAGCCTTGCCGCCGGTATAGTCACGATCGACGATCCCGTCGGCAAGAAGAACGGTTTTGCCTCTCTTCAGAGCTTCTCTGGCAAGATCAAGATTGACAAGGTTGCCTGATCCGAACGGTACGGAACTGAGAATCACGCTGTCTGAGCTATTGATCATCTGCAGCGCCTTGGCTATTGCATCGGCACCGACTGGTGAAAATGGCTGTTCAAGCACTACCTCGATGTTGAGAGCCCTTGCAGCTTCGGCATCAGAATCAAGGCGGTTAAGCACACCGGTGGTTACCTCGTACCCTTCGATAAGGAGACGGCGGTAAAGCTCGATACCGCTTCCGCCTCCGGCTATAACATGTACATTCCTGTTCAATTTTTTCTGTCGGTTCAGACTGTCTATCGCTCCCGATACATGCAGATAACCGGAATAGGGATCCTGCTGAACACGAAGATCGCAATCATAGACCGAACTGAGCAGTTCGGGCTCCAACACCTCAGCAGGTGTCCCGACTTTTATAAGCCGGCCTGAGTTCATGAGCAAAAAACGGTCAGATATACTGGCTGAAAGGGTCAGGTCATGACTTACCAGAAGAATGGTCATCCTTTTTTCACGATTGAGATTCATAAGAATCTTGAGCACTTCCTGGCGATGGTTTATATCGAGATGGGAGATTGATTCGTCCAGCATAATCATTTCCGGATCCTGCGCAAGTACCATTGCAAGGGCAACACGCTGCTGCTCTCCCCCGCTGAGTTCAGTAAAAAAGCGTTCCCGCAACCCCATAACATCTGTGTATATCATGGATCGCTCGACAAGATCATGATCACGGGATGACATGCTCCCCCATCGACCCATCGAACTGATTCTGCCATTCATGACAATCTGGCTGACGGTGAAGGCCATGGGTGAATCAATTTTCTGGGGGACAACGCCAAGAAGTGATGCCCTGTGTGCAGGTTTAAGGAGGTGCACATCATGACCGAACAGCTCAACCACTCCGGACAAGGGTTTCAGAAGCGCAGCGGCAGTTTTAAGAAGCGTGCTTTTTCCACAGCCATTCGGGCCGATAAGGGATACAAACTCCCCTGCTCTTATAGTAAATGATACCTGATCAAGCACCTTTCGATGTTTGTATCCGGCGGAAACATTACTGAAGGTCAAAGCATTGTTTTCCATCCTATGCAATCCATGCCTGTTTCATTCTACGCTGTAAAATAATCAGAAAAAAAGGTCCACCCGCAAGGGCTGTTACAACTCCAACCGGAATTTCAATCGGTGCGAGAAGGGTACGAGCCAATGCATCGCACACCACGAGAAATGTGCCGCCTCCAAGTGCTGCAAGCGGAACAAGCTTTCGGTTATCGGGGCCAAAAACCGCACGCATGACATGGGGTACAATAAGTCCGACAAACCCGATCATACCGGAAAGAGAGACAGCCGTTGCAGCCAGCAGCGTGGCAAAAAGCAGGCCGGCAACAAGCACAAGATCCGCATGGAGCCCCTGATAATGAGCCATTTCCCGACCAAGTGCGAGGGCGTTGAGTCGTGGTGAAAGCAGCCAGATACTCCCAAGTCCACCAAGAATAAGTGCAGCGGAAAGCACCTGCTGAGCGGAAGAAACCGGTTGCAGACTGCCAAGCATCCACCAGATAACATTGTGCATTCCTTCAACGCTTGCTGTTGAAACAAGAAACATGATAACGCTGGAACAGATCGAGCTGACGATAACACCACTGAGAATAAGGCTGTAGACAGACGGATGACCACTTGAGCCCTGACTGGCAATACCGTAAACCACCATCAGCGTCAAAACAGCTGAAAGAAAGGCAACGACAGGAAGACCAAGGGAAACAAAAAGTCCCGACCCGGCAAGAATACTGAGGGTTGCCCCGAGACCAGCCCCACCGCTGACACCAAGAACATAAGGCTCTGCAAGCGGATTACGCAGGAGGGCCTGAAATACTACACCGGATGCGGACAGGGCGGCTCCGGTCATCATGCCCATCAGGAGACGACTGAAACGAAGCGAAAAAATTGCACTGCCGGAAGAGGATTGCATATCGGGTATACCTATACCTGAGGGGCCGAGAAGCATGGAAAGTGCGAGCAGCAGGATAGTTGCTCCAAAAAAGATGAGAACTTTTAACCCCGATTTTATACCTCTGTTACCCGTGAAACTGTTATCAGCACAGAACTCTGCATCCTTCTTACCCATCAGTTTTCAACACCTTTCATTGCGGGAATCCCCTGTTCATAGCCATGTTTGATCATTGTCATCTCGGTAACTGTATCGGCAAAAGCAATAAGTTCTGCAGGAGCGTTCCTTCCGGTCAATACAACAATTTTGCCGTCCTCCATTGAAGAGAGCGCTTCAATAAGAGGATCAAGGGGAATGAGTTTCTGGCTGAGAGCAAAACAAAGTTCATCGAGCAACACAAAGTCGTAAGCCGGTGAAAGAAGAGCTTCAATGGCGGCATCCAGTCCTTTTCGAGCTGCAATTCTGTGCTGCTCCATAACGGGGCTATCGGGATCCCTTGGCAGAAATCCCTGGCCGAACTGCTGCCAGTCAACTCCCTGCAGGTGACTGAAAAATTTCTGTTCACCGACAGCATCATCGGATTTGACAAACTGAATAACCCTTGCCCGCATGCCGTGTCCCAGTGCACGTGCCAGCATTCCGAATGCCGCAGTGCTTTTGCCTTTACCGTTTCCCGTAAAAAGAAGAATCCTTCGTTTTTTCATTGGCTTTATAATTTTCATGGTTCAGTTTACCAATTAGAAGAAATGTCTGATGCCCATGCCTGCTCCAAGAAAGAGAACAGCGGTCATCCACATCAGGGCAATGCTCTGACGGATGATGAGTGGCGTACAAAGCCCAGGTTTTACACCGAGCAAGGGTGCCTGACGGATAACACCAGCATAACTTCGTTCACCGCCCAACATCACACCGAGGGCTCCGGCAAAAGCGGATTCAGGGTAGCCTGAATTGGGACTTGCGTGAAGCCGCGCTCCTCGAAAAACAGCCTTGAACGTATCAAAAAATTTTAGTTTGCCGATAGCCGCAGCAACCGCTATTGTGATCACAGTCAATCGTGCAGGTAGGTAGTTTGCAATGTCATCCAGCTTTGCTGCTGCCCATCCAAATTCAAGATATCGTTCATTTTTATACCCGAACATGGAGTCGAGTGTATTGATGGCTTTATAGGCAATCGCACCAACAGGACCGAACAACAGTGCATAAAACAAAGGAGCCGTCACTCCGTCGACGGTGTTTTCGGCTACACTTTCTGTAGCTGCGAGCGCAATGCCGCCTTCGTCAAGCGATGCCGTATCGCGACCGACCATGAGAGAGACTTTCTGGCGCGCCAACTCTGTGTCACCCGCTTCGAGTGCGGCCTGCACAGCTGTGGCATGATCTCCCAGATCCCTGAGTGCAAAAGAGCTGTAGAGCAGGTAGATACTCAGAGCGAGCCCTGCCACACGATGCAGCTGGCTTAAAAGAGTGATGAGAAGCCAGGCTGAAAATGCAGAACCTCCGACCACAACAAGAACAGCGAGTATACCTGCCAAACGAAGCGAAAGAGTAGTGCTTCGCAGCCATAGTTCAGTTCTGTTGGCAAGCCAGCCGATCACTTTGACAGGATGGAAGATCCCCCGAGGATCGCCGAAGCTGAGATCCAGGGTGAATGCTAAGGGGAGAATAAACTCATCCATAAAGGCCATAACGATTCAGCTCAATTTTAGTGATCGGTTGGCGGAGTGCAGCGAGTCAAGCAAACGGCTGTTCTCGATGGGCGTCCTGATGGCAAACCGGAAATAGTTAACTTCAAGGCCGGAAAAATTCCTGCAATCTCTGATATGAATTCCCTGACTTTTAAGATATACAAGCAAATCATCAAGAGAGCAACCTCTATTCCATTGAGCAAGAAAAAAATTTGCTGCCCCACCGGCAAGATTCATCCCGTCAAGCATAGACAGTGATGCTTCCATTCGCTCTCTTTCAGAAAAAATCATGGTGCGAAGCGACTCTTCATAAGCACCGCACTCAAGCAGTCTGACAGCAACAGATTCGGCAACGGCATTAACTGTCCAGGGCTCCTTATAGTCCAGAAGACGACTGATGACCTCAGGGTGTGCTATTACCGCTCCAAGACGCAAACCGGGAAGGGCATAAAATTTGGTAAGCGAGTGTACCACAATGACATTTTTCAGCGCCATAACCTTACCCATCAGGGAGTTATCGGGAAACGCGGGTGTAAACTGTATAAATGCCTCGTCAATAATAAACCATTTATCAGGGAACCGGCTTGCCAAAGCCATAATAATCTCTGGCGGCACTGCTGTTCCCGTAGGGTTATTGGGATTTGCCGCAAATAAAGCATCAGCATTGCGCAGGGCATGGGCAAGCACTTCAATTCCCGGCAACCTGAAGCCTTTTTCAGCGTCAAGAGGAACAGAAACAATCTCCGCGCCTGCTATCTTTGCTGCCCTTTCGTATTCATAAAAGGAGGGTGAAAGGAGCATGACTCTCTGAAGAGCAAGTGCTCTCGGAATAAGATAAATACCTTCAATCGCCCCATTGAGCGAAAGAATCGTGGAGCTGGCGAGACTGAACTTTTGCTGATAAAACTCCTTTATGCCACGACCATCGATTGATGGATAGCTTTGGAGAGCAAAATCCTCAATCGAAAGTATCCCAATTGGAGGCGACATGGGGCTGACATTGACACTGAAATCAAGCAGCTCTCCGCCGTCTTCAGTAAAGATCTTTCTGGCGCTCCCACCGTGTTTATGATAATAAAGGCTTGTCATGGGCACAGTGGCTGATCAATAATTTCATAAACCTTAGTGAGATCAAGGTATTGGGAAAAGTGTGCTGCAAGGAGTTCATAGCTTTCCTGAGGACCTTTTTCCTGCTTTTCAGCTTTGTATGCCGGCTCTGCAAGGGAGAGAAACCATCTCTTTACTGCAGGTTCATCAAATATACCATGAAAATAGGTTCCGGTAACTTTTCCATCTGCACTTACCGCCCCGTCAAGATCATCCACTGGAGTGTTATTTCTGGAAGATACCCTGAGAAATGGCATGCAATTATCGGAAACAATGCTTCGGCCCATGTGGATCTCATATCCGCAAGCCTCGCAGGTTTCACCGATAATGACTCCCCGTGCATTTGCAAGGCATTTCTCCAGTTCGAGCACGGTTTCAACATCCAGAAGAGCAAGAGCCTTACTGATACCTGCAGGCCCTTCAACGCCATGCGGATCGGCGATACTCTTTCCCAGCATCTGATACCCTCCGCAAAGGCCAATGATAACTCCTCCCGCTTCTCTGAATGCACGGATTTCAAGTTCCCAGCCAAGTGAAAAGAGCCATTCGAGATCACCACGAACATTTTTCGATCCAGGAAGAATAAGGGCTTTATAGCCTTTCAACGATCTGGGATAATGGAGGTAGTGCAGAGCCACATGGGAGTCATGCTCAAGAGGAGAAAGATCGGTAAAATTGGATATATGGGGAAAATAGATGACAGCAACTCCTATTTTTCCTGGTTCAGGCTCTTCTGAAGGGTCAACCTTTGCCGAGAGAGGCACCGCGTCCTCAGCATCAATACTGAACCCCCGGAAATAGGGAATAACTCCAAGAACAGGAATCCCGGTCATCGATTCAAGCAGAGTAACGCCATCTTTAAACAGCTCGATATCTCCCCGAAAACGGTTGATAATAACTCCTTTGACCAAGGCCCTGTCTTGTGAAGGAATGATGGCAAGTGTTCCGGCAATCTGCGCAAAAACCCCTCCCCTGTCAATGTCTGCAACAAGGATAACTGCGGCACCTGCAACTCTGGCTGTTCTGAAATTCACAAAGTCCCTCTCGTAGAGATTCATTTCGGCACAGGAACCTGCACCTTCAATAACCACAAGCTCATGGCGGAGCATCAAGCGATCGAGACTCTCTTTCGCGGCGGCTGCCCATAGGGTTGTATCCCTGAAATATCCCTGTGCCGTTTCGGTTGTGCATACCTTTCCCTGCAGCACCACCTGTGCGCCGGTATCGGAATTCGGCTTGAGAAGCACCGGATTCATATCGGCTGTAGGCAGAACCCGGGCCGCCTCGGCCTGGGCAATCTGCGCCCGGCCGATTTCATACCCATCAGGTGTAACTCCTGAATTGTTCGACATGTTCTGCGCCTTGTAGGGAGCAACATCAATACCGGCATTACTGAAGATCCTGCAGAGTGCCGTAGCAACTATGCTTTTGCCGACATCCGAACCGGTACCTAATACCGCAAGAGGACGCAATTTATTTTTATGCATTACCATGTTTCGTGATGCACCAGAGTATCAAGCTCCACTCGCGGCAGCCAGCCTGACTGCTCAAGCTCGGGTGTTGTATGAAAAAAGCTTACATAACCGATCGCCAGATAGGCCACCGGTACAATGTGAGAAGGAATGCCCAGCGCAGAACGGATATGGTCGTGATGAATAATGCTGACCCACCCAACACCAAGGTTTTCAGCCCTTGCTGCCAGCCAGAGGTTCTGCACTGCACAGACTGAGCTGTAGAGGTCCATCTCAGGGTTCGCTGTCCTGCCTATGACAACCTCTCCAGTACGCGACCGGTCACAGGTCACGCAGATGCCGAGCGGGGATTCCATAATTCCCTCAAGCTTGAAGGAGCGGTAGAGATCCTGCCTGTCACCGCTGAACATCCCGACAGCCTCCGCATGTGCTGTCTCAAAGCCCTCTTTGACCCTCCGGCGCACCTCCGGATCTTTAACGACAATAAAATCCCAGGGCTGCATAAAGCCGACACTTGGCGCATGGTGGGCAGCATCAAGCAGACGGGCTATCACCTCTTCCGGTACAGAATGCGGTAAAAACTGCCCTCTGACGTCACGACGGCTGTAAATCACTTTGTAGAGTGCCTCTCTTTCTGCTTCGCTGATGGTCATATTCATAAGATTGCATGTTTTTGGCAGTTTGAAATTCAATATGCGTATGAAACCGTCAACAACAACGACCGTCCGGCACCGGGATACCCTGAAATCGTTGAAGCATAGTTTGACGGATTTGTAAAAACCTCAAAGCGGGTCAAATAGCTTCTATCAAAAAGATTGTTTGCTTCCAAAGAAGCTGTCCAGTGTTCGTCAATCCGCTTTACAACCTTAAGATCCACAATCCAGTATGAGGGGGTATATTCAGTTGGCACGGAAGTAGTATTGGCGGCTGCATAATAGGGTCGTTTGTCCATATAACTTAAAGTGGGAGATATGGTCAATCCCCTCTGCTTGTCGGCGTATGTAAGCGAGCCCTTGATTTGATGTTTCTGACTTAAGCTTGACTGACGGGCTGCATCTCCTGGTTTCTCTTCGATTGCATCGAGATAGGTGTAATGAAGAGAGAGCGCTGTATTGTATAAAGGCCCTATCACCGTCCCTAACTCCACTCCATTGGCGTGATAGGAGTCAAGGTTGGTCGGAGTCCAATAATAGTATCCAGGATATGCGGTAGGCTGATGTGGATCTTCAGCCCATGTAATTTTGTCTTTAACATCCCATTTGAAATAACCGGCCGTAAAGAACATTTTATCACCCAATTTCTGTTCAAGGGTAACATCCGTATGCCATCCGGTTTCCGGCTTAAGATTGGTATTTCCTTTTGTGAAACCATCATCTGGCCAAAAAAGGTCATTCATTGTCGGAGCCTTAAAGTGGCTCCCCCTGTTGAATTTCAAGGATGTAAACTCTGCCGGGTTAATAACCAGCCCATAACGGCAGATATTTTCAGTGCCGGTCATACTGTTGTCTTCCTGCCGTGCTCCGACCTCTACCTTAAAGAATCTGGAAGGACGGAACTGCAGTTCAGTGAAAGCAGCCTTGGAGTACAGACTATGCTTTATGTCAGTTTGACTGCCCGAATTGCTTCCGTAATCATCAAGAGGCACCTGGGAGTTTTCATTGCTGTAATTCTTGTATTCACTGCCCAGGAGCACCTCGGAACCTTTGAAGGGAACAATAGTTACATTCCCCTCAAACCCTGCGACTTCATTAATTATCCATGTTTTATAACTCGATCCATACCAGACTGAACGGTTAATATCATAACTCTTTGCATACTTGTAATCAGATGTCAAACTGTAACTGATATTTTCAGATGCTTTGCCTTTAATCTTGAACACCAGATCAGCAGCATCATCTTCATGTCGATTCAACAAACTTGAAGACTGGTTATTGAATTCTTTCTGACCAAGAATGTAATAATCCGCAGTGCCATCAGGGGGTTTTACTCCTGGCATGCCGAATTTGCGATTAGTATAATCACCGTAAAGAGAAATGTTGAGGTTTTCACCCTTATCGTAGACAATATTCAGCGAACTGTTTTTGTGAGCCAGATCGCTGTTGTCTCGAAATCCGTCAGTACTGCGATCTCCAAAAGTCAGGTAATAAGCCAGAGCCGCTGTAACAGGCATACCTTGAGCAATGGACACCCCGAAAGTGTTCTGGGTTCCGTAAAAGGTGTCGGCATTGAGCACCATTTTATCATGATCAGGTCGTTTTGTAAAAATATTTATGGTACCACCTCCGGCGCCGGAACCATAGAGCAGCGAACCGGCTCCCTTGACGATTTCAATGCGTTCGATATTGCTGAGGGGTATTTTGGAAACATCAGCAGTTCCCAAAGAAAGTGAATTGATATTCACTCCATTGACAAAAACCTGAGTACCATCTGCACTCATGCCTCTGATCTGGATTTCCTGAAAAGCACCTCCGTAGTTCCCATATGTCTGGTTATCGATGCCGAGCTGGTTTGCCAATAGTACGCCCAAGGTTTGAGCCGGAGAGTTTTTGATTTCTGCTTCGTCGAGCACAAGGACAGCATTGGTAATATCTTTCCGTTTATTTTCTGTCTTTGTAGCGGTAACGATCATCTCGTCCCCGGTAAAGCTTTTTATCTGCTCTGCACCGAAAACTCCTTTGCTGCACAGCAAACCTGCCATGACAACAAGAAATACTTTTTTGTTCATTTTTGATTTTACCTGTTTTCAGTTTTAGAAAAACATCAACTGACAGGGGCTAGCAAAAGGCGGTGTGTAACGGCATGTAACATTGCCCGGCGATTATTGATGCAAAAAAATCAATCGGAAAACAATGCAAAAGAAGTACAACTTTGCCCCGACTATATCCCGTAGTCCGATCTTGTAATGCAAAAATAACTGGCAGGTCTCCTGACTATAACGGTTTACATATGCTCCGGGCCTTCCCGCAGTTTTCCCTGGCGGAAAACATTGCAGTGACCTGAAACAACCAGCAAAAACAGGAGCATGTGGCCATGCTTCAGCTTTGCGGTTACCGTTGTACAGTTGCGGGTACAGTTTACGATTTTCACGTAATTCCCTATTCTCCGGCTTTTAAGCCGGCACCAGCTACAACAAAAGAACAATTATGGTGTGCTAAATAACAAATTCTATAAAAAGAAACAAACAGTTACTGAACAAGCCTTGCTGTACCTGGAATATTTGCGGCAATGCTTTTGCAATAATGGTGCACTTGTTCAAATATATTGATCAGCTCCATATGGATATCATGTGTTATCTCTGCTTCTGGAACAAAAAACACTCTTTTCAAATGGGCTGTTTCGGCCTTTTGAACAAGTTGTTTAAACCGTTCATCTTCATCGAGAATATTTCTGGCTTGTTGCGGATCCATATGCTGCAGAACCAGGGCAAGCTTTTCGACTTCCATACAAACCAGGTTATGAATCTCTGTAAGTTCGGATTTGCCATCTTCACTTAAATCACTTTTAAGCGCCCGTTTTTTTTCAACAAGCTTTTTCCTGAGTGTATTGAGCTCGTCCCCCATCGATTCGAGGGCTTTGACAATATTCATGAGAGCAAACACCTCTCTTGATTCCTGTTCATTAAGCTCGCTGAGACTTATTTTAACAAGATAATCCGACAAACGATTTTCAAGAAAATCCAGCTTTTCCTCTCTCATCTTCATGCCCTTTATTACGGAAAGTTTTGGGAATTCAATATCATAACCGAGTTCGACATTAATAAATGGATGAAGCGATGCCCGAACCATTTTACCGGCAATAGTTCCCATTCTTGCAACTTCAGCCTTTGCATAACTGAGGGCAAGGACTGGTGTTGATAAAGCTGCATCCTTCAGATACTTCACTGCTGGAATAAGCCTTGTTTCTTCAGGATCATCGGGAATAATCCGGCAAAGCAGTTTATCAAAGAGTGGCAGAAATGGCAGAAAAAACAGGGCCATAAAAAGATTAAAGAAGGTATGGGCATTGGCTATCTGTCTTGGCACTGTAAGTGCAAGCCTTTCGTGCCCGGAATTATCTGTAGAAGCTGAAATAAACCGGACAAGCTCTGAAAATTGTGAAATGAATGGGAGAAAAATGAGCACTCCGCTTACATTGAACAGTACCTGAGCCAGAGCTACCCGTTTTGCTGCGCGCTGCATCCCTGCAGTTGCAAATACTGCTGTAATACAGGTGCCGATATTAGCGCCAAGCAATAAGGCAATTCCAGTTTCAAGGCTCATGGAACCCTGAAGGGCGAGAGTTATGATAATACCTATAAACGCAGCGCTGCTGTGCATAAGGGCTGTTACTGCTATACCTGCGGCAACACCGAGCAAAGGATGTTCCATATAATGAAGAAGCGAGATAAATGACGGTTGCTGTTGAAGTGGTGTCATCGCTTCTGACATAAGCTTGAGACCGAAAAAAAGAAGACCGAACCCCGAAAGGGCTTCTCCGGTAAAACGGAGAGATTCAGATTTGCCTACCACATTCAAAGCAAAACCGGCTGCAAAAAAAATCAGGGAATAATCCTGCAGACTGAAGGCGAAGAGCTGCGCCATGGCGGTTGTACCAATTTCAGCGCCTAGAACCACAGCCAGAGCCTGACTGTAAGTCATAAGGCGGGACTGTACCAATCCCACAAGCGTAGCAATAATGGTACTGCTGCTTTGAACAATAAGAGTAGCAAATGCCCCGGCAAGCATCCCATAGACGCGGTTACCGGTTATCTTTGATATAAACTGACGAACTCGTTCACCGGATGCCTTTTTCAGACCACTGCTCATGATTCTTATGCCGTAAAGAAACAGTGCCAGACCGCCGGTAAAAAATACAGCGATATCGGTCATAGAAAAGAGCCCGGCGTTTTGCATTACTTGCTTATTTGACTTTGGTTAATGCTGTCACATCTTTCCTAACAGTTCTTCTATCCTCTTTTTTCGATAGTTGAAAACCTCTTCAAGCCTCAGGCTGACAATCAGCATATTGACAATCTCTCCAAAATATCCCATCGGCAGAGAGTATTGCAGGAAATCAGTCATTTCAACGCCGCCTTCAATCTCCCTGAAAGTATGCTGATGATGCCAGTAGTCATAAGGCCCTGAGTTCTGCACATCCTCAAAAAACAAGGGCTTCATGACACTGACAATTTCAGTTTCCCACCTTACCGGCAACATCATGAAAGGATACAACGTATAGGTAATGATCATCCCCTCGAAAATGCTCTGTCCCCCTGCCCCGTTGGTTATGGTAACCATCATTTCAGGAGGGGTGATTCGTACAAAATTGTCGGGAGAGGAAAAAAAGGCCCATGCTGCATCGATGGAAACAGGAAGTTGCTGGACATACGTAAGGTTATGGAGCCCCATGTGTCGAAAAAACGAATTTTCTCATAAAAAATGTCTATTGGTAATATGAATACGGACACAATAATTTCCGCCTGATAATGTCCAGTAATTGTTATTTGCAGCAAGAGTGTTCTGGATATCCAAGCTCCCTTGCCCCGTCACGCATCCTTCGGATACCGGTTCCAGCTTTCTCCATAAAAGCGATGCGATGCAGCAAATCGGCAATCAGGGGGTTGCGGCGCAAGCTTTTGTTCCCGAGATCCTCAGGAGACATGCACCTTGCTTGTTCCTTTGAACAGCAGACAGGCCACATAGGCCTGATTGAAAAAATTGAAATCTATTTTACTTCATTCAGCGGAAAAGAGGTTCTGTGATTTTGATAAAAATCAAGTAACTTTCGGATGGCGATCTGAAAGGTTTCTCTATAACACTGAAAGGGGGGCTCTCGACTGAAGATGAGGATGCAGGTACGAGAATCTACAGACGGCTTATAAATTGCAGCATACCGACAGCCGTAAAAAACGAAACCCGGCAGTTTGAATTTCTTCAGGGACTACCGGGAATAAGATCCAAGGAATTTAGCATTCGATCTTGAATTATGCAAGTAGAAATCAAGTAATGATGTATATGTTTGCTCCCAGGCAGTTCACAATAAAATTATCAGCGCTTAGCTTTTGCTGAAAAACCGTGGGCTTACGGTATGCCGTTCGAAAAATACCAGCTCCATTGCGGATGATGGTCTTGTTTTTTTTATTTTCAGATGCTTCAGCACGGTTTATCCTTATTATCGTTCCTTTGCTTCGGGGTTTATCAGGGATAGTCAGTGCCAGTAGCCGACGGCGATGATTGCCTGAAGATTATAGTGTTCTTCTTCACGCCGAACTTCCCGACTGCCCTCAGTTTGAACTATTGGTTCATTGCTTAACAGTTGCCCTTGGTTCAAGCTCATTATCGGTAAAAATGCGTTTTAAGTGCTGGTTGATAGCAGAAAGCGAGACATCATAAAGGGTAGCCATCATCTTCTGCGTCAGCCAGATATTCTCGTTCTAATAGCGCATTTCCACACTGGACTCAGAATTGCCACCGGCCGCAACAAAAGTCAGGTATTCGGCAGCCGATGAGCGGACAATGGAGGCCTCTTTTTTTCCCGGAATCCGGGGGTTCTTATCATTGCTCATCCGTCAACCTCCAACAGTTTATGAACTTTTTTTCGAGGTGCAACAGCCTTTCTTTCGTTGTCTCAACATTCATGCATGCATGCACCTTTACTGTTATAAACCAGCTGTTACCTTTTCAAATGCATTTTTTTCTTCCTCTAACGCAACTACACACAACCGATTAGCATCGATAAGTGATATTTTATAAGATATAATCAAAAAAATGAGTTTATCAGTCCTCTCCGTCAGTCTTGGGCCTAAGAAAGATGGTGTTGACAGAAGGGTTGTTTAGAGAAAGTGTACGTTATGAATAACGTCACCTATCCCCCACAGGTTAAAGATTTGCACCAACGGAGCGGCGTGCAGCATTTATGCATCCACGGTAAACGGGAAAAGATCAGGTTTTTGCCGATGCATCCGATGGCTCAACGGTTGATTGACGAGTATCTTGAAGCTGCCGGTCACCGTGATGACCAGAAAGGCCCGCTTTTTCGACCGGTAAAAAACAACATCACCGGCACCTTGCTCAAACCGCTTGATCCTCATGCAGTCTATTCCTGTATTATCCGGAAATACGGAAAAGAAACCGGTATTCTCGCCAGTGTGAACGGGTTCTGTGTACACTCGCTACGCTCAACAGCAGCAACCAATGCTTTGGAACACGGCGCTGATATCGGAAAGGTGCAGGAGTGGCTCGGCCATGCCAACGTTTCAACGACAAGGCTCTATGACCGAAGGAAAAGTAGGCCGGAGGAAAGTCCGACCTTCAGGGTAAAATATTGAGAACCGCACGTTACTCGGGCTCACCCAACACAAGGAGATCATCCATTTTATTGTTGCAAGTCCAGATGCCTGTTAACCTCGGCAAAAACAAGATGTTTTCGTTCGCTCATTTTTTTGTCCAGTCTTACACAAGTAGATAGGATGAGACTTTGGCTTTATTGAATTTGCTCAGAATACGAGCAAAAGCAACAAGCTGATTTACCTGCAGATTAATATATTCGGCGTGTTACAGTTAACTCTAAATGAGTATATTTAAAGCATTCGATGTGGAATTGTAAATCGTTATGCTATTTAAACCATAAGATTGTAAGGATGGAATTAACATCTTTCAAAATTCAGAACTTTCGCTCAATCACGAATAGCGGTAACGTAGAGCTATCCCATATCACTGCATTACTTGGACGCAATGAGAGCGGGAAGTCGAATCTTTTACTTGGATTGCAAACCTTGAACCCTCCTGATGGCATCAAAGAACTTTTTCCTACAAAAAATTTCCCACGGCATCGAAAATCGAGTGAGTGCTCAAATAAAACTGTGGTTGTGTCATCATTATGGCGATTCACAGACGATGAACAAGCAGAACTAGAAGAAATATTACCGCGAGCACACGGAGTTTTACAGGTTGAGATAGGACGATACTACGAAGCAATACGTTGGGTAACCCTTCAGGATCTCCCTGAACTTGAAGTCGACAAAAAAGCTATTCAAAACACAATCGCTAAAATAAAGGCATCCGTAAAAGCCGCCAGTGAAAATATTGAAGACACGCACAAAGCGCCTCTGAAGGCTGCTGCTGATATTTTTGCCAATGCTATCTCAATAAAAGGAAACGAAAAAGAGTGGGCGGTCTTGGCCAAAGCAGCACTCGATGAACTTCGCCAAGCGATTGCAACAGCAAACGCAGCACTACCAGAAAATCAAGAAAACGATATTCTTTCCCTCGAAGAGTTTTGTCAGTCCTTCATTGATGACGAAGAAAATCACAAAGCAGCAAGACGGTGGGTAATTTCAAAACTTCCTGTTTTTCTCTATTTCGCAGAATATCCAGAGTTGCAAGGGCACCAAAACATTAGCTCATATATTCAACGTAAATCACAAAATCTACTTACCACTGCAGACAAAGATTTTGAAAAACTTTGCAAGGTTGCAGACCTTGATCCAGCAACCCTTCACAACCGACAATAAAATTAACAACGTTATATTCTATTCATTCAGCAGCACTACTTGTAATATTATTTATTATTCCATTTATTTGAATAGCAATATCGATGCTTTTTTGATTTTTGAATTCACTTGAAATACCATATAAATACTCACCGGCCTGAAGTACTATAATTGTATTATAAACATCAATCAATCCAGCATCTACAATTTTTTGCTTACTTTCACTAGTACAAGGCCCAGTACCGTATCCACCTAAAAGAATGAGGGTTGGAGTCAATGGGAAAACAATAACCATAGATTGATTAGGAGCGCTATCAGACAAATACCAATCAGCTTTCCCTTTTACATTGAATGCCCATTTAAGCGCATCTTCCATGTTCGTGCACCTATTATTTTTCATTTCAGTTAATGGCAAGGCAGCAACAGGATTATCAGAAGTAATAAATAATTCCTGTGTTTCATTTTCGTTTAACACCCAAACCATTCCATATATTGTTTTCGCAACTATTTCACCGAGTTCTTCCATTTTAAGAATATGCATCTTCTTAAGCTCATGTACAATTCGATCATGGTCTTCTTTTAAATCCACCCTATATCTTTCAGATACTATTCCCTTCTCCTTGATTAGGCCTATTTCAGTTTGAAGATTATTTAGTATATCTGAGAAATCGATATTTAAGGAAGAGTACTTGGGATTATTATCAATATTTTCCTTAATTCTTAAAATAACTTCTGGCAATATGGTAGATATGTTTGAAAATAACTCGATATTTTTTTTCTTATTTATCTGAGACGGTCTATCATCCATAGCATCTGACAAGGCTATTTTAGCAAAACTCATAGCCCACTCTCTATAACTCACTGTTCTAACCACTAAGAAGCCCAAAAATTGCGAATATTTCATTCTCTCAAAATTGCTCAGATTATTAATTGATTTTTGATCAATAACTTTTTTGTGAATAGGCGCCCATTGGTCCTCATACTTCATTAAAACATCCTCGAAATAGGGATCGTTGTCAATTGTATAGAAGTCGTTTTCAGCAGCTATTTTTTTGTAATATTAGAAAATACATCTCCATTTGATATTCTTTTTATATAGATCTTTTTTTGATAATTATCAGTATCAGTCCCAAAATTATTCAAATAAAATTTAGGGACATAGTGATGCAGCTTTTTAGGATTAGGTTTTTTCTTCATATACGTCAGTAATTATACTTACACTTAATTCCAACAAAATCTAATTGTATATATGCCCTCAAAATCGGTCATTTAACTCAGTAAAGCGTTTATTTAAACTTAATAATATTAGTATTTCGTCTTAGAGCAATAATCTTAAATTTAGGATCACCTAAGAATTTGGATTTTAAAACCAGGTAAGCATTTCTAACAGTATAAATTCTTTTATACAAAAGCTTATCGACGTCGTTATGTTTTATTTAAATAGTTACTTAACACAATATTTGATAGGCTTGATGTAAGGCAGCAGCGCATCAGAATTTGATAAGAGAGACTGATGGTTTTTAAAAATACTTTATAACTCATAACGTAATATATGAAATCATTCTACTGGTTCATAAAATCTCTTAACGGGCTATAAAATCCATTTCCTGAAGCGACCACATATCAAGATTCAATATGTTTCAACTAACATGCATACCCGCATTTGTTATGGCGTTTATTGTGCGCAGTGCTTATTTCTTTCGTAATTTATTTGGTAAAAATTTATCAATCTCTTCATCAGAAAAAGTTAGTTCGTCATTCAGTTGTAATGCTTTCTGTGCTTCTCTGTAAGCTTTGCTAAATGTTCTTGGTGAACCTTTATAGGTTTTTGATAAATCATCTTGCAACTCGTTTCTTTTTTCAGTTAAGTCCAGAGGATTTAATAAATCTGCTTTAAGATCTGTTAAAAGAGAAAGGTATTTTTCTCGTATGTCTAATAATTCGAGTGCAGCAGTTGAATGTTTTTGAATTGTTTCTCCTAAATTATATTCTCTTAAAAAACTTGTAAACCCAAACTGTACCGCTGACAATATTGTGCTAACAATTAATGCCCATTCTTCACCCTTAAATACTCTCACTAACAACCCTGTTGTTATTAAAGCAGCTAGAATAATTTGTAGATTTTTAATTAAATTATGTCTCTTTGAAAGAATATCTGCGCACTTCTCTTGGGTCTTATGAGAATAGACAATTTTACCATAGTTCTCTCTTAATTGAGCTTCAATAATTTGTAATCCTTTATTCTGGGAATCTGTATCCATAAATATCTATCCATTTTTGTTTTGAACTCCAATTGTAACCAGCTGTCTCTAGTTGTATCGCTTCCTGTGATTTATTATAAGCAAGAGTTGCTTTATATCTAAAATTATCTAGATTGTATATGCTCTGTCCACTTCCAATTGTATACCATGTAGTCTGATTTGAACTTTGATTTTTGAGATAGCTAAAAAAATCTCTACTCATCCAATCATAATAAAGATATGATTTATCTCTTTCTGACCAATTTGTTAAGAAGCGATATGCTAAAGTATCAATTAATAGGCCTGCTATAGGAACAGAATTATAGTATTTCCAGGCTCTCACCATTCTACATAATGGTCTTAAATTATAATTTGTCAAAATATCACCATCTGATACAGCTTTAATTTCTGGAATAGGATTAGTTATCTTCCAAGAACCACCATTATTAGAATTTGCAAAAATATAGCTTCCGTCATCACTTTTAAAAGCAGGCAAGACTTCAAATTGCATATCATCTGAAAATGTAACTTGAACAATCTGGCCGTCTCCTTTCAATCTTGTTGTAGTATATGTAGTTGCAATAGAGTTTTTTACTGCTTGAAGCAACGCAGATTGCCCATTTGTAATATAAGAGTTATAGGTAGTGTAAATGGACCAAGGCATTTCAAATAACATGTCAATGTCACTTACGTAACTATCAGCTGTATTTCTACCAAAGGAGCCAACATATCGTCCTCCTGAAGTGGTATCCATGTTCCAGAAATCTTTGTTAAGTCTTTTGCATATTGCAAGATATCTGTCTGATATAGTTGAACGTTTATCTTTGCTAATCAACAAGCTATTACAAAAGATTTCAAAGTTTGTCGCTACACTCATTTTGCTTGAGATTGGTCTTTTAGCATTACCCACAACGGTTTGCGGTATGAAATCATAGGGGATTGTGGGCTTCTATCCTGTCAAGTTACACCGAACTTGATACGGTGTAGAATGCTCGAATAACGACCTACAGCCCAATGTTATATACCGCGTGTTAGGTGTTGTTATTCTGTTTCTCAATGTCAAAATTCATATTTAATTCCCTGTATTTATTAATCCAATTCTCAAAATATAATAAATCAGCTCGTCCTATTATTGTATAAGAGATCCATTCATTATTTAAACTTTCAAAGTCAAATTTGAAATCAGGGTTTTTCTTTTTAAGTAGAGTATTAAGTTTTTCTATGGCTTCTTTTCTCTTATCAAATACCATTGTTTCAGTTAACACCTCTGCTATGCTCTGGTGGTCAATATCAGTATATTTAATACCTGCTTTTAACTGTTCTTTCCGAATAGTTTCATGAATTAATGTTGTCCTTAAAACATGTGATATAAATTCAAGCCAATTAGTATGAATTATACTGTCTTTCAACTGTGTTAACTTGTCTAACAACCTAATAATAAACCTTGCAGCATCTACCATATCAATGGGCATAAAAGTAGCCGTAACAGTAAATGCTCCAACTTGTATAAATGCATCTGATAAAAATTTTACATAGCCATAGTTTGGCATAGTTGAGCAGGCTGACAATAAAACCAAAGGTGCACTTATGTTATTTTCAATTATGTTATTTCCAGTCAGATAAACTCTTTTTTCATCATCTATAATTAAATAACTTGAAAGAGTAGATTTATCAAAACCACCATGACTGTCAATTATTAAAAAATCAGGTTTATAAGAGTCTACCGCATCTTTAATTTCCTTGACAGTTGAACATCGAATGCTTTTAAAACCATATATACTTTCAAATGAATCAATTAAATTGAACATATTTTGCATGCTAACATCATTCCCAGACGCAGAATGAATTATTAGTGTTCTTTCAATCAAATCACTTTTAATAAGGAAATTGAATCTTTGATTATGGATATAATTATTTACGATTCCATTTTGGTTGTATTCTGGGATTCTACAAACATCATGAGTGTAACACAGAGGTAAATCTTCAAGGAATAACCATTCAATTGGCAAATCACTAATTACAGCAATTTGCCCATTTCTATTAGATATATAATCTTTTATTTCTTCAGCTAAAATATGCTTACATAAATTTTTGCCAAATTGTGATATTTTGTTAACTGCTTTCTTTCGAGTTGATGTAAAACTTTCTAAATGAGATAAATCCATATTAACTGATTTACCAACTAATGGTAATCTAATAATTGGGGAATAAGATAACAAACCATGCAAATAACCGACATCATCTAAAAATAGGAGACGAAAACTTAGCTTGCCAATTATTTGGCAAATCTCCTCTTTTGATAGATGCTTTTCAACACTATCATCACCTTCAAAACAATAGTCTAGTCGCTGCTCTAATTTATATACTTTTAATATTGCTTTCTGTTTTGATGAAAGTTTCTTATTTTGAAATAATTTATTTAACCTTGGAAAATGGTATGGAGAAATTAAAATCAACGTTGGATATAATGGATTGAAAGGGCTTACTTGCTTCGCAATATCCTTGCCATACATTACATTCGTAAAGCTATCTATTGTTTGAGCTTTCCTTAAAATATGATTGACTCTCTGGTTTGATTGTAACCTAAGTTTCATTAAGTCACCATCATTATATTTTCTGTAATCTTCAATCCAAAAATTTCCAATTATTTGATTTAAGAGGAAATAATTCCCTTCTATTAGATTTGAAAAAACTAACTCATTTTCCTGTATATATAAATTGTTCGGATTAATGTCGAATGGCTTGACTTCATGCTCGGGATACTTTTCATTTATTATTTCTGTAATTATCTGCTTATCTCTTTTTATTAGTTCTATAAGAGAATTGCCATCTGAAAAATAATTATCCGAATTATATATTGAAGCTATGCTATCTGTTTTGTTGATTATCGTAAAATATGATGGAGTAATCCTATCTATAAAATCTGCAATATTTTCATGTGATTTAATCTTAGAGTCGATTATAAATACTTTAATTAAAGCGTTGTTAAAATCATTTGAATATCCTTCAAAAAGTTCAACTGCCTGATTGGTTTCAATATTTAATAATGTATCTGAGATTGAAAATAACTCTAAACCTTTTCTAAGACAGAATCGAAATGAAAAATCATAATATTCAACTGCATTTTCTAATTGCAATAAGTCTTTTGGGAATTCTTTTAGAATACGTAAAACCTTATTATGAAAATCTGACTCTGAAAACGAAGACTCAGATGTTATCAGAGTATACTGTATTTGAGTAATAGAATATGTCTGTCTCATGCTATCTCTTTAATAAGACCTAACTTGCTTATTTGCGCTATTCTATTGTGCCTTATTTCCTATATCTGACGAATAAGTGCAACAAAGTAGCGTATTATTGATCTCTAAGTTGAACGAAGTGCCTGTAGATAAGCAGTGCACTTCGCTCATATTATATCGCCATTGTTTACATTTCACCCAAAATCACCTTCTGCATAAGCATCTGGTTATTGCCATAAAAGGGCACATCAGTTGCGCCAAGTACTGACGGCGGCAAATCCTGCAACTCGTTGAGATTGCTCATGGGTACCAGCACCAGTTTTGCCCCGTTTTCGGAGAGCATTGATACCTTATCTGAGAAGTTCAGTGCACGCTCAATAGCTCCACCGATGGAAATGTTACCAAGAATCGATAGGGCTGGTTTGAGGTTTCTTTTGTAGATCGCGGAGATGATGGCGACGTAGGCGGCGGCACCTATACCTGACGCAATCGTTGAGCCAAGAAGAGAGGTCACCTGAATGGAGATGTCGTAGTTCTTGAGGGAGTGCTGCTCGTTGAGAATGGTTTTTTCGTTGGCTTTGATGTATTGATAGGTGTTTTTAATGTCTTCCTTTGGTGAGGTGCTGTTTGTGCCGGATATGTTCAGTTTCCCGCTTCCAGTAACAACTGCGGTCTCAATCCTTACCAATGTAAGGTTCTCTCCATCGCTCGTTGCGGTGTAGCAAACACCTGGCGCAAGTGGTGAGTTTTCAATCAAATGTGAACTTCTTTCCTCTGGCAAAGAGACAAAGGTTTCTTCCTGGGTGTTTTTGTCGATGAAGGAGAAGTTGGTGTCCCAGAACTCCATGCCACCGATACGTTTAAGCTGCTCCTTCACACGGCGGCGCATTTCGAGAGCAAGTGTCAAATATTCCTGCACCTCCTCCCGTGTGTACTTTCCGTCAGGATGGATCAGCTTGATAAATCCTGAAACCGTTTTCTTCACAGGTTTTGTATCACGCTGCTTGAGGTGAGAGCCAAGCGCGAAGAACTCCTCGACAACGTCGGTATGGTTTATCTTGCGTTGTGATTTGAGGCACTCCGAAAAGAAGTCCGTGCTAAAGCCGAAGTTTTTGGTGAAATGCTTTGGGGCGAACTTGGGCATCTCCCAGCCGGGCAAATAGTAGTGGATACGGTCAAGAAAGGCGGTATCGGTGTTTATTTCCGGGGAGAGCGGGCTTAAGAGGTTTGAGTTCTGCAACACGGTTTCAATCGGCTGATTGATATTGCCGTTCAGCACAATTGAAGCACTGCCTGTAATTTCGCCACCGGCACCGGCACGGGAGAATGAGCCGGATTCCATATAATCTTTCATCAGCGGTATGGCATCCCGCTCCTTGAAGAGCTTGTCGGTTGCTTCGTCAAAGGTGATGGCATCCCACTGCCCGACAGCGCCTACCTTGCCGGTTGAGCCGTGCACAAACAGCTTGGCAACGGTTCCCTGCCCACCTGAAATGACAACAGCATAAGGGGTAAGTTCCTTGAAGACGTAGGTTTTTCCTGTAGATCGCGGCCCTATTTCCAGAAAATTGAAGTTCGCCTCTACCAGCGGAATGAGACGCGATATCAGAAGCAACTTGATGCGCCGGGTGATTCCTTCGGCAGATGGCTCAATCCCTGAACTGCGCAAAAGGATGTCGATCCACTCTTCCGTAGTGAAGTGTGAGCGGTTGCGCACAAAGTGGCCGTTCTCAAAATTGGAGAGCTGAATCGGCTTGATCTCTTCCACCACAAAAGGATATATGGTCGAGCCAATCATGATGCCGGGATCGTATCGCATCTCAATGATTGCCCAGATACCGCCAAGCATCATCTTTTCGTGCTGGTTTACCAGGCTTTCGCTGATGTTGGCGTGCTTGATATTGCTGTTCTGCAATTTTGCCCAGTAGACATCTTTGCCGGTATCAAGTTCAACGCTGATTTTGTCGATGATTTTGTAGCGGCCCTCATTTTTGATTCTGGAATGGATAAGGGCACTCTCTTCGGGGTTGACATAGTGGTCGCTGAGGATGCGCTTGACATTATCAAGCCCCTTTTTGATAGCCTCTTCGTCATTCGTAGAACATGAATTAGCAATCAGATATTCCAGTACGAACACAGGGACATTTTCGCCGACCTTGAGCATCTGCACCAGGTCTTTCTTGACAACAAAGCCTCGAAAATGTTCGAGAAGCTTTTCATCCAGTTGGTCTAAAACGATACTCATAGGTTACTCTCTGGTTTCAACGAACGATTTTTAAAGCCCGCCAAGGTCACGGGCAACGGTTTGCGATACAGCCACCTTCGTCAGGGTCTGCCGCGACAGGGCATCAACCACAATCACCTCAATGTTGAGATGGCGGTCAAACGAGAACTCCTTTTTGATGAGTTCACCAGCTTTGATGGTGACAATGTCACTCTTGCTGAACTCCTTCCCGTTGTCGATAAAGAGAAGCTGCACCTTCCGTTCCTGGGTAAAGATATCTCCCGCTCCATCATCCGCCTTGAGGTGAACTGAAAAATAGTCGCCCACAACACCGCTCAACTGGCTCTGGTTTGCCACACTGACGAGCAGCTCCTGAAGGGAAGAGGTTTTGTGGCTGAAGGTAACAAACGGGATAATCAGCTCCTGTGGCGCAAGACCGCCGTGGGCATAGCCGTACCTGCCCGGCGTTTTAAAGGGCTTGTTATGTTTTGCAAAGTAGAGATAGCGGTACTCCCCGTAACGTTGTCGATGCTCAATCAGCTCCTCCGACACACCCTGCTTTTCGACGGTACGGATATAACGCTCGGCCTTCGACACTTCACCCTGAAACTGCACTTCAGCCTTGTCCGACTCATCAAGAATACCGGTGAGCACAAATCCGTGATCGGAGGTCAGCACAACCTCCTGAAAGCCGTTATTGAGCAGAAACACTACCTTATCGGCAATCATATTCTCAATTTCACCGATGAACTTCAGCGCTTTGTGCTGCATCTTCTCGGCTATGTCATCAATATCCTTGCAGGAGCAGATGAGCACATCCACTTCAGCATGTTGAAAGTTGACCTCCTCCAGTTGAACAAACTCAATGCGCTTTGAAACCTGAGCTGCGAGATAAGCCTCCCGTCGCAACTGAACCGGTTCAAGAACCCCATCGTCACGATAGAGCAGGCTCATATTATTTTCGGTAATCGACGGAATACCGCAGCAACGATACTGGTTATCTATCTTGACTGTATCACCTGTTTTCGCGATGACTCTCTGCGCAATTTCATAAGAGATACCGTCACCCACAATAATCGCTATTCGTCCTTTTGCAGAACGGACTTTCTCGATCAAAAGCCCCTTCTGGTTCTCCCCGTAATCGTCGAAATACTGAAACCACTTGTGGAGAAAGGGTGAAACCAACTGGTTGTAATACTCCTGGAATGGGCGAATAACCTTTTCGTCGCCCCAGAACTTTTCGTAGATGCTGCGGATAGCCGTATCAACCCGGTAGAGTTCAGTCGTGTAACAGGCAATCGCCTCTTCAAGCGAGGCAATCCCCTTGACTTTTGAGCTATCAAACTCCAACAGTTGCAGCAGATGGCCCCACAGCCCCTTGTGCCACTGCCGGCCGTGGCTGTTCTTGAATCGGGTGTTTATATGCGGGAGTTTATCATTGATATAGTCGCTGTCCGACAAGTGTGCTATCAGGTCACTCAGCCACTGAAGATCAACCGAATCAAACGGATGGGCTGAATAAATTGCCCAAAGATCCGCCTTTTTCAATTGGGCAGGATTCTCCCGGCAATAGCCCAGAAACGAACCCTCCATCGCTTTGGAATCGCCCCATTTCTTGTAGACATCAAGGTACTTCTTCTTCGGTTTACCTGTCAGCAGTGACCCAAGAATCTGCTCCGCCACCTCCTTCGCAAGGGTTCCAGGGGGCTGACTGATGTTGCCGCGCCCAAGCCAAGTGTTGATTTTTTCAAAAAAGGCCGCAACCACCAACGCATCACGGGTAGCGCAGAATCCCTCAGGATCATGGAGAAAGGGGAGGATATCACTGCCGATATCAAAAAGTCGCTCTCCGCCCTTCCGGCAAAGCTCCTCCCAGTACTCCTTTCCTTTGCCAATGCAGTTGTACGCTGCGACCCTGACCTCTTCCGGTGTTAGCGAAATGTTCAGGCCAAGCCCCTGAAAAACCCTCTCCGCCACATAACTCTCAACCTTGCGGATATCCACGTACCCACAGGTTTCAGCGTAGTCGCGAATAAAGGTCAGCTCATTTTTTGGTGCTGTCGCTATTATCACCACCTTCTCATCCTTGTGGAATTTCTCCACCGTGTACTTGCACTCCAGCTCCTCAAGGGCGGCATGAACCACAAAAATCGTCAGCTCCTGTGGCAGGACCTTGCGCAAGAGATCCAGAAGAGAGGCTTCAGTTCCCACAACAACCCGGTTACGCCGGGCAAGGAGGGTACTGATATCCTGATTGAGCCATTTATCGAACATCGTTCATGCCCTCCTGATCGGGATTCTCACAGTGCCAGTTCCGGATCACAAGGGAAGTATCGACCGATCGGGCGGCTCTCTGCTGCAACTCACTGAGTATCTCGTTGAAGAGGGTAAGTAACTGTTGATCGTTCATGAGCACTGATCCTTAAAATTTTGGTATAGGCTTTCCATGCCAACGCGTATTCATGGAGGTGAGTACCTGTACCAGCTTGCCAACAGAAGTATAGGGATTCGCAGTATTCTTTTCCCTTCCCAGCGGATCATTGGCTGTTAACAAATCAGCATGCTTATGAGCAACCTCCAGCCGCTTTCTGGTCATGTCAAAATATCCATGCCCCCCTTTTGCATAGTTGGGGAGCTTGTCAGAGTCACTCAATTGCCGTTGAATCTCATCCCTGTGCATGTAGCTGCGTACGGGAACAAAATGCAGCAAAAGCCACAATTCAAAACAGGGGATAGAGGGGGTCGCGTAAAAATTGATCAGCTCTTTGTTGTCATTTTTATGTTTCCTGTGTTGCGCATTGACGCTATAGAGAGCATTCAAAAAATTCGGATGATCATCTCGGTCAAAAACGCAATACACGGATTCATATTCTTTCGTCTCGTTACATTTATCTACAGCAAAATCAACGACTTGTTGAGGTGTCGTCCCGTATTTACTCTGCATTATTTCCACTCTGGCAGTACTCAGGCGATAATGCGTCCTGATCTCGCCAAAATAATAAGGCTCTGTTTTTTCTCCCTCTGTAACAATCAGGAGACGATCAGCCCCTTTCTTCAAGGCCTTCTTCCGTTGTAATTTCTTGTCCTGCCGAATCTTTGGGTGGTTATCTCGAGCCATATCTTTCCTTAAAACATCGTGTCATTGATAAAAGGAATTGCTCCATATCGTCCAACGAGGTACCCTTTTTCAAGAGCTTCGTTTTTCCTTGGGCTGAAATCGGTCAGAGGATAAAGGTGTGTTGCATGAGAGCGATCCTTTTCAACAAACCAAATCTGGTCTCTCCGAAAGAGTTTTGCATCCATGACAGAGGTATCATGAGTTGTAAAAAGAAGCTGCGCCCCTTTCCTGTTATGGGTAGATGAATTGATGATGCCCAACAGGAAACGAACGATTTTGGTATGCAGGCTCCCATCCAATTCATCAACAATCAAAACACTCCCCTCACGTAAAACATCAAGTATAGGGCCAGCAAAAGCAAAGAGACGCTGTGTTCCCGTTGACTCATCATGAAATTCAAATTTCGCAGCTCCTTCGGCTCCCGTATGTAAAAAAATGGGCATCAGAGCTTCTGAATCAATCACTTGATGAACAGGAGGTTTCTCTCCCTCAAGCCTGACCGAGACCTCTCGCTGTTGACGAATTTCCAGTGATAATTCTGAAATACTTAAATCAGCAGCATTTAAAAAATCGAGCAACTGTTTCTTGCCTTCAGGCAACTGAGCAAATGCGGTTGAAAATTCTATCATAGGCTGCTC
>CAJAJL010000081.1 GCA_903940125.1 uncultured Chlorobiaceae bacterium | reverse complement strand
TAAAAGTCCATAACACAAAACACGCAAAACCATTCAGATGGACGAAAAGTGCTAATGCGATTTTGGTATCTGTTCAAAAGGCTAAAGATAGTCTTGCTATTACTGTAAGGGAACTAAACAAACAGGACAATAGGGGAAAATGCTCATTATCAATAACATTGAATACCTTCCAAATCTGCTTATCAGAAAAACAAAAACTAAGGAAATATGATTTTGTCCTTTCTCCTTGCTGCTTCACCCATCAAGCCATGAACCTCATGGACGAGCGACTTATTTATTATTTTTAGACAAAGCTTGATTAATCATTGTTTTAAATATTTTCCTTCCAACTGTTAAATCATGATTACTGTTGATTATCATAAATGCTTTTTTTTTCATTTCTGCATTTCTTTTGTGATCATACAATATTGATAACAACGCAATCTTCAATAAGTTTTCATCTCTTTTAGTCACTACTTGAGCCCAGCCACCTTTAATAGCATAATCTACACTTCCACTATATGCCGGGCCGTATACAATAATCGGTTTGCTACTCATCATATAGAGATGTGCTTTACTAGATATAGCATATTCAATTTCTTCAGGTCGGACACTGAAAGACTCTGTGAGAAAAAGAATAGATGCTGAATTTAAAACACAGGGTAAATCATTATGACTCGGTAAATTATGAAACTTAACTTCTAATGAAGAAATAATTTCAATAGGAATATTTTTTGGTATTCCAGTACAATAAATATTTATTTTAATATTAATTAGATTTTCTTTATTAAGCGATTTAATTACTTTTATTAAATCATGAATCCCTTCAAAACGGTGGTGTCCAAGACTACCTGTATAAATTATACTTATCTCATCATTAATCCAAAGTTGTTCAGATCGATTATTTTCATTTTTTTGAAATCGTGAATGTTCGTCTAAATGATATGTTAATAAAAAATCCATTCCGTAACGTCTTTGATATAACTGCTGCATTTTTTCTCCAAAAGCCATTCGTATTGTTGAGTGATATATGAGTTTTTTTGCAGTTTTTCTTATCAACATACGCATTATAAATGAATTATAAGTGTATGTTGGCCAGTCATCAGTAGTTTGAAAACAAATTGGAATTTTATATTTTTTATTAATTATTATTGGAAGTCTGGTAAAACCTAACGAGTAACCTTGACAGTATATCAAATTAGGCCTAAATTCATTAATAAAACGCATCATATCTTTTGATATCCGCACAGTAAATATTAGTTCCCATAATCCGGAATTAATTACAATATCAGCAAATATTTTTTTAAATTTAACGACGAAGTTATATTTTATATTTTTGGATAAATTAATATTAATAGATTCTATTTTGTTCATTTCAGACATATTAATTAATTTTCCACGAATACGCTGAAATATTTTTCCAAAATAACGATCATATCTATTAATTTGATAATAGTGACCACAAAATTCACCATTTCCCTTTGGATTTGAATTGGAGTGTATCTGCGCTAATCGTTCCTTTGGCCATTCTCCAAACTGCATCCGAATAAGTAGGTTGCAAGGGTCATCTGCCTTTACCTTTGACATCAAAACAATCAGAACACGCGGATATTGATTACTTTTTGTCATTAAAAGTATATATTTTTATTATTTTTTATGGCTTTTCGTGGATTTCGTGCCGATAAAGATTTTACTGGTATTTTGAGTCTTATTCTGTCAAAACTATCCGTTATGCGAGCCCCAACGTCTAATTGACACTGCTTCCTGCATTACCTCATCTAATACTATAGTCATCTTTTTTATATGCTCATCTCTAAGTGTCGGATGGACAAGAAACGTCAAACTTGTATCCCCAAGCTCCCGGGCAACCGGCAGCCTTACGGCAGGTCGCCATCCGGTATTGTCAAATGCTTTTTCGAGATAAATTTCTGGACAGGAACCGACTTCGCATGGGACTCCCCTTTTATTGATTTCAACCAATACCCGGTCCCGATCCCATCCCTTCTTTAGAGCACCAGGCTCAACAAACACATAGCATTTATAAGCCGCATGCTCCCCCCACTCGGGGACAACAGGCACCCGTAATCCGGGAATCCCGTGAGCGGCACTCCATATCCTTTCAGCGTTTATCCGGCGTTGTGCCGTCCACTCTTCCATGCGCTGCAGCTGCACCCTGCCGATAACAGCCTGCATTTCAATCATACGGTAGTTGGAACCAAACGATTCATGCACCCAGCGAAACCCTGGCGGGTGCTCCCTTTCAAAAACTGCATTCCACGATTTCCCATTATCCTTGTACTCCCATGTTTTTGACCACAATTCCCTGTTATTGGTGGTGACCATACCACCCTCTCCCCCGGTGTTCATAATCTTATCCTGGCAGAATGACCAAGCGGCAATGTCTCCAAGCGATCCTACCGGTCGTCCTTTATAACGGGCCCCATGTGCCTGTGCGCAATCCTCTATCACAAAAAGTCCATGTTTTTTTGCTAACCGTGTCACAGCGTCCATATCGCACGGCCAACCGGCAAGATGGACGCAGATAACCGCTTTTGTCCGGGCACTCAACACCTTTTCTATCGTGTCGGCTGTAATATTCTGGCTATCCCGGTCAACATCGGCAAACACCGGAATGGCGCCAACGGCCACTATGCATGTGGCCGAAGCAATATAACTGCGCGAAGTAACGACTACTTCATCACCCTGCACGATCCCAAGAGCCCTCAGCGCGATTTCGAGCGCCAGAGTACCATTGGCAAGCGCTACGCCGTAACTGCATCCACTCCATGCGGCAAACTCTTTTTCAAATTCGCGACACTCCTGACCAGTCCAGAAGTTTACCTTATTGGATAATAGAACACGGGTAACAGCATCAGCCTCCTCAACAGTATATGAAGGCCATCCAGGAAAAGAAGTATCTAACAATGTATTTTGATCAGGATTTCCCATTAAAGCCTGCCATCAACATCCTGTAGTGGTAGGAAAGCTTTAACGTCGTAGATAACACAGTTGTTACTTGAGCCGAGCTTTTTGATATCGAGTCTCTTGAACTCATCGTGAGCTACCGCAAGAATAACGCCCTCGTAGAGTTTGCCTTGAAGCTTTGTAATAGATTTAAGTCCATAGTGCTGCATAACCTCCAGTGGGTTGGCCCAGGGGTCGTAGATTGCAACCTCAACGCCATATTGCTGAAGCTCCTTAACGATATCAACAACCCGCGTATTCCGGATATCAGGGCAGTTCTCTTTAAACGTTATACCAAGGATAAGTACTTCTGCGTCTTTGATTTTATGGTCTTTCGCAATCATGAGCTTGACTACTTCAGATGCGACGAACTTGCCCATATTGTCATTGAGTCTGCGGCCAGCAAGGATAATTTCCGGGTGATAACCAATCTCCTGTGCTTTTTGAGCCAGGTAATAGGGGTCGACGCCGATACAGTGCCCTCCGACAAGGCCTGGCTTAAAAGGCAGAAAGTTCCATTTTGTGGCGGCTGTAGCAAGAACCTCATGCGTGTCAATACCCATGATGTTGAATATCATGGCAAGTTCATTCACAAAAGCAATATTGATGTCGCGCTGAGAGTTTTCAATAACCTTTGCAGCTTCTGCGACCTTGATTGACGAGGCAAGGTGTGTTCCTGCTGTTATGATGGATCGATAGAGCGCGTCAACTGTTTGAGCGGCTTCAGGGGTTGAACCTGAAGTAACCTTTTTAATAGTGGTAACGGTATGCTCTTTATCACCCGGATTGATGCGTTCAGGTGAATACCCAACAAAAAAATCACGGTTGAAAACCAGGCCGGAAATGCGTTCCAGCACAGGGACGCACTCCTCTTCTGTGGCACCGGGATAGACTGTTGATTCATAAATAACGATATCACCAGAGCTGAGCACCCTGCCTATGGTTTCGCTGGCGTTGATAAGTGGTGTGAGAACCGGGCGGTTATTTTTGTCTGTCGGGGTTGGAACGGTAACAATGTAGCAGTTCGCTTCTGCAAGATCGTAAAAGTCTGAGCTGAGGGTTAGACCATGATGGGCAGATAAGCCAAGAACACTTTTCAGTGCATCCTCAGCTATTTCAAGGGTGCAATCAAACCCCTTATGCAGTTCATCAATCCTGCTGCAATTAATGTCGAAACCGATAACAGGGTATTTTTTTGCAAATTCGACAGCAAGAGGCAGGCCAACGTATCCGAGGCCGATGATGGCAAGACGCATTGTTTCAGGTTGAGGGTGAGTTTAATAATTCCCGACGCCAGTCAGGAAGAGGCGGGTTGAGGGTGAAACACTTTGTAAATAAGCCAAGTAGGCTTGAATATAGTTGATATGGGCAGTAGAAGGAGGGTCACTCTCTCGGCGCCAGCTGGATACCCGAACCATGAGATTGTCGGGGATGTTCCCCATAATGAGAGATGCAACTTCACGAAAGCGGTGAGTTAAACCAAAGTTCTCAATGAACCGCACGTCATGCTTTCCCCCGGTAACTCTCCAGTACACAACATCTTGAACCATATCCTCAAAACGTCCACTGAAAGCAATAACATCTAGTTTTTTTCCTGCTGCCAGGAAGGAAGCATGCCGGGGAAGGGTCACAGTAAATCCACTGGCATTATAACAAACTTCCTGAGGATGACCTGAGCGGCGGATACCGTCACGACTCCAGGTCATAGACACCATCACTGTACTGCCATCAACATGCTGATAGTTTTGTGAAACCACAGTATCGTATGCATACTCCAGTGATTGAGGATCGACGACTGGCCCTGCTACAGCCTTCCAACCGTCCGGATGAAGTTTAATAATTCTTTCCAGATCAGGTTTTTGACCCTTATATGCTGGATGTTTCTTAATCTCCACCAGAATCTCAGAGAAAATAAGCACGAGCCCGAGTGCTATGGCCACAAGACTATATTTAGTTACTCGCATTGTCAGGACTGTGCCTTCGATTTTTCTTCATAGAAGAAACGTGAAATGAAAGTCGGTCAATAACTGAAAGCAGAAACAATGCCAGAACGAAAGCAACCACACCTGATGCTTCATGAAACAAACTTTGGGAAAACCAGTCACCAACATACCAGGTCGCCAGGATCAATAGCATCACCCGCAGAAAATTAGTCAGAACTGCCATAGGAATAACGCAGGCAACCAGAAAAGCAATATGCAATGGACTGCGTTGAACGCTCTCTCGTAAATAAAGAAGTGAGAGCGCCATCAATGAAAAAATGGAATTAAGACCGGAACAGGCCTCGGTAACGGTAGCACTGTAGGGACCAAAATATAGGGTGACGCCATTGGCAACGACCGGCCAGAGCGTAGCTGTTATAACCGTAGCAGTTACTGAGGCAATGGCCACTGCTAATTCAGACGATAACAGCCCCGGACCAAGCCGCCCCAGAACCACAACAAGCGTCCCGGAAAACGCAATAAACAAAGCTGAATGCAGATACTCCCGAGGCGATAAAGCCGCTACCATTCCGGCCGCAAGAATAAATAACCCCCAGACCTGTAATATCATAACAGGAGCAAGACGGCCAAAGGTAAAAATCATAGATCCAACAGCAAATAATCCAAACCCGATAAAAGGAGAGCCCAAACCTTCTCCACGCAATGAAGCAAGAATGCTGCGGCGTTCAACCCATAAGATAACTGCAACAATGGCAATCAGCAACGGTTCATCACTGTTGCCAAAATACGGATCAAACAGAGTATAGTCCAAAGCTGAATGGAGAAACAATCCCAGAAACAACAACCAGGGAAACCATGAGGCATGCGGTCTCAGGCTCATACTGATACAAAGCGTAGTGTCACTACAACCGCAATAGCCAGCGATAAGGTAAAGAAAACAACGGGCACCCAACGCAACCCCTTCGTCCAATTTCGAAGAGGGGAGCGGGCAAAGAGATGACTTAACCCAATACCGAGCAGCACTCCTGTAGCAATACTCGCAATAACCATCCATACCTCAAGTATTGTCCAGACTTGCAATAGCTGCCGTCCCAGCATAAAAACACTGACGACGGCACAACAAAAAAGAAAAAACTTGACATAAAAAGACGCTCTATATTCCGGAAGCCATAAATCAACTTCTGGCTCGACAGCCTGAACCTTTGGTGCTGGCCAGAACCTTGGCAGCCACACCCTGCCAAGCAGCATACGCATCGATGCCGAGAATAACAGCATGGCAAATGCATAAGCAGCAGTTATCGAAACTGCCAGAATCACGCCATAAGAGTTCATCTTATCTGCTAGCGCTGCATCAGGCAGAGGCAAGGCAACACCCTTCTTGCGTGAGGTATCCTGGGCATACTCACCGAAATATGTTATTTTAGCCCTGTCGAGCGCATCCTTCAATTTGTTCTGAAGTGCTATATTATTTATCTGTGCGTTTGCAATGTTACGCGCAACTTGCTCCGCCGCCTCCCCTGTCAATGGTATAGGAACCGCATTGTGGAGCATTAAAATCATGGCAAACTTGTCTTGAACGCGGGTAACAACCGGAACATCTGGCTTGGAACGGGTTAATACTTTAACAATTACGGGATCCAACTGATCGGTAGATTGTGTCAGAGTAACCCGACGAAACTGCATTTTTTTCGCTTTTATCTCATCAACAAGCTGATCGAGCGTTGCCCCTTTACCCACCCGAACATTAAGCGATAAAAGTAATGGCACATTAACCACAGGCATCACTACCTCTTCGTATACAAGAAGTTTTCTCTCGGCAAAGAGATTGGGATTTTGAGAAATAATATCGCGTACAGTCTCAATCTCCAAGGGCTTGGTAGCTGAAGTAAGAGACTGCTGAAGCATTCCGGCAAGAACCTGCCTACGGGCCTCATGCAGCAATAGAGTAAACTCAGGAGATTTATCCAGATTTTGCTGAACTGCCTGCTGCGCAAGCAGTTCAGCCCGCACAAGTCCTGCCAGAATATTCCGTTTCTGATTACGAGCAACATCCCCACTTACACTACGAACAACAGAACGCTCATAAAGGCTATTAACTTCAAGGTTGGTTATCTCAACCTTATTAACAACCGCAGCTACTCTTTTTTGACTGGTGTCTGCTGGATGTGGGGAGCATCCGGCTACCGCAAAAGCAATAAGTAGAAAATAAAAAAAACACCTCACACAGCAAGCGCTGAATTTGCTAAAGACTTTTTTCTCCGAAGCCCAACCAACATACCACCAACACCCAAAAGAACCATGCTTGCAGGTTCAGGCACCTCTTTCAACTGTAAACCGGACAGATTACCCCGATAGTTAATAGTCAAGGCACCAGCTCCATTAGATGTTAAACCGTTAATTATAGCATAATTTTTTCCCAAATCTAGACCCGTGGAATTAGATGTAAGACTAGTTAAAACTGAATTCCCATTGATTAATAAATTTGTCGCATTACCCGTCTCTCTCTGCGCATACACCACCAACTGATACTCTTTATTTGCATCAAGACCACCAAAACTTATTGAACCTCCTGATACAGAAGTCATATACCCATCAAACAACCTTGCGTATGAGCTTCCTTGCATAGAACTAGAACCATTCGTACCATCGATTGCAGTACTAGCATTATTGTCATAAGTAACGGTAATTCTTTTTTCTGTGCCGTTAGCCTCAACCAAATGAATGTTATTTACACTATCATTCCCCGCAGTAGACAAACTATAATCATAATAATCATATCCATTGGTTATTACAGGCCCACTGTTCCTATAAAAAGACCCCTGAATATCAAGATCAACCATTTGCCCAACACCACCATAGGCTTTACCGCTCAACACAACCATACCCAACCCAACCAACAGATAAACAATCTTTTTCATTGCACACTCCTGATGAATTTCATTAATTTACCCAAAAATTACACTTCACTAAATTAACATTTTTATTTAAAAAGTAAGATTTACGTGAATGGCTGTAAATTTTCTCTATACATCCCTTACTTATAGTATTGTTTATAATTTAATTAATATCCATAAATAAAAAAATTAAATCTCTATGGGATGTATTCCCCGAAGCTTTGCTTCGTGAAAGAAAATATTCACAGCTGTTCCAACTCTTCTAATACCTCGAAGCTCTGCTTCGAGGATTCTTTATTATCAGGAAATTTTTTATAATTGCTTGGAATTTATCGTGTTGCCCGTAAAAAAAGGCATGGTTTCCTTTGCATTATGGTTTATACCTTTACGTAAAAAAACATTGATGAAAGTTATCGCAAGTATCCTGATATCAAGCCATATCGACTGGTTATCCACATACCAGACATCAAACCTGAATTTTTCGTCCCAACTGATGGCATTACGACCATTAACCTGCGCCCAGCCCGTCATACCGGGTTTAACTTCATGACGACGATTCTGTTCCTCAGTGTAAAGTGGCAGATACTCCATGAGAAGCGGACGCGGACCCACAAGACTCATATCACCCTTGAGCACATTAAAAAATGTTGGGAACTCATCAAGGCTGGTTGAACGAAGAAACCTGCCAAACGAAGTCAGCCGTTCATTGTCAGGCAAAAGATTCCCTGTCACATCCCTCTCATCGGTCATCGTCCGAAACTTCAGCATGAGAAAAGGTTTGCCATTCAGACCGGGACGTAATTGAGAGAAAAAAATCGGGCTGCCAAGAAATGCCCTGACAAAAAAAGCAAGAATCACTAAGAGAGGCAAAATCAAAAGGAAACCGGGAATGGTCAAAACAAGATCAAACAAACGCTTCACTTCCCAGCCATCCTTTCAATAAAATCCACAAAGCGGTTCCCAAACTTTTGACGATCAAACTCCCGTTCCGCAAAATGACGGGCGTTTACTCCCATCTGCTTTGTCAACTCAGGATTGTCAGCCATTTTCTCCAGTGCCAACGCCAACGCTTCTGGACTCTCCGTGTCCACAGCAATTCCGCAGTATTTTTGTGTTATCATATCGGCCAACCATCCTGGATAGTTGTTGACCACCGGCAAACCGATGGCGATATAATCAAAAAATTTATTGGGAGAGGTACCGAAATAAAATGCCGGCACATTTGCAAGGAGCATAAGCCCTGCATCAGCTCCCCGAAGATAAGCCGTAAGTTTCCGTTTGTTGACAGGATCAAGAAAAAGACAGTTCACAAGCACCTCCCGTTCAGCTCTTGCAACCAACTCCGGCTTCAATTTTCCGTCCCCGATAAAAACAAGTTTGATATCCTTTCGACCTTTCTCCTTCAGTACCTTGGCAGCATTTAAAGCCGAATCGAGACCGTTGGCCATTCCGTGAGCACCAGTGAATACGGCAAGAAACTCTTCATCCTGAACACCTTCAGGCCGTAAAACATCTCCAACAATCGGATTGAACAACTCAAGATCACAACCGTTCGGTACCATTTCAACCTTGTCAGCGGAAATTCCTCTGCGTACAATTCCCTTCACAATACCCGGAGAGAGCCCGATACACCCCTTGGCGGAATGATAAGACAGCCATTCCAGAACACTCATTGAGCCAAGCACCGCAGGGATGCTTATCACTCCCATCTCTCGTGGAAGTTCCAGCCAGAGATCACGAACCTCAAAAACAAATGGCTTGCGACGTAGCAAGCTTGCCACAATTCCAGGAATTCCGGCAGTCAACGGAGTTGAGGTTGAAAAAAGCAGGTCATAGGGCAACGATAATGCAAGCCCGATACTATGCCAAGCAAAAAGCATAAAAACCCATGAACGCTTCAGAAAACAATCGTAGTTCGAATAGGGCAAATCAAGTTCGATAACATCGTTACCCTCCACCATTCCCCGGCGCATACCTTTAGCCGATTCACCTGTCAGTCCAGTGCTCGCGAACTTGCCACTGCCACAAACCATGGTGACCTGATGGCTACGGGCAATCAGTCGCTGAGCCATTTCATAGGATCGAGTATCGGCCGCACCAGAGGGAGTTGAAAAATATTGATGAAAATAGAGAACTCTAATAGTTACCACTTTTATTCCGTCGGTCACAATACCAGGCTGATGAATTTCAACATCAAAATCTGGAAACACTGTTTTAAAAAAATAATAGCGTATTCACAGCCTCGGAACTACGGCATATCAAAACCAACTGCAACGACAGCTATTGCCATAGCAGTTTTCTTGCTATGAGACAAACTTACACGAACAGTTAGATTCAATTTTGCAACTTCCGGATCTGAGACCACAAAAAAGGGCTTTCCATCCCTGTCATTAGCAATTTCAATCTTACGTAAATCTACTTTGCAAAACGGACTAAGAGCCTTCAACAATGCCTCTTTTGCACACCATCGCGAAGCATAGTGAGCCGCAGGATTTTTGAATGATTTACAATATTTATGCTCAGCTTCAGTAAAAAGTTTGTGCTGTGCACCCTCTTCCAATTTCGGGAGCATGTTATGCCAGCGCTGTATATCTTCGCAATCAATTCCGACATTGAAATTATGCAAGTTTACAACTCCCTATTATACATCGGCTGCACGAATAAATTCACACGCAGGTATGGCTGCATCAGTTACATGAAAAACAAAACGATTTGGCTCTCCGTCCGGTTGAAAACCAAGATGAACAAACATATTCTGCACAAGACTGTTTTTTCCTGTAGGAATATAGTCACCAAAAACATCACTTATACCTTCTTTGTGAGCATCATGAAGTAATGTAGCTAACATATATTGTTCCATATACCGCCCAAGCACACGACAACTCATCAACCACGTATCAATGTACCAGGACCCCCCATTTTTATTAACAAGCATTACCCCAATCAAGCCATGATCCCCAAATTTGTCTTTCAGTCGAAACCATCTTGCCCACCAATCCAATGATTCAGCCTTACTGCGTACCTGCTCCTCGCTGTAACGCCGGGAAGTCAGATTGAACTGATTTGTTTTATTGATCAGTTGAGTAGTGCGGGCAAGAGTTGTCGAATCAATTGATCCATGTTGCGCAACCATTTCAAGACCTGAAAGAAACTCTTCCACTGTTGCAGCACTTGTCTCAAGCTCCTGTCTGACGAGATTTAACTGATAACTCTTATGTCGCTCAGCATCCTCAGCCGTCAAAACAATGGCCTCAAAATACATACCACGATCTAATGCTGCAAGCATCTCCCAAGGTTTACTGCCACACTCGGGAACAATCACATCAGGTAAACGCGAACGAACCCATGCTCTTTCAAGTGGGTTATCATCCAGAAAAACAAAGCTGTCAAGCCCCAATGACAACCTTGTTGCCATCTCTTTAATATTCGATGCCTTATCCTGCCAGTTGGCGATAAATAAAACAAAATCATCGCGTTGTAAAATCATGGAATCGTGTTCCCTGAAAGGCAGCTCAGCGTCATGAGGGTTATTCTTCGAGCAGACTGCAAGTAAAACACCACGCTCCTTAATTTCCTTCACATATCGTTGCAGATCAAGATAGCACTCTCCCTCAGCAGATGGAGGACCAAGAACGATCCCCGATAAACCATCCTCACCAATCACCCCACCCCAGAGAGTATTGTCGAGGTCAAGCACAAGCACCTTGGACGTATAACCAAAGGCAGCCCGTAAATTGGCAGTAAGATGATCGGCAAGCGCGGGAAGTGCCTCCAGAGAAGGGTACTGTTTACTGGAATACCATCCAGGCTCAGAATGAAATTTATCACCGAGACGCACCTCAACCTTGGTAATAGAGCAAAACGAAACACTTGGAGGAAGATTCTCGGAAAGGAGTGCATTCACTGAATTAAATATTCGGGCACGCCCTCCGGGCTGAGTCACTTCTAACCCCCCCCATGAGCTATAAAAAGGAACATCATAACCTACCTGAATCAAATGACAAGGATTTCGCCTCTGAAGAATATCCCATAAACTACGCAAATCTTGAGCGATTTGTACTGCTGTACCCGCCTTGGACAAAGGGGGCAAGGCTAAATCGCGATGATTTGGCAGAAGAATAACCGCTTGGGGATTGAATGTATAGAGTGCTGATGAAGGATCCAGAATATCTTGTCGAAAATTGGCAAATCCCCCTTCATGCAAAATGGCATGAATTCCGTCCCTGAAGCAAGCTGCCTGTAATACGGGAGCAAGAAACGATGTCGTAGAACTGCCAAGCAAGGCAAGCCTGATTGTGTTGCGTGGCTGCCATTCACCGGAATTGAGTATTTTTTTAAGGAGAGCCTCGGATCGTACCATAAACGAATAGGGAGGAACCAGCGAAAAGGCAAGCCTCAATGACTGAGCTGCCCTGTCGAATTGCTGGGTACGCACCAATAACCTGACCAAATGCAGCAGAAGAAACGGATCCACCTTTGGTAGGGATTCAAGAAGAGTATCGAAAAGCTCTATCGCATCCCTATAGGCACCCTGTCGCACAAGATACCGCGCATACAGATAGCGAGGCAAACTGCGGTTATCAATCGAGAGCGAAGTGACCCAGTCACTCAAAGGCTGTGGCGATACTTCAATCTTTGCTTCCAGAAGTATGTCCAGTGCTTCTGCTATATGAAGCGAAAAAGAATCTCCGATGTTCTGCAACATTCTTGGTAGTATGACAATCAGCCCAGCGTCATCATGCTGACTGAACACGTATTCAAGCACTTCTCTCGTTACCATCGTCATCTGCCCATTACTGACCAGCCAAATGACGCTGGATGGAATCCATAAATCCTGCTACAGATTTTATGGATGAAACCTCTTCTATAGACAATCTGACAGCAAATTCTTCCTCTATTGCCAGGACCAGCTTGATCTGAGCGACTGAATCCCAATCTTCTATATCCATTTTAGAGGTACTTTCAGTGATATTCATCATTTCATTGTCAAATATATCACGAAAAATAGTACGCAGTTTTATTGAGATAGTTAAGGTTTCTACCATAAATCAACTCCTTTTTCGACTAACTCTATCGGAATACCATCTCTCCCCATCAACCACGCAATTTGTCGGTTTGGAAAAGCAACCGCTCCAACGGGTTTCTGTAAAATAAACATAGACTGTAAAACCAAATCCTGATATGATGCTTCTATATTGTCTGTCTGATAGCATAAATGATTCAAGCCTCCACCCTTATTCAAGGCTGTTACAAGCTTGCTCTCTGGCCCGTCAGGAGAGATCAGCTCAACATAAGTGCCATCTCCTTCAAGTTTCAAAAACTGTACAAATGCAGTCTGGACAGGATCATGGATTACTAGGCTTTTGAGTTCATAGCCAAACTTGGATACATAATTAAAAGCAGCCTTGTCAATATCCTTTACCAAAACACCTATATGATGTAATTTAAAATCCATAAAAATCCCCTAATGTGCTGACAATCCACCATCGACAACCAACATAGTGCCAGTCATCCAACGTGCGTCTGATGAAACAAGAAATGCAATAACATCAGCAACATCATCAGGTTTTCCAATCCCCAGTATATGATTTCTAGCAATATCATCCTGTTGTTCCTGCGAAAGCAATTTTATCCAACCATCACTCATCGGCGTTTCAACAACCCCAGCAATAACAACATTTATCCTGATCTTTTTCCTGGCTAACTCCACCGCAGCGACTCGAGCAGCAGAAACAAGTGCTCCTTTTGCACCTGCATAGGCAGTAAATCCTGCCGTACCCCGCAGTGCAGCAACGGAAGAGAGCCAGACAACCCCTGCCCCGTCAGAGCTTACTGCTTTCGCTATGACTTTAGTAGTATTTACAGCTGTTACGACATTGGCACTAAAACTGGCAAGCAGATTTTCCGTTTTTAAAAGCGAAAATGGCCGCACCTCATGCATCCCTGCACAGCATACTCCACCATGGTATCCTCCATGATCTTTTCCAAATGTTATTATCTGGCCCAACTGCGTTTCTTCAGAGACATCCGCAACAATCGCATGGTGTGAAGTACCTTCAAGGGTGTTCAATGCATTCTGCAACCGTTCTGCACTAAGACCAACACCAACAATTCGAGCGCCATCACGAGCAAGGCGCTGTGCTGTTGCCAATCCAATTCCAGAACTTACACCTACAATAAGAATAAGTTTGTTTTCAAATCTTGGCATAAAGTGCCTCATCTTCTGGAAGAAATGGAACATCAACAATGCCAGGAACAGCCGCGTCAGCATCATAAGGCCACTTAACGATAGCAACGCCCCAGGACAAACCCCCGCCGAATGAACACAGAAGAGTCCTGCTGGCTGGCTTAATGATACCTTCACGCCATGCCTGCGCAAGCAACGAAGGAAGAGATGCCCCACTACAGTTGCCAACTTCTTCCATGTAATAAAAACGCTTCTCTTGAGGAACACCTAAAGCCCTGTAAATCAAATCAACCATGGTTTTATTGGCTTGATGAAGTAAAACCATATCAAAATCATCAATCGTTCTTTGCAACTTGGTCAAGGTAGACTTAAGAACATCGGTAACCTTATAGACAACAAAGTGAAATACCGAAGGTCCATCCATATAAATTTGCTCAAGATTACGGATACAACCATCTTCATCAGCTACCTCGATGATAGTTTCCCGACTGCTTGGCATTCTTGCCCCACCAGCAGGAATCAGCAACCGATCAAATTTAGTCCCATCAGTGCCAATCTCGATATATTCAATACCTCCTGTTCCAGATTCAGCCGGTTCAAAAAGTGCCGCTGTTGCTGCGTCACCATGCAATGTTACCAACCCCCTGTCCATAGGGTTAATCAACGTTGAAAGAGCATCGCCATTTAAAACTAATGCTCTTTTCGCTGTACCGGCAACAATCATTGAATGAGCAATTTGAAGAGAGTGAATAAAGGAACTGCACGCTTGATTTATGTCGAATGTGCAGCAATGCTCAGAAAGCCCGAGTTTACCTTGCAGAACTGAACTTGTCGCTGGAATGCGAAAGTCAGGTGTTTGGGTTGCAAAGGTCAGTAGATCAATTGAAGATAGATCAATGTCAAGGTGTTCGATAAGCCTTATTGCAGCAGCATAAGCAAGATCGGAAGCACATTGGCCGGGAGAAACAATGCGGCGTTCACGAATTCCCGACATCTTCGTTATAGACTTCACCGCTTTAGTGCCAAAGCGCTCCTCTAAGGTTGCCTGAGTCAATCGATTTGTAGGCAAAGCATGTGCAATGGCTGTTATTTTCGATGTTTTCATTTCCTGATTCCCAGCGCTTATTCCCGCTTTTTCGATGAAACTAACTTTTCAATATCACCAAATGTTTTCAGATTTCTTATCTCATTTGGTGATACAGGGAAACCTAACGCATCACTTAAGATGACCATAATTGTCAAAGCTGTAACTGAGTCCCAATTATCATTATCATAAAGAACCGTTTCCGATGTTAACGTTTCAGGTTCTACTTCCAGCTCCTCTGCCAAGGTATTTTTTAACTCTTCATTCATGGCCTTTCCAATAATTTCCGTTGATGCATCAATCTTTCTGGAGTGTTATTGCTGGCACTCCATTAACGGTCGAACCTGCTTTTACATTGCGGATGACTTGTGAATTCGCTCCGACAATTGCCCCTCCTTCTACTTCTGTACCCGGCAAAAGAGATGCATTGGAACCTATCAAAGCACCTCGACCTACCTTGCATTTACCATTTATTTGAGCACCAGGACATAACTGACTAAAGTCTTCAAGAACAGCATCATGACCAACAGCAACACGCGTATTGATTAAAACATGTTTTCCAATAGTAACATTTGGACAGACAACAGAACCAGCACCTATATAAGTACCTTCACCTACAGAAACCTCTCTGGCAAAAATAACAGATGGATGAATTAAACATGCTGCCCGCCAACCGAATTGCTTGATACGTGAAACAACATGTATTTTGTTAATGTTATTACCAATCGCACAAAAAAACCAAAGTTCCCTCGAATTATGGAAAAGTGAAATTTCCTCAGGAGTTCCAATGGAACGATAACCATAGAAATTCAGATTTTTCTTGTTTATATCATCATCGACATATCCAAGAATATTCCACTGATCATCCTCTTGGCTAAAGCGATTCATCTCTTCCAACACCCATATGGCTTCCATCCCAAATCCTCCAGCACCAACAATAACAATATTTTTCAAGTTTATAACTCCGATTTGCAACCCCAAAATTCTAAGATAGTTCATTATTACAGAAGCTTTTTAAACAGGACACTAAAACGGTTTGCCCCTTCTTGTAATGATAAATGCGATTGATAGTACTCCCTGCTTCTCCTGGCCATTGAGTCTCTTTCCGCAAAACTCATTGCATATAATTTAAGCGCAGCATCTGCAATAGCCTCAGGATTTTCTGACTCAGCAAGAACGCCACAACCGGCAGCTTTTACAAGTTCAGCCGCATCTCCGTCAACTGCCATTAAAAGTGGTTTTCCCACAGCCATGTAAGCCTGAATCTTTGAGGGTATAGATATAGTAAACAACGGATCTTTTCTGAGATGAACAAGAAGTGCATCAGCCTTGCGAAGCACACTCCCGATTTCGGATATCGGGACGGCAGGAAGAAAAATAACATTCGTTAATCGCTTCTCTGTGGCCAACCCTCTCAGGCGATTAACCTCAACTCCCCCACCGATAAGAACAAAGCAAATCCCAGAATCTTTACTCTGAACAATTTCTGCCGCGTCCAGCACTGCCTCCAATGCCTGGGCTTTACCCATATTACCGGCAAATACAATTGTAAACCTCTCTTTATCAGGAAATCCCTTTGGCAAATCTCCACTTGCATTAACCATTGCAGCTTCGTCACACCAGTTGTAAATAACATCCAGCTTTTGTGATGGAACTCCTCTTTCAATAAGAAGCTGCTTAAACCCTGGCGAAAGAACCACAATGTGATCAACACACCGATAGACAACGCTACATATCAGGGCAACAACACCAAGGACTCTAGTATTAGTAACCATCCCAGTGACACGAAGTGTATCTGGCCACATATCCTGAATGTCGTTCACAACAGGTATACGCCTGAAAAAACGTATGCAGACTGCAGCAATTCCAACGGTTAGAGGCGGATGATAAGCATAAATAATGTCAGACCTTTTAGCCACGAACACCCCATAAATGAAAGCTGCAGTTGCAAAAGTCACATAATTGAGTATTCGACCAAAAGCACTCTGGTCATGACTTGGATAGAGAGGAACACGCGTTATCAAAACTCCATCAACTAATTCACGCTGAAGAAGCTTAATCTTATATCCCGGATAGAGTTTACCACCAGGATAATTAGGAAACCCTGTAACAACCTCGACTTCAAAACCTAGCTTAATCAGTTCGCGGGCAAAGACCACTCCCTTAAATGTCGGCTCCGGATCAAACCACTGCGTCAATAATAAAACGCGCAAAGGTAAAATCTTAATACTTCTTCCAAACAACCCGATTAACATAATCGGTATAACTATGAATAATCCGAACAACCTTATCCGAAACATTCGGCATCGAATAATCCCCCACCTGCAACAAACTCCGTTCAACCCCCCGCAACTGGCTCTCAAGAATAGTAAGCCCCTGCAGAACACGCTCGACCTCAAGGCCGACCATCATAACCGATGCCTCTTCCATACCCTCAGGCCGTTCATGTGCCTCACGAATATTAAGCGCAGGGAAGTTGAGAATCGATGACTCCTCATTAATAGTACCACTATCGGAGAGCACTACCTTAGCATGCATCTGAAGATGCACGTAATCAAAAAAACCAAGCGGCTTCAACAACTCCACACGCTCATCAAAAACAACACCACTTGCCTCTATCCGATTGCGAGTTCTGGGATGCGTTGAGACAATCACCCTCAGACCATAATTTTCAGCCAGCGTATTCAAAATACCGGCAAGCTTCTCAAAATTCCGATCCGAATCAATATTCTCCTCACGATGAGCACTGACAACAAAGTAGTCACCCGAATGAAGACCAAGCCTCGACAAAACACCTGAACCATCAATCTCTGCACGATAGTGCGTCAGCACCTCAAACATCGGACTTCCTGTCTTGATAATTCTATCCGCCGGTAACCCTTCATTCAATAGATACTCCCTTGCTATATCGCTGTAGGTCAGATTGATGTCAGCCGTATGATCAACAATCCTACGATTAATCTCCTCAGGAACGCGCTGATCAAAACACCTATTACCAGCCTCCATATGAAAAACCGGAATCTTCCTCCGCTTGGCCGGATAAACAGCAAGACATGAGTTGGTATCACCAAGAATCAATACTGCATCCGGCTTTTCCGCCGCCATCACCCCATCCGCCTTTGCCATTATCAACCCTACTGTTTCAGCCGCCGTAGAGCCTGCAGCTTCAAGGAAATGGTCGGGCTTGCGAATACTGAGATCATCAAAAAATATCTGATTCAACTCATAATCATAGTTCTGTCCCGTATGGACCAAAATATGCTCAGTATGCTCATCCAGCTTCGCCAGCACCCTCGACAAACGGATAATCTCCGGCCGGGTGCCAACAATGGTCATTACCTTTAACTTTTTCAATATGGAATTAGAAAGGGATTATCAGATCATGTGTTATTTTACGTGACATTCAGATAGATCGTATCTGGCTTTTCCATATCAAAAATCTCGCTTTGAAAAAAACTCACAAGAGGAAAACTGCTTCAAAGGCGCTGCATGAAAGATAAAATCAACTTCCTCGATCGCATACAGCACGCTATCCGCATTACGCACATCCGAAAAATAAAACTTCAACTTCGCATTCGAGTACTTCTTGCGCATATCATCCTGCTTCTTCTAATCCCAACTAAAAACACAAATCTCCCCAATATTAGGCTGAAGAAAACGGGGTAAAACCGCATTATTGAACGTGCCAGTACCACCTGTAATTAACAGCGTTTTATTATTAAACATTTTTTTTATCAATCTAAACTGTTATTGAACAATGTGATGGGCTGTTACCCAAAGCCGAAAAAAATAAGTTGCGATTCTGTTCCAACGCCTGACTTGTTGCCAAATAGGTTTGCATATAGTGCTGAACGGCTATGCGCTGTTTAGCATAGGCTTGATTATTGAAGCACGCCCTATCATTAATAACTGCGGTCCATACATCAAGATTCTCCAAAGCTAGCACCTCCACGGCACCTTGAGGATCAGTTTTCCACGGTGTTTGATCACTGACAATAACAGCTGTACCTACAACAAGTGACTCGTAAATCACATGCCCAAAGTTTTCCCCTCTGGTCGGAAAAATAAACAAATCATGTGCAGCAAATGTTGCAGCAACATGCTCGTATATAACTTCACCCTTATAGGTCACCGCAATATGAGATGGCAAGTACCGCATCAGACTCATGCAAAGTGACCAATACTTTGAATCTTCAATCGGACCATAAAGAGAGAGTTCTACGGGAAAATTAACCTTAATGAGAGCACGCAACAAGAAATCCAAATTTTTCTTGGGGGAAATGCGTGACAAAAAAACAGCGCGCAAGGGTCCTGTCATGCGGTGTCTAAAAAAAAAAGACTCTCTTAGCTCAGGCGAAAGAATTGATTTTTGTAATATATCAGGCGCAATCAGGACGTTGGGCGCTTTCATGAACTTCAACATCATACGACGAATATCTTCTAATTCAAAATCGCTTGACGCTTGCCAAATTAAATTGCGGTAGATTCCAGCAAACTTTGCAAAGAAACAATAAAACTTTTTCTTAGTCGCTTTGAGCGCAAGCGCACCTGAAGAAAATTCACCTCTGGGCGCTATAACAACAGGCTTTTTGCCATAAAGCATAATACGGCGAATGATGAGCGGTAAAATAGTCACAAATGGACTAAAAAAACTATTTAAATACAATATATCATGTTGAGTATCCCTCATCAGGCGCATCACGCCTATAAATGATAATGTTGATGGGCTCGCGTAGAACACCTTTGCCAGCCCAACGTTATTCCACTTATTAATCAGAATATTTTGATAGGGAACTGTATCAGATAGGTCCCGATCTCTTGTCACAATCAAAAACTCGAATGTATCATTTAATTCAGAAACCATATTGGCGATAGTGCGGATGGTACCGCCAGCTTTAAAGCCAGGCAGGTAATTACCAACAAAACACAAAATCTTTGGTAGGGGAGATGTATTGTTGTACTTAATCATTATACCTACATCTTAGAAGGGGGAGTAACTTTCTTCATAAAATCATCATCAGTAGTATTGTGCCATCGGACCTTTAACATAAGACGGAACAGGATGCCTGGCCAACAAGGAAGCGCTGACATCCAAAAAACGTTTAGCAGCTTTTGCTGGCGACCAGTATTCAGTTAAGGTGCGCTGACCCTCATCTGCAAGTTGACGACGCATAGTTTCGTTGCGACTTAACATATCCAAACCTGTTGCGAGCGCTCGCCAATCACCCGCTCTAAATAACAAGCCATTCTTTTCATGCTCAATCATCGACCTGGCTGCGCCTCCATCTTTGCTGGCAATAACAGCGCATCCAACAGACATTGCTTCATTTATAACAGCTCCCCAACCTTCAAAAGCACTACTCGACAACACATAAATTTGATTTTGCTTCATTAGCTCTATGACCTGGAAAATTGGCATCGAAGAATAAATACGATAACTATCCTTCAAAAGCATTTGTTTTGCCATATTCTCAAGTCTTATACGTTCAGGCCCTTCACCAACAAGTGTAAGTGTTGCATTCTTACACTTGGCTTGCAGTTTGGCAAATGCTCTAATCAACGTATCAACGCGTTTCCATCCAAACATCCGACCAGCCCAAAGAATACTAAAGTTGTTACAATTCCGTTCGTTCACAGAGATATGTTTCGGCAACTCGGTAAAGTATCCCCAGTTCCACATCCTACTGCTGAATTTTGCTATACGTTTCATATCATCTGCTGCATATAATCCAATAGGCAAATAATGTAATGATGGCGATTTGGATATTTTTATAAAGTTTTTTGCCATTAAAGCAAAGCGTGGATGAAGCATACGCCCGATACCAATCGGCGGTTTCCACCAACGCTCTGACATGTAAAAAGTCAATTTTTTTTTATCTAACCGATCCTCCATTCGCTCAAACAAACGATCTCCACAAATTACCACATCTGCCTCATCCCACCAATGTTCCAATTCTATTCGATCGTTATCAACCTCTCCTGCATGGAGTATCCATGCTTCATCTTCATCAACATTCCAGCCTAATTTTACGCGTTCGATTATTGGTGGTTGAGTCGCACCAAAACGAAAATTTTCAACTCCGACTATTTCAGCGAGATGGCGAGCTAAAGGCAATTGATGGGGGCTAATAGTATTAGTTACATGAAGAACTTTCACATGCTAATTATAGAGTTTTTCAAATAAGTTTTTTTCAGAGTTCCATAGCTTTATAGTTCTGCATGGATTCCCAACTGCAACACAAAACGGGTGAATATCGGATACTACTACACTTCCAGCTCCGATAACTGATTTACGCCCTATAGTAACACCGGGAATTATCGTACTGTTTGCTCCTATCCAAACACCATCTTGAATCATAACAGAAGGCTCTTCCCAACTCAGGCTGAATGATTACCTTTCATATCGATTTAATAGGTTACACTAAGAATAACAACACAGGAAGTAGTAATATCCACATTACTGACAATCGTTATTTTAGGATTAGGGTCACCAACTATTAAAACTTGGTGACAAATGAACGTGTCCTCACCAATAGACAAGTTAGGGGGAACTATACTACATGAAAAAACTATACTAGCGCTCGAATCGCAAGTCCTCACCAGTGATCCTTTGCATATTGTATTAGAGTAATTGTCTATTTGACCTAACGGCTTAATTAAAAATTTACTTCAACTTTAAAGTGACCTCAATGTGGTCGCCAAGGTACGCTGTATGAATCAACTGCCGAATAATGGAAGCACCGAACGATTTTCCACCTGTTTCTCCAAGAAAGACTCTCACCACCCGACTTATTAACGTTGTTCTCTTCAGAGTTGCTGACTTTTGCATAACAAAAGGAACTGCCTGACTATTTAAAGCGTCACTATCAATAATCTTCGGCACGGGAATCGGAAAAGGACCAAGCCCCTGATCAGATTTTCCAGCACCGCCACCAAAAGGAAATGGAGCTCCGCAAATTCGAATTCTTTGAACCTTAAATCCATATTGGGAGGCAAGCCAATTGACAGCGGTCGGGGAACAAAACTGGAGATGTTCGATAAGAGTCGCCATCCTCCAAATATTACCAGAATATTTTGCAATCAAACTATGGGGATTCGGACAATTAAAAACTATCGTACCACCCGGATTGAGCATGGATGCCAAACCCGCAAAGGTGTCCTTAAATGAAGTCAAATGTTCAACAACAGCCCACATTGAAATGCAGTCAAACTTACCAGCGTGCAGAATTGCTGATGTATTTGCAGCATCAATCTTAAACAAACGGCTATTCAATGATGAAGAAACCGCGATATTTGGCAGAAATGGATCTGCACCATAACTATCCCAACCTACCAATAAAGCGGCCTCAACAAAACGACCTGCGCCACATCCATAATCCAAATGACGGCCTCTAACTTTACCGAGTCTTTCAACACGAGATCGATGAACTGCTAAAGTATCACCATCTGATTCCTTAAAAACAAAATGGGTATAGTTTTGAGAATAAAGGTGTGCAAGGAGCATTTGGCTAGCAATAGGATCTTTATATGCCATACCACAACAACAACACTCCCTGACTTCGATATTCCAGAAAAGTTGCCGAACCGAAAATAATACTTTCGACCCCTCGACCGGATGGGAACACAAGGGGCAAATCTCCCTCTTGGTAAAAAACGTTTCCTGCGTCACTCGTTCCACTGAAGAAGACACAATATCCGTTATATCTACAAGTTGCTCTATCGAAACACCCGACAAGCTTGACAATGTAAAACAGACCTTAGAAGAACTATCAAGAGTACGACAAGATTCTACAAAATAAATATCCTCTGTATCTCCGAAACGAAACACGCAACCATCATATTTCAAAGGTATGTCAGTTTTTAACGAATAACAATCACTCATTTTTCTTTGCAATTTTATAAGAGCCCTGTTAAAAATAAAATGCAACCACAACAGGCATTCTATTGGTACTTATATCTGCTTAAGCCTAGCAATAAACAACTCTGGCAGTTGCTCACCGATATCCCACTCAACCTCATAAATAGGTTTTTTTTCTTCATCATATATATTGGCAGGACATCTCCCGCTATACCAAATAACTGAAGCATTACCGCTTAAATATACGCCCCATGTAGTAAATGTAGAACATGAACCAATAATAACTTTAGCTTGCGATAAAGCAAATATATCAGTTATTGATTCGTTATAAGGTGAACGACTAACATTAGGCAGGCTAAGTAATTGTAAGAGTTCTGAATCAAAACCATCAGAAAAAACTAACACTTTAAAATTAATACCTAATATTTCACGTACACGCTCAAGTGCTGCGACATACCATTCAATAGGCAAACGTGATGTCCACCTTGGTGATGTTTTATCCGGTATAATATAATCACCTAACCTTACATGTATACCAATAAATGGTTCGCGACAGGGCTGTGGCAAAAATTCAGGACGAGTTATATCAACAAGACCTTGCTTAACTTCTTCATGCCTGTTCACAAGCCTGTCCATACATTCCATATTAGTAAATCTAACGATAGTACGTTTTTTTAGAACTTTCTGTCGGAATTCTTCAAAATTCAGAACTTGAATTGTTCCCAATAAGAAAATACGTTTAAACCCACTAATATGGTTGTGATCTCTAAATAACCTTTGATAAGAACGTTTATCTTTCTCCCTCCTCAAATAAGGTCCAAGGCGTAACTTTGCCCAAAACGGAGCAATCATAAGAGCGTTATGATCTTTACACCAAAGGAAGCAGTCAGCCCAAGGAAATAGCATATTCCCCAATCCAGCTTTCATGAGTACAGGGTAACCATATAAATTACGCAAGGTTTCCTTAGTCATCTTAGCGCATTATTTTCCTTATGTTTATAAAAAATCGACGGAGGATTAGCAACTACAATCCTATTCGTAAGCGCTTAACAGAAAATGATTCCGTATAATAAGGCCTGACACAAAACGGAAACATAGGCAAATCATGACATTAAGTAACTTGGAGTTATCTACAGAAGATCGTGCAAAGCTACTGGATATTGTAGCAAAAGGAAGTGATTGGCGAGCACGTCATCGTGCTCAAACACTGTTGTATTTCAACGAAGGGTTGAGCGCAAAGGCCATAGTTGCGCTGCAAGACCTGAATCTCGATACGGTTTATGATCGACGTAAAAACTGGCTATTAGAAGGTTTTTCCTCTTTTTATGACAAGCATCGAAGCGGAGCGCCTTCGAAAATGAATGCAGTTCACCTTGATCAGATCAAGACATGGGCAGAGGAAGAGGCGCTGACGGCAACATCGTTAGTGGCGAAGTTGAAGGAAGAATGCCATATAGGTGTCAGT
>CAJAJL010000080.1 GCA_903940125.1 uncultured Chlorobiaceae bacterium | reverse complement strand
TTGCCTTGTTCTGGTTTAACGATAATTCCGGCTTCCTGAAGTGCAGGCATATTCCGTTTTAACGCATTGGCTAACCCTTTGGCTCGCTGTGGCCACCCGTCACTACTTCCCGCCTTGTATGGCAGTAACTTATCAAGCAACTCTTGGTACGTGCCATCATGAATACCAGAACCCTCAGGGAAGCCCTCAGCATACTCAAGAACTGCCGACGCAACAGGTGAACTTTCAATTGAACGCAGAACAGACTCGTTTCTATTTTCATTATACTGATCTGTAAACCTTCCCGCACCAAATCCCATACTTCGCGCCATTGCTTCGCCAAGCAAGCAATAATCGACCATTCTTGGAGGTCTTGCTATTTTGACGTTTGGAAGTGTGGCTAATGTTTTCACAAACAAGTCAAGCAAGCCGCCAAATATTTCCGGGAGTGCCGTTTTATATTTGGTCTGCAAATCTACCTCGCCTTCATACTGCTCTAACCTCGGTAATTCAACATGTATTGATCTTTCCGTTAAATCCTGTGCAGTGATAAGGCTCGGTATACCATTGATAACAACAGGCCTTTTCATCTCAATAACAGTTTCCTCACCGTTTGTGAACAGTGTACGGCCTCCGGCTGCGCCCCCTGTCGCCATTGAACAGAGTATATCCTGCATCCGTGCAGGTAAATAGGATATGTTCTCATAACTGATAAGCCAATTATTGTTTGCTGCCACTGGCATATCATCAATGACTTTAGGTGCAGGCCTCAGGTTCGCTGTATTGGGATCCACCAACATTCTCAGATTACTCTGTGTTGTGCTTTTTGCAGAACCCTGCACCCCGTTTATTTCCAAAACAGGGAATGGCGTATCTACCCGCCAACTCTCAAGCAACCAAGCAAGAACGAGTAACCGATCACCTTCAGGGATATTGCAGAACTCCCATAACCGACCAACATCACCACCCGCCACCGGCTCAGGTAAGGGTAACGACGTTGAAGGCTTCCAGAACTTCACAGGGTAGTTATCCAGAACTCGCCACCCTGTCGCCATAACTTCAATAGCCCTGTTTTTATCATCGGCCATAAACAAGTAATAGGCTCCGCTTTCAGGGTGCTTTGCTGCGCGCATAAATACCCGCTCTTTCCCTCCCTCGAATTTGCAAAGGCCTGATAATGCAGAACAAGCTTGTTTTATAGCCGCTTCACTGGCTGACGAATGACAGGAATCTTGGTAATAGGCATAACTCAACCAGTCAGTAAAGAGGGAGCTGCTTATCTTGAGAGTCTCATTTTTATCGACTATCGTAACAAACGCATCCCGTGAACCTTCATCATAGAATAATTCACCACGGCTCACGACCAACTTGATAAGTGCCGATGCTACGTTTCGTTCTCCGCTTCCTTCGCTGTCAGGCCTCGTTGCATCATCAATATCAGCAAGAAGAACTCCGTTTGGTTTATCCCGCTTGATCTGACAACGCAACGCAACCCAAAATTCATCATCATGTTCTCGGATGAACTTCATAGCCTCGATAAACTCACTACTGGCATAAAGTCCGGGATTCTCTTTTGCCCGTTCGATCACGTTCTTTATTGTGGCAACCTGTTTCTCAATGTCCAGCTTACCGACCTCTTGCCCGTTTTCAGTTTTGTGTACATGGTGTACATGGTGTACATGGTTTGGCTGGAAATACTCAACGGGAAAGTATGCATCCCCTGTTTGCTCTGCTTCCTGCCGTAATTCATCTGTGATACTGGTCATTTCGCGCCCCTCCTTTCAGCTCTGACCAATAACCGGCCATTGCTGCCAACAAAATAAGAGTACCGTATGCAGGCTGGCCAACCGGATAACATCAAGACAGCGTCAATAATGATCTGGTCTACCGATTGGCAATAAGCTTTTGTGTCAAAGGGTTTGAAATTCCTGGCGGAATGGGTATCTTTGGGCTGGATATGTTCCGCCCGAACTTTCCGCTTTTCCTGATCTCTGAACCCTGCATTTTGCCCATGCGGGGTTCGGCTTTTTTGTCTCATGATTACGCCTCCCCGTTTACTTCAGAACCCTCAAGCCAAGCTCTGAACTTATCAATAGGGATTAATAACCTGCCTGACGAATGACGGATAACGGGTAATTTTCCTTGACTGGATAACCGGTAAAAGCTCGCTTTTGATAACTCGAAATCCGCAAAATCTTTAGCGAACTTCAAAGCACTGTTTAGGGAAAAATACTTTTGTTCTGGCTGGCTGAATTGTGTTGCAGTGGTGTTACTCATGGCTATTTATGTTTAATTCCAGAGTGTTTCTTTATCACTCTGTTAATAACATAAGCCTATGATTTATAATTTATTGGCAAGGCTGTACGTATTGCTTGCTTTAATCTTGCTTCGTTCTTGCTTTAATCATTTTTCTTTGCTTAGTCTTGGTCTTGGAAAAATATTATCAAGCTGAAGATTACTTTTCACGGTTTCAATAAAGGACCTTTCTTTTTTCCCCTTATTCAGAAACTCTTTTTCATATCGCGCCCAATACTCCTTTGCTGCATGTGTCCTTACGGTAAAACCTTGAGTTAATATTAATTGCATATCATCCCTGAAATGCTTCAGCCCAACTAATCCAGTAAGAGAACCACCACCCCAATTTTTGATATAATCAGGCAATGGAATTTCATTCTTTGGCGCGCCCTCTACCGGCTCCGCTTCCTGCTGATCTTCTTGTCTCTTCATTCTCGTTAGCCACCTTTGAGTATCACAGTTCAAACGGAATTCAGCTTCCTCATTAGTTATAAAATCAGGGTCATCTTTTTGTAAAAGTCCTTTATCCCTTAATTCGTATACAAACCTCTCAAGAGTAACATTCTTTGCCTCAAGAGCATCACACGCCGCCATAAAAAGGCCGTTATCAAAAATGAGGCGGAACAATTCATGCTCATCAATGGCAAACAGTAATCCCTCAATATTTGATTTATTTTTCCGCATCTCATCCAATCGCATCATCTCGCGGAATTCACTGTACTCGAATGGCCCCATTTTGTTGGTAAGTAAATCATGATACCACTGTAACGCCTCCGTGATAATAATTGCTTCAGTGAGAAAATGAAGTTTTGATATGTCCGCCTGATTTTCGCCCATTGTCCGCCCCTATTGTGGTTAATCCCGCCCCGATCTTCAGCCAATAAAAAACGCCACCGACCTTACCATAATCTTACCGTTCTCATCAATTCTCAGAGTACTTCAATGCGACATATTCCGGCCATACCAGCCCGCCGTCCGCATTTATCCATTCGATACTCCGATATATCCGCGCTGCCTTTGCCCACTGGTAATTTTTATCAAGTCCAGGGTAATTAGCAGGGTTAATTCTCTCAGATAGCTGAATAGCCTCCAGCCTGGTTAACGGCTTTGCTGTCAAGAGCTTTGTCGAGCTTAACCACTCATCCCGCTCCGCTTTTGATGTGAAGGCTATAACCTCTTTTGTATTGGCAAATCCAGAAGCATGTTCATTTGGGTTATCACCCGTGAAACTGTCTGATAGTGCGTAATAGTATGTCATGGCTTTAGTGGTTTATGGTTATGGGATTATTAAACTTCCAGTGCAAGCTCTGCCGCTGAATACTCTTTGCCGTTAAACTCATATTTACCTTGAAGGTTCTTTATCAATGAAAGAGAACGCGCTATCTTATCACCTTTTGCCTGCAATGCCTCTGCAATGCTTCCTGCTTCTGGTGCGATAACCGGCTCAGGTGGCAATATTTGTTCTGGCTTTGATAGAGTCATCACCTGCGACATGGCGACTTCCTGCGGCTTTGATAGCGTAGTGAATACAGGCAACCGGTTAACTTCTGCAACTCGCTTTGTATCAACCAATCGGCAATATTTTTGAGTAGTAGAAATGTCTCTGTGGCCTAATTGCTTTGATACCGTGTAAATGTCTGAACCACTTGATAACATCATTGTGGCCATCGTGTGCCGGCTGGCATGAAAATGCAAATCCCAGGGCAAACCTGCCGCCGCTCCCCAGATACGCAAAATATCACCGATAAACTGCCTACTCGGTAGAATGAAAACCCTCTTATCACCATCTGGCGCAAATTCAGGATGTAACCTTTTAACCTCCATGAGAATTTTAACAGCCTGCTCAGGGATAGGACATTCTTCATATTGTCCGGTCTTTTTCTGCTGAAACTTGATGAAAGGTGCACCATTGACTAGAGATATTTTTTCCCACGTCAATAGCTCCACATCGGACAACCTCAGTCCTGAAAAGCACCCGAATAGAAACGCCTGCTTAACCATATCATTTTTGCAGTGCGCGTTATAGAGTGCCTCTATATCCTCAGTAGTGAGGAAGTGCCGTTGAGTATCCGTTTGCCCGATACTGGAGACTTTCCCTGTAAAGTCCTCATTGATGAACCCTGACCGCCAAGCCCGTTTTATTGTTTTGCGTATAACACCAAAATAGGTTCCTGCCGTGTTCTGGCTGATAGCTTCATCATTCAAAAGGAATGTTTTGAACTTCTCAAGCCAAGCAGGATTTAACTTATCAAACGGAACAACGCCACCGGAGAAAGAAACGATCTTTTTTAAAGAACCGGTCTCAATAGGGTAGTTGGTTTTCTCTACCGATGTTCTCAGGTATTCGATAAAGTCACCTGCTGACTTGGCTTTCCGCTCAAACAGTCCTGCCGGGTCTGCCTGAAAGTCCTTTTCATACTCACGCCGCTTATCTTCAGCTTCAGCTTTTGCCGTGTTGAACTCTTTACGTTTTTTGGGATTCTCTTGCAATCCGGTCTTTACAGAAAACCGCCCCAGATCACCGTGATAAACGTCAATGTAGAAGGTAACCTCCCCACTTGACAGCTTCCGCTCTCTGATCTTTACGCCCATACTTCACCGCCTTGTAACTTTTTGTAACCCATCACTGTAACCGCTTACAAACAAGCTACAAAACATACAGTAATTAAACAACGGGAATAATAAGTAATGATAACGGACGCAATGAAAAGACAGTTGAATAATAAGCAGTTACGAGATAATTTAACAACTCATGAAATACATCAAAATACGCTACGTATGAAAGTCTGCAATAAAAGCAGGTTTACAAATACCTTAAATACGTCATATTACCTACCATAAACAGGTTAACCAGAATCAAAAAATGATCTTGAGGCTATCAAGGTAAACAATTGTTAAAATAACCTCTTTACGGTATAGGATATACCTTTTTTATGGTATATATTTGTACTGTAAATGCGGTATTCATCTTCAGTATCCGCATTAGCGGCCTTCTCCATAAAACTTCACACATGGCACATATTGCTAAAAAGCTTACCGATCTTATCGGCAATACCCCGTTGCTTGAACTTGGTAATTTCAATAAACAGCATCAAACACAAGCCACTATTATTGCCAAGCTTGAATACTTCAACCCCGGCGGAAGTGTCAAGGACCGTATCGGCATTTCCATGATAGAAGATGCAGAGAACAAGGGAGTGATTAATAAAGATACCGTTATTATAGAGCCGACAAGCGGCAATACCGGTATTGCCCTGGCATTCATTGCCGCAGCTAAAGGGTACCGCCTGATACTTGCCATGCCTGAAACCATGAGTCTCGAACGCAGGAACATGCTTAAAGCACTTGGTGCTGAACTGGTGCTGACACCTGGTTCGGAAGGAATGCTTGGAGCCATAAGAACAGCTGATGAACTGAAATTGCAATATCCCAACTCATTTATCCCGCAGCAGTTTAAAAACCCTGCCAATCCTGAGATCCACCGCACAACCACTGCAGAAGAGATATGGAAGGACACTGACGGAAAGATTGACTTTTTTGTCAGCGGAGTAGGAACTGGCGGCACAATAACAGGAGTTGGCGAAGTACTGAAACAGCGAAACCCTGAGTTAACAATTGTTGCTGTTGAACCGTTCGATTCTCCGGTTATTTCCGGCGGCAAGCCTGGACCTCATAAAATACAGGGTATCGGTGCCGGTTTTATTCCGGAAATTCTCAACACCGAAATTATTGATGAGATCATTAAAGTAAAAAATGAAGATGCCATGCGCACCGGTCGCGAGTTGGCCCGTACCGAAGGCCTTATTGTGGGCATCTCTTCAGGAGCAGCTGTTTTTGCAGCTTTGGAGCTTGCACTGCGTGATGAAAACGAGGGAAAACGTATTGTCGTTATACTGCCTGATACCGGTGAACGATACCTCTCAACGCTGCTCTACCATTTTGATGATGAAGCAGTTAATTTTTAAAAACCATAGGAAGTGACCATGCCAAACCAACAACAGGAATCAAACAGTCTGCTGCAGCGCAGTGTAACGACCCACGTCGCGAGAAATCTGGCGAATACGACCAAGACCCCTCCCCAGATGATGTCCATAACCCCGAGATGGATCCTCAAGCTCCTTCCCTGGGTTCATGTTTCATCCGGTACCTACCGCGTCAACCGGACAAAAATCGAACTGCAGAAACCCGAACGAATTGACATCAATTTTCATAAGGGTACACCATCATTCAAGCCGGAATCCCTGAAAAGCATTCCTCTTTTCGCATCATTTGAGGATGAAATTATTACCAGCATAGCTAAAAAGTTTGTACTTGAAGAGGCCGAACTCGGTAATACCCTGATCCTTGAAGGAGAAGATCGTCATAAGATATTCATTATTGCACACGGCCAGGTTGAGATTTTAAGCAAGGGACTTCATGGAGAAGACCTTCGTATCGCTCTGCTTTCTGAAGGAGAGTACTTCGGCGAGGAGGATCTCGTTTCTGAAAAGCCATCATCGGTCACTATCCGCACTATTACTCCCGGTTCGTTCTTCTCACTGTCGAGTGTCGATATTAAAACGCTGTTCAAGGAATCACCTTCACTGAAAGAGTCCTTTGAAAAAACAGTCGCTGAGTACCTGAAAATCCGCTCGACCGTCAACACACATGGAGAAAAACACATTGACCTTGTGGCTGGATTTGCTGAAAATATTGAGATACCTGAAACCTATGTTGATTACTCCAACAAGCCTCGTGAATACTCGCTACAGGCTATACAGACCGTTGTGCGTGTTCATACCCGCGTTTCTGACCTCTACAATGAACCATACAACCAGATAGAGCAGCAGATGCGTCTGACGATCGAGGGCATTAAAGAGCGTCAGGAGTGGGAGTTCATCAATAACCGTGAGTTCGGTCTGCTTCATTCTGCCGATCCAGGCCAGCGCATCAGTACACGGTACGGCACACCGACACCTGATGACCTTGACGATCTGCTCACGAAGGTGTGGAAAAAACCGGCATTCTTTATTGCTCATCCAAAAGCCATTGCTGCTTTTGAGCGTGAATGCACCTGGCGCGGAGTTCCTCCTGCCACCATCAACCTTTTCGGAACGCCTGTTCTAACGTGGCGTGGCGTACCGCTTATTCCGAGTGACAAGCTTGAGATAAACAAGAACAACAAGTCTGGACAAGGCACAACAAACATTATTCTGGTTCGTGTCGGTGAAAATGAGCAGGGCGTTGTAGGACTGCATCAGGCAGGAATCCCCGGAGAAATCAGCCCGAGCCTTTCCGCAAGGCTGATGGGACTCGACAAGCTTGGTGTTGCATCCTATCTTCTGACTCTCTATTCATCTCTTGCCGTTTTGACTGATGACGCTCTGGGTATTCTTGAAAATGTTGAAGTGGGATACTATCACGATTACGAACATCGCAAGTCAGGCGCCAAAACGAAATAATATTACCATTGTGACTTATGCCGAGAGAATATGAGCAACAGAACATCACGGGAATCGAAAGTGAAGCGTTGAACCCGGTGCTCATCGCACAGATTGCAAGCCGCCTGTTCAATGAAG
>CAJAJL010000079.1 GCA_903940125.1 uncultured Chlorobiaceae bacterium | reverse complement strand
CTTCATTGAACAGGCGGCTTGCAATCTGTGCGATGAGCACCGGGTTCAACGCTTCACTTTCGATTCCCGTGATGTTCTGTTGCTCATATTCTCTCGGCATAAGTCACAATGGTAATATTATTTCGTTTTGGCGCCTGACTTCGATGTTCGTAATCGTGATAGTAGCCGACTTCCACATTCTCCAGGACAGCCAGCGCATCATCAGTCAAAACAGCAAGAGATGAATAGAGAGTCAGAAGATAGGATGCAACACCAAGCTTGTCGAGTCCCATCAGTCTTGCAGAAAGGCTCGGGCTGATTTCACCCGGAATTCCAGCCTGATGCAGTCCCACAACGCCCTGCTCATTTTCACCGACACGAACCAGAATAATATTTGTTGTGCCGTGACCCAGTTTGTTGTTCTTGTTGATTTCTATCTTGTCGCTCGGAATAAGCGGTACACCTCGCCAGGTCAGTACAGGAGTTCCGAAGAGGTTGATGGTGGCAGGAGGGACCCCGCGCCAGGTGCATTCACGCTCGAAAGCAGCAATGGCTTTTGGATGAGCAATAAAGAATGCCGGTTTTTTCCACACCTTCGTGAGCAGATCATCAAGGTCATCAGGTGTCGGTGTGCCGTACCGTGTACTGATGCGCTGGCCGGGGTCGACAGAGTGAAGCAGACCGAATTCACGGTTATTGATGAACTCCCACTCCTGACGCTCTTTGATACCCTCGATAGTCAGGCGCATCTGCTGCTCTATCTGGTTGTAAGGTTCATTGTAGAGGTCGGAAACACGGGTGTGAACACGGACAACAGTCTGTATAGCCTGAAGCGAGTACTCACGCGGCTTGTTCGAGTAATCTACGTATGTTTCAGGAATCTCGACATTTTCAGCAAATCCAGCCACAAGGTCAATGTGTTTTTCTCCGTGTGTGTTGACGGTGGAACGGATTTTCAGGTACTCGGCGACTGCTTTCTGAAATGACTCTTTCAACGCAGGTGATTCCTTGAACAGCTTTTCAATATCGACACTCGACAGCGAGAAGAACGAACCAGGCGTAATGGTGCGGATGGTTACCGATGAAGGCTTTTCAGAAACCAGATCTTCATCACCGAAGTACTCTCCTTCAGAAAGCAGAGCCAGACGAAGATCTTCACCATGCAGCCCCTTGCTTAAAATCTCAACCTGACCGTGTGCAATAATAAAGATCTTATGACGATCTTCCCCTTCAAGGATCAGGGTATTACCGAGTTCGGCCTCTTCAAGCACAAACCTTTTGGCTATGCCCGCAATAATAGCATCATCAAATGATGCGAAAAGAGGAATGCTTTTCAGAGCTTCAGGCCGGAATGATGCGATACCTTCATGAAAATCTATCCCGATTCGTTCGGGTTTCTGCAGTTCGATTTTTGTCCGGTTGACACGGTAGGTCCCGGATGAGACATGAACCCACGGAAGAAGCTTCAACAGCCATCTTGGGGTTATGGACATCATTTGGGGAGGAGTCTTGGTCGTATTCGCCAGATTTCTTGCGACGGTGGTTGTTACACTGCGCTGCAGCAGACTGTTGGGTTCCTGTTGTGGGTTTGACATGGCTGATCGAAAAGGTTATAGGTGTTCGGGGAAAAAGTTGTTTTAAATGCCCAGTCCATCGGTAAAGCTGCTTTCAACGGCTTTCTGTTGCAGAACCCTTGAATCAGGTGGAACACTTTTTGTCTGCCACACATTGCCGCCGATAACGGAGTTCTGACCGATGGTAATTCTTCCAAGGATATTGGCGTTCGAATAGATAACGACGTTGTCCTCAATGATCGGGTGACGGGGAACATTTTTAGCGGGATTGCCGTCCTCGTCGAGGGCAAATTTTTTCGCGCCAAGCGTTACCCCCTGGTAGAGGCGTACATGGTTGCCGATAATGCATGTTTCACCAATGACTACCCCTGTACCGTGATCGATGCAGAAATGGTCACCGATATGGGCACCGGGATGAATGTCTATGCCTGTTTCCGAATGGGCCATTTCAGAGATGATTCTCGGAATAAGCGGAACGCCAAGCGATAACAGGGTATGTGCAGTGCGGTAATTGATCATGGCCCTGATGGAGGGATAACAGAAGATGATCTCACCATGGTTTTTAGCTGCCGGATCACCATCATAGATGGCTTGGACGTCTGTGCATAGTTTTTTTCTGATGTCAGGAAGAATCTCGATAAATTGACTGGACGTTTCAGCTGCATATTCAGCTGCGTTTCCGGAGCCGTTATTCACCGTATCGAACTGGTGAACACTTAGAATCTGTTCTGAAAGCAAACCATAAAGCCTTTCGATCCTGACCCCAATCAGGTGTGACAGCGATTGATGTCGCAGAACCGGTCCGCCGAAATAGCCAGGGAAAACGATGGAACGTATCAGTTCAACAATCTCTTTCAGTTTTTCAATCGATGGCAACAGGTGTTCATTATTCGGTAAATAGTCGCATTCCGAATCTCCTGAACTGGATAAGAGCTGTATTGTCTCTTCAATGATGTTGCCTGTTTTGGGTTTCATTATTCAAATCTCCTCAAACCGGATAATTTCCCGGTTATTAAACAATTCTTATTAAAAATACTGCTGACAAGATAAGCCGGCAAGAGCGTTATTCGTTCTCCTGCCGGATATTCTTGACTCCCTCTGTCTGATATTGCAGTACAGAGAAATGGTGGTTCAGATGTTAACCTGCTCCGGCTCAAACTGGTAGAGAAGAGTCGAGAGGTAACGTTCACCGGTATCCGGCAGGATAACGACAATACGTTTTCCTTTGTTCTCTTCACGCTCTGCAAGCTGTAAAGCTGCAAAAACTGCTGCTCCTGATGAGATGCCGACAATCAGGCCTTCGGTGCGCGCCAGGATGCGTCCGGTGCGCAATGCGTCCTCATTTTTAACAAGGACAATATCATCAATAATACCGGTGTTCAGAATCGCAGGAATAAAGCCGGCACCGATACCCTGTATTTTATGGGGGCCTGGCTTGCCTCCGGAAATAACCGGAGAATCAAAAGGTTCTACCGCAACAATTTTAACATTCGGGTTCCGCTGTTTGAGTACCTCTCCAACACCGGTAATGGTTCCGCCGGTACCTACGCCGCTGACAAAAATGTCAACGTCCCCATCGGTATCTTTCCAAATCTCTTCGGCGGTTGTCTTACGATGGATCTCAGGATTTGCAAGATTTTTAAACTGCTGCGGAACAAATGAATTTGCATACTCCTCGTGAAGTGCTTCGGCTTTTTTGATTGCTCCGGTCATTCCCTCGGGGCCGGGAGTAAGCACCAGTTCAGCACCAAGTGCCTTGAGCAGGTTTCTGCGCTCGATACTCATGGTTTCAGGCATGGTAAGTATAAGACGATATCCTTTGGCGGCGGCAATAAATGCCAGTGCGATACCGGTATTACCGCTGGTCGGCTCAATAATGACGGTCTCTTTATTGATCAACCCCTTTTGCTCAGCATCCTCGATCATGGAAAAACCAATACGGTCTTTGACACTTCCGCCCGGGTTGAAGTATTCGAGCTTGGCAATAATAGTTGCCTGAAGGTTATGCTCTTTACCGTAATTTTGAAGCTCAAGTAAAGGAGTGTTGCCGATAAGGTCGGTCAGTTTTTTTGCAATGCGTCCCATAACTGTTGATTGTTTTGCGTTTGAAAAAAGCTTAAAGATCATCAATAAGCGTATAACTGGAAATCCCCTCAAAGAGTTATCTTTTATACCATAAATATGGTATGTCAGATATGGTATTCGATGTTGTCGATCAATCCGGCTTTAATGGCGTAAATTAAAAGTTCTGAACTGCTTGAAACCCCGAGTTTCCGGAAGATGTTTTTTCTGTGTGTCATCACGGTATGAAAACTGATATGTTTTTTTGTCGCGATTTCTTTTGTTGACAACCCGGCGGCAATCATGCGGACTATTTCGATTTCTGACGCGGTCAGAAGGCTTGCATCTTCATGGGGTCCATCTTTTTTCAGAAGGATATCCAGAACATCGCCTGAATAGTATTTTTTCCCCTTCAGGGCTGCATCGATTACGTGAAAAATCTCTTCCCGATCATCAGTTTTCAGGACAATATTTCTAATACCGGCATTATTTAACTCTTTTATTTTTAAGTGGGTTATCGAATTGGTCAAAATAACTATCCCTATTTCAGGATGTTTTTTTCTAAGTTCATCCAGATCACTGATAGAATCAAAATCGAAGAGCGTATAATCCGTGATGATGAGTGAAATAGTCTCCTTTTGCAGATACTGTTGCAATCCGGCTTTTGTTGATACGGTGAAGAACGTCTGGTAATGCGGCGACAAGAGAGAACGCAGAGCCTCATTGGTTAAAAACTGCGTATCGGCGAGTAAAACCGAGATGTTACGATGGTTTTTAGTCATTATCAGATACCTGCTCCGTTTTCAAAAACTTCTTGAATCATTGCCAGTGCTTTGGTCTCGTTGGGGCCATCAATCGTTACTTGAAGCGTTGTCCCGAGAATGGCACAAAGGGCAAGCATCTCAACATAAGAGTCTGAATTGGCTTTTTCACCGTTTTCGTTTTCAAACAGAACAGCGCATTGCTGTTCGCGGGAAATCCTGAGGATCTTTCCAAGAGCACGAAAATGCAGGCCTGCAGGCGCCTTAACGGTGAGATGCTTGTTTATCATTGTGTTGTTGTGAAATAACAGTAAAATAGGCTATTTTTTAATCAGTTTTGATAACCAGCTTGCTTTCTGTTTTTCCTCTGTCTGAAGTGCATCATCGAGTGCCTCGATCAGGTCATCCGGATGTTCCAGTCCGACGGAGAGGCGGATCAGGTCGGGTGAAAGACCGCTCTCAAGTTGCTGCTCTGCAGAGAGCTGGCTGTGTGAAGTGCTTGCAGGGTGGAGAATAAGGCTCTTGGCATCGCCCACGTTTGCCAGATGCGAGAAGAGCTTTATGTTATCGATAATTTTTACTGCTGCGTCATAACCGCCTTTAACACCAAAAACCACTACACCGCCAAAACCGTTTTTAAGATCTTTTGAAGCTAAAGGGTATGAAGGATCTGTTTTCAGTCCCGGATAACGTACCCAGGCAACTTCTGGATGTTGCGATAGATGTTCCGCGATTATAAGCGCGTTTTCCGAATGACGGGCAACCCGGAGAGGCAGGGTTTCAATACCCTGAATAAAAATCCATGAGTTGTCAGGTGAAATACTTGCTCCAAGGTTTCTGAGCGGGACGGTACGAACCCTGAGGGCAAATGCAATTGGCGCAAGCGGTTCAGGAAGGTCGATAGCCCAGCGTAATCCGTGATAGTTCTTGTCTGGTTCTGTAAAGAGCGGGTGACGCCCCCCTTTCCAGTTAAAACGGCCTGAATCAGTAATGATGCCGCCGATACCGGAACCATGTCCACCAAGCCATTTAGTGAGAGAGTTTATGACAATGTCAGCACCCAGCTCGATCGTTTTTAGCAGATAAGGAGTGGTGAAGGTTGCATCGACAATCAGCGGAAGGCCGTTACGGTGAGCCACCTCTGCAATGGCTTTGACATCGGTGTAGTCGAGTACTGGATTGCCTATGGTTTCAATGAAGATGGCTTTTGTTTTATCCGTTATTGCTTTTTCAAAATTTGCAGGGTTTTTCGGGTCGACAAACTTCACATTTATGCCGAGTTTCGGGAGAATGGCATCAAACTGGGTATAGGTGCCGCCATAGAGGTTGTTTGCCGAAACGATTTCATCTCCAGCTTCGGCCAGGGTTATGATGGCATAAAAAATTGCTGCGGTACCTGATGCCAGGGCAACGGATGCCGCACCGCCTTCAAGTTGTGTGACCCGCTGTTCAAGGACGTCGGTCGTCGGGTTCATCAACCTGGTATAGATATTGCCGAGTTCTTTCAGGGCAAACAGGTTAGCTGCATGTTCCGTGTTCTTAAAGATATAGGAACTTGTACGGTAAACCGGTACTCCACGGGACAGGGTAGCATCAATAGTTTGGCCTGCATGGAGGGCCAGGGTCTCAAAGCGGTAGTTTTTTTCACTCATTGGTTATACTCCTTGTTTTATTGGTTATTGTCGTTTTGTAAAAGATATTGATTGAACTTGCGGCGACGGCAAGATTCGAACTTGCGATTAATTTAGGTTTTGCAGACCCTGGTTTGAACCTCTCACCCACGTCGCCCCGAAAATGTTACTTAGTTCCCCTCTTGTTTGACCTGCTGGTTGCCGAAAAGCTTGAAACGCTGCAGATTAAACTGGTAAAACAGGAAGCACCCGAAGCAGAATCCTGAGAGAGCTACAGTAGCAGCAACAGCCACAAATCCTGATAGGATCCACCCTGTCAGAGGCGTTCCTGCAAGGAAGGCTATCTGGGCGCCCCCGAGCAGAATAGCTGCGATGGAGTTATTGAATCGCATAAGTCTTGGATCTTCTGTGGGCGCATTTTCATTCTGCTTTGCAAAAATGCGTGATCCGACGATGTAAATAAGACTCCCTGATTTGCCGAATACTACGGCTGAAAGAATGATAAAAAACAGTACTGTAGTTATTATCGGCTGCTGAATGATTATGGCAATCGAGATGCCAACGAGCAGTACCCATCTGTTGAGTTTGACTATCGGTAATGGAATACCCACGCATGTGGTTGAAGTTTTTGTTGTCGACATGATTATTTATCCTCTGGTTATTGTTTAAGTATAGACGAAATAAAAAAAGCCAGCTCTGACATTCAGAACCGGCTTTAAAGACTTTACGTACTTCATGAAATCATGAGTGAATTACGTCGTACTCCCCGATATCCTCTTGTCAGAATGCATCTGCAAACTGCAACAGCAGCAGCACATTATGTAGATTGTCGAGGTCATTGATGTCATGGTCGTTTATCGTTCGGTTAACAATTGTTAACTCTATTTTCGGTAATTTCCAAAAAAAAGCCCAATTTTCTTAGTTTAATAAGAAAAAAAGCACCCTTTTCCCCATCTTACCCCTTGTAATTACGTTTTTCCCTTGTTTTTCCCTTCTTTGTCTTTCCTCTTGCATTCCCTTGTCACGTTGTCTCCTGTGCACTATGGCATTTCACCTTGTGAGCCCTTGTCATTTCGAACGAACGTGAGAAATCTCCCCAACTTAGTTTATACCAAGGATCACACTTGATGCTTTGAACACTGCACAGGCGGTGTCACCCTCTTTCAGTTCAAGCTTTTCAGAACTGCCATGGGTAATAATAGCGGAAATGACGTTTCCTCCCCCTATTTCAACATCAACCTCTGTGTTGACAGGTCCTTCAACAAGCTTACTGATTTTGCCGGGGATGACGTTGCGGGCACTTAATTTAGCATCCAGCAGTTCCCGGGCGATAATAATTGAGCTTGATTTGATAATGGCGTATGCATGCATACCCTCTCTCAAATTGAGGTTGTCCACTGCACCATTGGTGATAATTGAAACAATGCGGGTTCCTTCACTGATCAGAAGAATAACTTCTGCGTTAACTGAGCCTTTGGTGATTTTTTCAATGGTTCCTGAAAAGACATTGCGAGCACTGATTTTCATTGATATCATTCTTAGAAATTGATAAAGATTATTACTCTCTCCGAGATGGCCTTCAAGATTCGTGAGAAACTTCCGATGCTCTTCCTGAACAACCCGAAACTGTTCTATAACTTTTTCTCAAGTTGCCGGTTTTTCCTTACACGCATTATAAAATACAACAAGTTTTTTCGAAAAGCTTTGGGTCAGCGCACCATTCATGCGCTATATCAAAAAAACTTTAATTTACCTTCATTACATACGTCATCAAGTGCGGCGGTATACTTATATAAGCATATTCTCAACCTCAGTCATCTGGTTGCCTTAAACAATGCGTTTACTCCAAACATTTACCATTTGCTTTCTGGTCACCATGTTGTGCGGCTTTTCTTCTCGGTCAATTCTTGGCTCGTTTGAAGGAACAACGACGACAAATCAAGATCCCGAACAACGCTTTCTATCTCTCACTATCACCGAGAACAAAGGTGAATTGGAACTCGATGGCATAGCGGGATACTCTTCAGGCCGCTCAGCAGCACCCGATTTTTCCGGTAAATGTTATAAAGAGACAACAAAATGTCATTTCACCTTCGATGATTCATTCGGCAATGAGGGGTTTGGTACCCTTACAGGCGTCAACGATCATCTTTTATTCTCCGCTACGATTACCACACTGAAAGATTCAAGATGTGTTCCTCTCTACCATTCAATTTTACTGAAAAGAAAGAAGTGATAACGTTCACCCATTTGATTCAGAAAAAAATCCCGGCGCCGGAGAGCACCGGGTAGGTGTAATGAAGAAAGAACAGGTGTTGCAGCAAAAAATGGAATTTTCGATATGTTTTTTCGGTTATAACGGCACCTAAAAAAATGAGTGCTGTCTTCTGCATTGCAAAAGACAGCACTAACCGAATAACGTTTCAGCTTATCAGGTGAGCTTCGCAGGCTTCACCATTTTCAAGAGCATCAAGGATTTCGTCAATTTTTTCTTCCCCATCTATCTCTCCATACCAGAAATTTTCAGGATAAATTACAACGACAGGTCCTTTTTCGCAGATGTTGAGGCACCCTGTTGCAGAGACGGCTACGTCAGTCATGCCACGGTCAGAGAGTTCGCTTTCGAGATAGGGAATAAGGCTGAGCGACTCTTTTTTGTGACAGATGCCCTGGGGAGTTCCCTGGGCGCGGAAACTTGCGCAGACGAAAATGTGATGTTTTGGTTTGTCCATGATGGTGTTTCGTATGTATTATAATTAGCGAATGGTTTTGATAAATGTTTTGCAATAATAGATCCCTCCCTCCGATCAGCCGCATCCGCCTCCGGTGCCGGAACAGCTTGTTCCGCATGCATGGATTTGACTGCTTTTCATGAGATGTTTCAGGTCCTGCCCGATAAACACACCGTGAACAGCTTCTTCAATGACGCCTTCAAGAACCATGACATCTATGCCTTTAGCTTTCATGACTTTGGTCGGTGAGTCTCCGGCACCATTGACGAGCAGAGCTCTGCAATCGTGCAGTGTGTCGGCAAGCGCTTCCCACCGCTGTTGACCTCCGCCGGATGGCGGTGCTGTTCGGGAATCGACAAGGATACAATCACCGTTTTGATGGTTGAAGCCATAAATCAGAAAGCGCTCTGCTTCACCGAGATGCTGGTTGATCAGTACCCCTTCCATACTGCTTACAGCAATGTATGGCCGCTTTTCAGATGGATTTTTCGGTAACGCGGCTGCCTCTGCGAGCTTCTTCATCATCTCTTCGTTGTTGATCTCACCGATGATCCCGACTGCATCGGCGCGGCACCTTGCGCAGTGTTTCATTTGCGGTAGGTACTCGCTCGTGGCAATCTGAATTTCAGCTACCATTTCCAGAGATGGTTCCTCTATGTTTTCAAAAACTGTTTCCGTTGTGCTGTAATAAGGGAGACAGTTCAGAATATCTGCTCCAAGCTCAGCTACTTTTGATGCAACGGCAATCACATGAGTGTCGTTGACACCTGGAATGATAATCGAGTTAACTTTAGCGGTTATGCCCGCTTCCTTAAGCTTTTTAAGCGACTCAAGCTGGTTTGCGATAAGCACCCTGGCAGCCTCAACCTCACGGTACATTTTCTTTTTATATCTGACCCAGGCATAGACCTCTGCACCGATTACCGGGTCGATTGCGTTAATGGTAATGGTGACGTGGCTCACCTTCAGTTCTGCAAGTTCATCAATATAAGGCAGCAGTTCCAGCCCGTTTGTTGCAAGGCAGAGCAGCATATCAGGATATTTTGCCCTTACCAGCCGTAGCGTTTCCATGGTTTCATCCGGATTGGCAAAAGGGTCTCCCGGGCCGGCAATCCCGACGACGGCAATGTTCGGTGAGAGCACCAAGGCCTGTTCCAGATAGTGCAAAGCCTGCAGAGGCGATAGTATCCGGCTTGTTACACCGGGACGGTTTTCGTTCATGCAGTCGAACTTCCGGTTGCAGTAGTTGCACTGGATGTTGCATTTCGGTGCAACAGGGAGGTGGATACGACCGAATTTATGGCGGGACGCATCGTTGAAACAGGGGTGGTTTTCTATTTTGAGTGACATGGTTTCCTCCCTTTACATGTAAGTATAGCCGATTGATGAGGCATTCTGCCGCTGTTCGATAACGGTATTGACAATCCGGTCAAACAGTTCCTGGGTGCCTCTGTACCCCAGGTGGTGCATTCTCTGACCTCCGAAGCGGTCGTGTATCGGAAAGCCGAGCCTGAGCAGCGGAATATTGTTTTTTCTTGACATGGTATACCCTTTACTGTTGCCGATAAGAAAATCGGGTTTCAGTAGCTTTGCTTCATCTTCGATATCGACAAAATCAACGCCTTCCCGCACCTTGATACCCAGCTCCTCCATGTTGGGGATCAACTCTTTAATGCTTTTTCTCAGAAGGCCGCTTTTTCCGCCAGAAGCACAGAGTACGGGGGTTATGCCGATTTCGCTGAGAAATGCTGTCATGCCGACTACCAGATCCTCTTCGCCATAGATAATGACCTTCTGCTCGAACACATATTTATGTCCGTCAGCGTAAGCATCAATCAGACGGCGACGTTCATCGTCATATTTTTCGGGCCTCTCCTGTTGAGTGAGTGTTTCAAGCAGGGTAAAGAATGTGTCGCTCCCCTTGATGCCGATAGGAAGGGAAAGATGATACCGCGGTACTCCGAATGCCTCTTCGAGATATCCTGCGGCTGATTTCGATGTTTCAAGTGTAGAGCCGAATTCTATGCTTGCACTTGCACGTCCTGCCATGGCAATTGCGCTCGCTGGAGTACCGCCAGGTGGAATGCGATGATATTCGCCCCACGGTCCACCGTCCATTGTCTGTGAATAGTCGGGCAGAAGCATATAGGGTACCTTGAAATCTTCAAGAATCTCCTTGAGGTATCTTATGTCTGCCGGTGATACCATGTTCGGGAAGATATTGATCAGGTTTTCCCGTGCACCTTTCTCAGCGAGAGTTTTCACCGTTGCCCGTACAGCAGCATGGAAACCGTCGATATGACTCCCCATATAGCTTGGCGTTGAAGCATGAATCATGATCGGCATCGGTGAGCCGTTTTTGAACTCCTGTTTATACTCCCTGATGATCATAGGCACATCATCACCTATCGTCTCGCTCAGGCAGGTGGTAGCTATGCCGATAACCTCCGGCTTGTATTGCTTGCTGACGTTTTTGAGTCCAATTTTAAGGTTATGACTGCCGCCGAATACTGCGGTTTCTTCATGGAAATTTGATGAAGCAATATCGATTGGCTCCTTGTAATGGCTGATCAGGTAGCGGCGTATATAGGTCGCGCATCCCTGAGAGCCGTGCAGGAACGGCACGCAGTTCTCTATTCCCCTGAAGGCAAGGCAGGCCCCGAGCGGGTTGCAGAGCTTGCAGGCGTTCTGTGTTGCTGTTTTTGCGTGCTTCATATCTTGACTCCTTTTCTTGGAGCGAACTGCCATACCGGACTCATGACCGATTGATAGACCTCCAGTGCAAAATTGTACATACCGACAAATCCGGCGAGAGGAATTTTCCTCTCATGGTTATGATCGCAGAATCCAATACCAAGCTTGAAGGCGATTGGCCGTTCTTTCACACCCCCTATAAGCAGGTCAGCCTCTTTTTCAAGAATGAATTTCGAAAGCTCAACAGGGTTTGAATCGTCTACAATCACGGTTCCTTCGTCGCACATCTCCTTGAGCCTGGCATAATCATCCTTGTTTCCGGTCTGTGATCCTGCAAGCACTACCGACATGCCGATTGAACGGAGTGCCTTGATAAGTGAAAATGTTTTAAATGCACCGCCGACATAAATTGCCGCTTTCTTTCCGGTCAGTGCTTTTTTGAACTTCTGCAGTGAAGGATAAAGCTCTTTTACCTCTTCACTTACAACCTGTTTTGCGGCTTCCATAATGTCCGGGCGCTCAGCGAAGTGTTTAGCAACATCGTAGAGTGATTTTGACATATCTTCGATACCGAAGTATGAGACGCGGATATAGGGGATGCCGTATTTCTGCTCCATCTCTTTGGCAAGCCAGGTCATGGAACCGGAGCACTGTACAACGTTGAGCGATGCTCCGTGTGCGCGTCGGACAGCATCAATGCGTCCGTCACCAGTCAGGGTCGAAACAACTTCGATACCCATTTTTTCGTAATACTTCCTGATAATCCAGGCTTCGCCGGCAAGGTTGAATTCACCAAGGATATTGATGCTGTATTTACTGATACCCTCAGTTGATCCTGTGCCGATAAGTTTCATAAGGGCATGGCATGCTGCTTTGTAACCATCCTTTTTGGTGCCTTTAAACCCTTCGGAATGTACCGGCAGGACAGGAATCCCAGTCTCTTTTGCAACTTTTCTGCAGACGGCTTCAATATCATCACCGATAAGCCCGACAATGCAGGTCGAATAAATAAATGCAGCTTTCGGTTTATATTGCTCAATCAGTTCAATGAGTGAATGGTAGAGCTTTTTTTCGCCGCCGTAAATCACATCCATCTCCTGCAGGTCGGTGGAAAAACTCAACCGGTGCAACTCAGGGCCTGAAGAGACAGCCCCCCGGATGTCCCACGTATAAGCGGCACACCCGATAGGACCATGGACAAGATGAAGGGCATCAGCTACTGGATAGAGTACCACACGGGATCCGCAGAAGACGCATGCACGCTGGCTGACAGATCCTGACAGGCTTGATGTGTCGCAGGAAATATCAAGCTGCTCTGCACCTGTTTTCTTTTCGAAGATCTGCTTCTGCCTTCCTTCGAGAATAGTGATCTTTTCCATAGCTACGACCCCTTAAATAATTGTTGTACTGCACTTACGGTTACATAACCAGCTCAAACTTCTCTTCAAGCGCATCGCGATCCTGACGGTCCATAATGGCACTGAGAATTTTTTCAACAAGTCTCAAGCTGCCGCTGTAGCCGACATTCGGAAAGTAGCTGTGACCGATGCGATCAAGAATCGGGAAACCGAATCTGATAAACGGGACATCTTCGTCGCGTGCCATATACTTGCCGTAGGTGTTGCCGATAAGCAGGTCAACAGGATCATTTTTCATCCACTGGTGCAGCAAAAACATATCAGCCTGCAGTCCGTTGCGGAAGTTTGTTTCAGGTGACCTCTCGTCAAGAAGCTGACGCATCTGTTTTTCAAAACGCTGACCAGGCGTGCCGCTGACGATATGGGTCGGTTTCATGTTCAAATCAAGCAGAAACTCCGTGAGCGGGAGAAGTTGGTCAGGGTCTCCGAAGAGCGCTACCTTTTTCCCGTAGAGATACTGCTCCATGTCGGCCATCACATCCACAAGCCGTCCTCTCTCCTCTGTAATCTCATCAGGTACGTTCACGTTTGCAACCTCGCTCATCGTCATAATGAATCGGTCAGTTGCTGTCAGGCCGATCGGGATGTCAAGGGTTTCAAAACTGACTTTGCACTTTTTTTCCAGCGCTATAGCCGCAGGTTCCGCACTGATGGGCCCAAGGGCAAGCGAATAGATGCTGTCGCCTGTGCTCTGCAGTTCTGCCACCGTTGTGCCGCCCTTAGGATAAAAGACATGCTTTCCGCTTTGAGGCGCATCAAGGACATCCGATGTGTCAGGAAAGAGCACAATCTTAACACAGAGTTTTTTTGAAAGGAGCTTGATCTCGCGCATGTCCGAAGGCTCCATCCATCCGGCAACGATGTTGATCTGGTTTTTCTTTACACCAGTTGAAACAGCAAACTGTTCAGCTATACCGGTTAACATATTGGAATAACCGGTCACATGTGAACCAATAAAACTTGGAGTGCTGGCAAAAATAACATGCTTGCCTTCAGGAATTTTCCCGTCATCTCTTGCCTTTCTTGTAATCTGCTGCAAGTCATCACCGATGGTCTCCGAAAGGCATGTGGAGTGAACGGCAATGATGTCCGGCTCATAGACCGAAAAGATGGTCTCGATGGCCGCAAGCAGGTTAGCCTGGCCGCCAAATACCGAAGCTCCCTCGGTAAATGAACTGGTTGCCGCCATTACGGGCTCTTTATAGTGTCGGGTCAGGGTACTGCGATGATATGAACAGCATCCCTGAGAACCATGGCTGTGAGGAAGACAGCCATGAATACCGAGCGCTGCGTACATGGCCCCGATCGGCTGGCAGGTTTTCGCCGGGTTGATCGTAAGCCCTTCACGCTCTTTAACCTCTTTTGATGTATGTCTTAATAGCATAATTGAATAGTCTCCGTTTTCCTATCATTACTGTGTAACGTAACTGGCTTTGAGTCCTTTACTTTTTCCGTTTGTAGCTCCGGCTTTCTGCCATGGTGCCTTGATCAGTTTCCATACCGGGTTGTTCACCATGCGGTCGATATCCTTGTAGAAGTTCACTGCACCCTCAAAACCGGTGTAGGGGCCGCCGTAGTCGTAGCTGTGAAGCTGTTTCAAAGGAATTCCCATCTTCTGTACCACATACTTCTCCTTGATGCCGGCACAGAAAATATCCGGTTTATAGATCTCAATCAGCTTTTCAGACTCATAGTGGCTGAGGTCGTCGACAACAAGTGACTTCTTTGTCATCTGCTTCATCATTCCCGAGTAGCCGTTGATTTCAAGTCCTTTCTCCTTCAGTGCTTCAAGCTCAGCTTCGGTTTTTCTTGGATTGTAAAGTTCCGGGTCGGGCAGCACTTTCAACTCCTCAATGTTCTTGCTGTCAGCATCAACCTTGATTTTTGGCAGCACGTCACGACCTTCATAGTCATCGCGGTGAGCAAACTCATATCCTGCAGCTACCGTTGTCATGCCAAGTTCACTGAAGAGATCCTGGTAGTGGTGGGCACGTGAGCCTCCAACAAAGAGCATGGCCGTTTTGCCTGTTGTTCTTGGCAGAATCTCCTCAATAATTGCCTTGACTTTCGGCATCTCTTCGGCAATAACCTCTTCAACCTTTGCCTTCAGACCCTCATCACCAAAGTACTCAGCAATTTTGCGCAGGGACTTTGCAGTCGATTCAGCACCCACAAAGTTCACCTTCATCCACGGAATACCATATTTAGTCTCCATCATGTCACCCATATAGTTGATCGACCGGTGACAAAGTATCACGTTAAGATCGGCTGTATGTGAGTTTTCAATCTGGCTGACCGTTGAGTTGCCGCTGAAGGATGAGACCAGAGTAATGCCCACCTTGTCAAAAATCCGTTCAATCTCAAAAGCGTCACCACCGATGTTGTACTCGCCAAGAAGGTTGAGCTTGAACTTTCCTTCGCTCGGAGTGTTATTGCGGCCAACCATGTGTTTGAAAACACCGTTGTTGGCAATGTGGTGGCCTGCAGACTGACTGACACCCCTGTACCCTTCACAGCTGAATCCAAACACGTTACAATCACCAAACTTCTCACGCATCTCTTTTGATGCAGCATGAACGTCATCACCGATCAGACCAACTGGACAGGTCGAAAAAATAGCGATGGACTTCGGATGAAAGAGGTCATAAGCCTCCTGAATAGCTACTTTAAGCTTCTTTTCACCGCCAAAGACAACATTCTCCTCCTGCATGTCAGTTGAAAAACAGTAGGGGATATAGTTTGCGTCCATCAAAGACTCGGTCCTTGTCTGGTTGCGGCGCGTCAGCCATGCATAGAAACTGCAGCCGATAGGACCATGTACAATGTTTACGATATCACGTGTCGGTCCAAGCACAACACCTTTGCAACCAGCATAGGAACATCCCCGCTGTGTGATGATGCCGGGAACTGTCCGCACGTTTGCCTGTACTTCAGGAATAATCTCAGGGTCATTAACGATAATCGATTTGGCACGCTTTTTTGCGACCTTGCTCGGGTAGCGTTGTATGAGCTCCTCCCTCACCTTTGAAGGATCTGGATAAATTTTGTTCGCCTCCATGTAACTCTCTCCGTTTACACCTTGAAAATTGATTTTCTTAATTCAACGCTGCCTGGTCCTTTTCGCCGGTTCTTACCCTGATGGTTTCCAGAATTGGCGTTACAAATATCTTTCCGTCACCATGTTTACCGGTCTGGTTTGCTTTGATGATGGTGTCAATTGCTGTTTTGCATAACTCTTCAGGTACGACAACAGTGACAATCCTTTTGGCTACCAGCCTCGGCGCTTTGCCAAGCTGGGCGATTGCTTCGAGATGTCCCGCTTCAGCGCCCTGGAGAATATCGGAGTGAACCACCCCTTTACCGCGGCCCATAACCCCTCCGGTTGCTGTAAATGCAGGGATGCCTGCCTCAATAAGCGCCTTCTTGGTTGCGTTGACCTTGTTGATACGGATGACTGCAATAATCTCTTTCATGCTCAGGCCTCCTCTGCTGAGGTGAGTGATGGTTCACTCTCCTTTTCACCCGAACTGATAGTATAAACCTCTTCGACAGCTGAAATAAAGATCTTGCCATCGCCGAACTTTCCATCCGCACCCGACTTTGCATTATCAAGGATAGCCCTTACCACAAAATCCTTGTCGCTGTCAGCAACCACCAAAAAGAGCATCTCTTTGGGGATTTCGTCATAGATAACGTCGTCAACGGTAAGTCCTCGCTGTTTACCGCGCCCGACAACAGGGATCTTTGTGATAGAGGGGTAGCCAGCATCAAGCAGTCCCTGCATTACTTCGTATACCTTTTCCGGCCTGACGATTGTTCTGATCATTAACATGTGTGTGTACTCCGTGTTTATTAGTTAGCGATACCAAATTCAATGAGTAGTGCTTCAAGCTCTTCAATTTCAAGCGGCTTAGGGATGACGAACATTTTGTTTTCGTCAATTTTCTTGGCAAGAGCTCTGTATTCATCAGCCTGCTCGTGAGATGGATCGTACTCGATAACGGTCTTACGGTTGATCTCAGCACGCTGAACAAAGTTGTTGCGAGGTACAAAATGGATCATCTGCGTGCCGATCTTTTTGGCAAGCTCCTCAATCATCTGGCGCTCGTTGTCAACATTACGGCTGTTGCAGATAAGACCGCCAAGACGAACTCCACCGGTATCGGCATATTTCAGAATACCTTTACAGATGTTGTTGGCTGCATACATCGCCATCATCTCGCCCGAACAGACGATATAGATCTCTTCAGCTTTACCGTCACGTATCGGCATGGCGAATCCCCCGCATACAACGTCACCGAGAACATCGTAGAATACATAGTCGAGATCCCATTCATCATCAAAAGCTCCAAGCTGCTCAAGCAGGTTGACAGAGGTGATGATACCGCGACCTGCACAGCCTACACCTGGCTCAGGACCGCCGGATTCTGTGCAGCGGGTGTTTCTGTATCCAGGTTTGATGATATCTTCAAGTTCAACCTCTTCACCTTCCTCACGCAGTGTGTCCAGAACTGTTTTCTGCTGCAGTCCACCAAGGAGGAGTCGGGTAGAGTCAGCTTTCGGGTCACAGCCGATAACCATAATTTTCTTGCCCATTTCTGCAAGGCCGGCAACAGTGTTCTGTGTCGTGGTTGACTTGCCGATGCCACCTTTTCCGTAAATAGCAACTTTTCTCATTTTCGTACTTTTTTAGGTTTGCGATGTCTTTATCATCAGATATTCAGGTTTGACTATACTTTATCCTGAATATTTATGTATATAATATGCAACATGCGTGCCAAAGTCAGCTTGTTTATGAATTAGCGATGTAATAAAAAAAAGAGGTCCCCGGCAAAACCTTACAGTTGAAGGGTTTCAGCCCATCGAAGTGGTTATATTTTATTAATATCGGGTGTAACTATTTTATTTGATGTCGATTATCAGTAAGGAAATATGCTACAATATTGTAACATATTTCAGAAAGTTACATTTATGTATATTTTTGGCATGATTTCTACAGGAGGAAAGGCCATTCCTGATCTCGTCTGTTACTACGCATTGATATTGAAGCATATCACAACCGAAGAGTGTTTGTAATTCGTTATTTTGTGACAAAAAAATGTATTCTATCAACGTGGGAAGAATAATATTGCCAGCGCCAAACCTACAGATATGTAGGTTTGGCGCTGGGTTGACAACCATAATAACCTGAAACATACTATCATGGAGACACGGAAGCTTGGAAATACCGATATGCACATTACTTCCATCGGCTTCGGCAGCTGGGCTATTGGTGGCAGCAACTGGGCGTACGGCTGGGGTGCGCAGGATGATGGAGATGCTGTCGGAGCCATTGAGCGGGCTCTTGAACTTGGTATAAACTGGATTGATACAGCAGCGGTTTATGGTCTTGGCCATTCGGAGGAACTTGTCGGCAAGGCTGTGGCCGGCTTAAAAAAGAAACCTTTTATATTTACAAAATGCGCACTGGCTTGGAATGAAGAGAGACAAATTTCCAACTCTCTCAAGGCTGATTCTATCAGACGGGAGTGTGAAGGGAGCCTGAAGAGGCTTGGGGTTGATGCAATCGATCTATACCAGATTCACTGGCCGAATCCAGACGACGATATAGAAGAGGGCTGGCAGGAGATGGCCTGCCTGAAAGAGCAAGGTCTTGTGCGGCATATCGGAGTGTCGAATTTCAGTGTCGAACAATTGCGTCGTATCATGCCTATAGCACCTGTTGCATCCCTGCAGCCTCCCTATTCAATGTTGCGGCCGGCAGTTGAAAAGGAGATTCTTCCCTTCTGCCTGGAGCATAACATCGGTGTCATTGTCTACTCCCCAATGCTGTCGGGTATGCTGACCGGAGCGATGACGATCGAACGTGTTGCAAATTTTCCCAAGGATGACTGGCGCAGAGGAAACAAGGAGTTTCAGGAGCCACGCCTGTCTGCAAATATTAAGCTGGTCGAACTTCTTAAAGCTATCGGATTACCGCATGGCCGTTCAGCCGGTGAAGTAGCCATTGCATGGACCTTGCGCCATCCGGCGGTTACAGGAGCAATTGTCGGTGGCCGAAATGCCGTTCAGGTTGAGGGTATCATTGGCGCGGGTGAATTCAGGCTCAGCGAAGAGGAGGTCGGTCGGATTGGTCAGTTTATTGCTGGCATGCCGAAATAACCCTTGTTATCTGTCCCATAAGCCCACTGTGTCCTATAAGTCCCAGTATTAAAGTATTGACGTAAAACAGAAACACCGCAAACAACAATAGAGAGGAGAATAATACTATGACGACATTGCTCGAAATGGCTTTTAAGCAGGCATCAACCCTTCCAGAGGTCGATCAGAACGTATTAGCGAAGTGGGTGCTTGAAGAACTCCATTCTGAGGCGAAATGGCAAAAATTATTTGCGGAATCGGAGGACATACTTGAGAAGCTTGCAGATGAGGCTATTGAAAGATAAGCGAAAGGGTAAGACAACTCCGCTTGATCATGGTCGCCTGTGAAATCACAGACAAATCAGTAGCAATTTATTGCAGGTGCTCACTCATTAACTCGTTCAAGAAATTACGCTTAGCATGAATCAATGCAAGAACTTCAACTTTGCTTGGTGAGATTTCATAAATTATTCGATAGGAATAAATAAGTAACTCTCTAATATTGTTATCTCCCATCTCAGGAACAATTCTGCCAGCTTCTGGAAAGGAGTTTAGTTTTTCTGACTTTTTGACGATTTCAAGAGTGACTTTCTGCGCGTAAAACCTGGAATCCCTTGCAATGAAATCATAAATTTGCCTTAAGTCGTTTTTTGCCGGTTGTGACCATTTTACCACGCTTGCATCTCTTTTTTTAACTCTTCGGTTGAAATTGACTCCCCATGGTCAATCGCATCTCTACCTTTCTTGATTTTATCAACAACATAGAGTTCATACATGATGTCATCAATGTTTGCTGTCTCCGGCAATTCGGATATTACCCTGATAGCCTCTTGCTTCAAATTTTCCATGTAAGTATCTCCGCTTTTCTGAACTTGTCTCATAGTATATAATTTCTTGCAGCAATCTTCTGTGAGATCATTATTACACCTAATGTACAAATCTTAACCAAAATTCCTTTAGCCTGCCTGCGGGAAACGGTATATTAGGGCTTACTGAACAAATGTTAACTTCATATTATATATAGATTAAGCTGATATTTTTGATATATTAGTGCAAGGTAAATGATAGAAATCGTCAAAAACCCTTGCACCTCGAAATCAAGCATGTATCAGCCACAGTTCAAGCAGCTATCGTTTACTGATTTTATACTGCCATTTACAGGGGGACTCGATCCCGAAAATCGTTGGTTCAAGTTGTCCAACACCATTCCATGGTTTGCAGCAGAACAGATTTATGCCAAATATTTTACTGCACCCAATGGTAATCCTGCATTGAGTGTTCGTATTGCACTTGGTTCATTGATTATCAAGGAAACGCTCAGACTGAGTGATGAAGAAACCGTTGCTCAGATACAGGAAAATCCCTATCTGCAATTCTTTATAGGCTTTGAGAGCTTTCGTATTGAACCGCCATTCAATCCGTCGTTGATGACGCATTTTCGCAAACGCTTCACCTCGCTTGATATTGCTCATGTGGATGAGCATCTTCACCAACAGTATCGTGAACAGCTTGAGAGACAAGAGCGTTTGCAGCAGCAGAAAGATAATCACGGTTCGGGTACTCAAGACAAGCCTGCTGCACCAGGGGCGGTAAGAGACAGAGATGTCAGGGAAGTGAAACTGCTTGTTGATGAGCCAATCGCAGCAGCACAGGTGCAAGAGATCAATGCATCGGTATGTGATAAACCAGCACAAGAACAGGTTGTGTTGCAAGAGCCGCTCAATGTTGAGCCAACTTGCGACGAAACAACTGCTTATCAGCCTCTGCTGGATGAACCAGCATCAACACGGTCACTCTTGGTTGAGCAGCCTTCGAACAAAGGGCAACTGATTCTTGATGCAACGTGTGCCCCTGCAGACATTCGATATCCGACAGATCTTGGTTTGCTCAATGATGCCCGAGAGAAAACCGAACAGATTATTGATCAGCACCATGCTCATGCGCCAGAAGGGCAGAAAAAACCACGCACCTATCGAGAGAAAGCGCGCAAAAATTTTCTGCTGGTAACCAAACTTCGCAGAAAGCCAGCCAAACTTCTTCGCAAAGCAATCTGCAAACTGTTGGCTTACCTGAACCGAAATCTGAAAAGTATAGCAGGTCTTTCAGCTCCATCACAGAGACCAGTGGCCAGGACTAACGACGAACTTTAACACTGCGCGCTCCGCTTGCTGACTTGGTAACTGACATTGGCAAATGCTGTCATGAAGAGCTTTGGCGGAAGAGCCGGGCATTGGCAACAATTAAATATGGCGCTTCGCGCATTAATGTGGGCGGGCCACCACAGAAGTGATTAATTTTATAGCTCCCTGTATGCACTTCTGGGTGGCCCTTCGTGCAGGAGTACCTGCATCTTGCCAGCAGGTTTGTCACAATATTTGCCAGCAGGAGTTTGGGCAAATATGGCGCCAAACCCTTGCCACAATCAACTCAGCGATAAGCCTGCACTGTCACGCTATTTGCAGTAAGAGCTGAGGCAAATAGCGCGCCAGTGCATACGAAGATCGCTACGGTGCATTGGCGAATGCTGCCAAGAGCTTTGGCGGGGGAGCTGGCATTGGCGGCTTGCTTGCTTTGGCTTCTGCTGCCTGCATGCGTGGCGTGCGATCTGGCATCTGGCGGCGGCGTGCAGTGCTCTTTGGCTTCTGTCTTTTGCTTGGCGAGCATTGCAGGGGGGGCAGTGGCGATCTTGAGCGGACAGCAGCGGGGGGGCGGGCTTGTTTGTTATGCAATACACAATCTTCAGGTTTGTATTATATTGTAAACACGTCAGTTCCATTCCTGTTAATCCATTCACTCCCTTATTATGGCAGTAACCTGGTTGCATGTTTCGGATATTCATTTGAGTACATCAAATCCTTATGAATCTGATGTTGTACTTAAGGCTCTAGTTGAATCTGTTCAATGGTATCGTGAGCAAGGCAATTGGAACCCTGATCTTATTTTTGCAACAGGCGACATTGCAGGTAAAGGTGATGTTGGGGTTTTTAAGGGTGGGGTAAATGCCCCAGCGACGACATTCTTTGATGCATTGCTTAAGGCAGCTGATCTAACACGGGAGTACTTGTTTATTGTTCCAGGCAATCATGATGTGGAGCGTAAAAAGGGTATTGGCCTTTTAAGAACTCTTGAAACCCAGAAAGATATTGATGAGTATTTTCAGCAATCTCCGATGTATCACCTTACCGGTAAACTTGCTTGCTATGCTTCATGGTACAATGATTATTTCAATACTCTCTCTCTACCTCGGGTTTTTCCAGATAAGTCCACCTGTGAACTGATTTCTTGCGAGATAAAGAACATTCGGCTGGGACTACTCTTAATGAATAGCACTCTGTTTTGCAAAGAAGCTAAATCAGATCATGGCATGCTCTGCATCGGGCGTTCATGTATTAACGAATGTATTACTCAGTTAAAGAAGAAACGGCAAAAAAATGAGCTTGATCTCGCATTTGCATTGGTGCATCATCCGTTTGATTGGCTCCATACCAATTGTGAACGAGTTAAAATCAGGCAATCTCTAAAAACTCATATCAATATTCTTCTGCAAGGGCACTATCATCAAACTGAGGTGGAACCTGGCGGTGATTTCATACAACTGGCAGCAGGAGCAACCTATCTGGAAAATGGCCCTAAAAGAGCCTTATATGGTTGCTTTGACGGCACAAAGATTGATGTGTTTCCAATTTGCTATCAGGAAGAAAGCGCGCCTGGTGTCTGGAGGGTTGATCCGAGTGTTTTTCCTGACGAAACCTCACATATCAAAAGCTATCCCATTCAAGGTTATACCAAAAAGGATCCACCATCATCTATCACCTCAGTTTCACCAGAAGGATATAACCCCACTGATAATGTATATGCTACCCGTTACCAAAACTTTCTTATAGCTGAACTGGAAAATATTAACCAAAAACTGCCTAATGCAATTAAAGAGTTTTCAGTAAAGCTATCAAACATCTTTATCGAATTACGTCTTTCAGAAACTTGGCATAGCGAGATGCGTTTTGATGTTGTTTCAGGACTTGATCAACAGATAGATGGGCACATCCGAACTCCGGCAAATATCATGAAACTGGTTTTTCAAAAAAAACACCTGATGCTTGTGGTCGGGGATCCAGGTTCAGGGAAAACCACTTTACTCAAGCATTATGCATTATCCTGTCTTGAAAATGATGGCTATAAAGCGTTAGGGTTTACAGAACCGGTTATGGTTTTTTTTCTCTCGCTTCGTGAACTGAAAAAGAAAGATGGTGTCTATCTTTCTCTGCCTGCATTTATCCAGGAAATATATGAGGAAAAATACCTGATTATCCCTCAAGCTATTTTTTCTGGATGGCTTGCAAACCGAACAACACTTGTCTTGCTCGATGGACTTGATGAAATCAGTGATGTTAATGACAGAAAGGAGGTGTGCGCGTGGATTAATAGTATTGTTACCCTGTATACCAATGCATTTTTTGTGGTTACATCACGGACTACAGGGTACAGGCAGCTCGATGGTATCAGTCTGAATAATTCAATACGGGCTGATATAATGGATTTTACAGAAGATCAACAGGCCGTTTTTTTACAGAAATGGTTCACTTCCGTCTTATCAAGTGAACTCCCTGTCGGTGACGAAACTTTATGGGCAGTTAGCCAGCTACAAAAAGCTAAAGTAAAAGCAGACGCCATTTCAGCCTATCTGAAGCAAGACAAAGAAAAAAGTGGTCATGACAAAAACAAGAGTCTGTGGGCATTAGCCGGTGTCCCTTTGTTACTGCAGTTTATGGCCATGCTCTGGAAAGAAAAAGATTGTTTACCGAAAAGTCGTACGGATTTATACAAAAATGTCTTGGATTATCTCCTCGGTTATCAGAAAAAACGACAACAAAATGGCTTGCAGTTGCCTTTAGATGATGCGATGCGAGTACTTGCTCCGGTCTCACTTTGGTTGCAACAGAAAGTGCGAAAGGACGAGGCAAGTAAAAAAACAATGAAGTCACACATACAGGTTGAATTGGATAAGCTCGATAATCCTCCTTCAGTCGACGGCTTTTGCGAAGATATGATTTACCATGCTGGGTTACTCATAGAGTATGGCAAAAAGGATGATGGGATGTACGGATTCCGCCATAAATCATTCAGGGAATACATGGCGGCAGTTCAGCTCAGCAAGGCTTGCACTCCAAAGCTGATTACCAAACTTGTTACTCATTTTGTCGACGACTGGTGGTCAGAGCCGCTCCGCTTTTTTATTGGACAGAGTGAGGAATGTACCGTTAATGCCTTTATAAAAGAGATCTTTGATTCACCGATCAGTGGTAATTTGAACCAAAAGCAGCAAGATCTTCTGGTAACCCTGATAGAAGAAGCCAAAACGATAGACATAGAGGCTTTAGAAGTAAGGTTAAATAACCCTGGTACAACGCAAAATCAGCAGCGATATTTGCAGGAATGCCTGAAAGCTACAGGCAATCCGGAAGCACTTGAGGCCGTGAAGAAGTTTGTTGAAAAAGGCCTCAACAACTATCATACAGACCAGCTTGGCGCTCATTATATCCTGATTAAGGGAGGAAGATTCACCTATTCCCTTACGAAGCAGCCTGAAACACTACCAGATCTTTATGTAGCAAAATACACTGTTACAAATCAACTCTATGGCAGGTTTATAAACTACCTGGCATCAAAAGAACCCGCATTTGCAGGTATCCTTCCCATTGAAACCTATAAAACAAAATTGCTTGGCCTTGCAAAGGGCATCCAGGGATTCAGCGATTATCTTAAGGACATGAATGAGTTAGCTACCCGCTTTTGCTCAGATTCTGCTGATGACAAACGATTCAACAAGGATGAACAGCCTGTAGTTGGTATAAGTTGGTATGCCGCACGCTCTTATTGCTTGTGGCTATCATTGATCGAGAGCGGTGGAGCGAATGATCACCTCTATCGATTACCAACCGAAATCGAATGGGAGTATGCCGCAGGTGGAGAAGAGAGCAGAACATATCCATGGGGAGAGCCAGAACCGACACCAACCCGCGCTAACTATAATGACAATGAAGGAGTGACAACACCGGTAGGCCGCTATCCTGAAGGAGCAACACCGGAAGGGCTTTATGATATGGCCGGTAACGTGTGGGAGTGGACTGATAGTTGGTATGATGATACTTGTTCGACCCGTGTGCTTCGTGGTGGTAGCTGGCTCACCTATGCTGGGAACTGTCGGTCGGCTTTTCGCTACGACTACACCCCCGGCAACCGTAACTCCTTCATTGGCTTCCGCCCGGTCTTCGTCCCGTAGTCAGTTGGCAGCTCATTCCGGCTTTGCTTTTTGAGCGAGAGTGCAGTACCAACATTTTGGTGAGCGGCAGTGAGGGACGAGCGCCGCACGCCAAAATGTTCTGGTAACAAACGACAACAGAAACGACCACCTCAGGTGGTCCGATTTTTATTTTTTAATTCGAGGTATTCTTGCGCTATTTATCAGTAAATTACTGCGCCCATTTTTGCAGCAACGTCTGCAGGGTCGTCATCATGACAGGCTTTGAGAGAAAGTCATTCATACCGGCACTAAGGCAGTTGTTATGGTCTTCCTTCGTTGCATTTGCAGTCATTGCAATGATCGGGATATTAGGGTTTAAGATTCCTGTTCCCTGTTTTCTGATCTCCTTGGTGGCTTCAAGTCCTCCCATCAGAGGCATTTGCAAATCCATGATCACCAAAGTATAAATATTTTTTTTCAGGGCTTCAAGTGCTTCGAAGCCATTGGTTGCAATATCTACCGTGAACTTTAGCTTGTTAAGCATGGCCGTAGCAACACGTTGATTGATGCTGTTGTCTTCAACAAGCAGAATGCGGTTATTTATTGGCAACGCATTCTCGACTGATGGTTGAGATTCAGAAGATTCTGTTCCTAATGGTGAAACAATTTCTTGCCGGGTGGTGTATGATTTCGGAGTGCTTCTGGTTTCTTGTGGCTTAATGAATGCAAGCTTAAACCAGAACTCTGCTCCTTCATGTTCAACACTAAAGAGATTGAGTCTTCCCCCCATAAACTCAATAAGCTGCTTGGCGATAGCCAGCCCGAGTCCTGTTCCTCCTGCTATACGTGTGACAGAAGCGTCTAACTGGGTAAATTTCTGAAAAATAAGTTCTTGTTTACCTTCAGGAATGCCTATTCCATTGTCTTTGACTGAAATACGGAGGTTGATTTCATCAGCGGTTTCAGCGAGAGGCTCGATGCTGACGACAATTTCCCCTTTATTGGAAAACTTGATCGCATTTTCCACAAGGTTGATGAGCACCTTCAAGATATAGGCAGGATAACCTACAAGCGCTGTCGGAATTGAGTGCGGAATGTTGAAGGTTAACAGCAGACTTTTTTTCAGGGCTTCATCGAGCAGAAGAGAAGAAATATTTTCAAAAAGTCGTCGGAAATCAAAGATAGATTGTTCACCGTCGAGCTCGCCAGATACATTTTTACTGAAATCAAGAATGTTGTTGAGCAACTGATGAAGCTGCCGTGTACTTATTTGTATGGTATCTGCATAATTTTTTTGTTCGCTGTTGAGTGCAGTAGTACAAAGGAGCTCAGTCATGCCCATTACAGCGTGCAGGGGTGTTATGATTTCATGGGATAAATTGGCCAGGAACTCGCTCTTTGCATTGTTCGCTGCTTCAGCCTCTTGTCTTGCCTGAGTAAGGTTTTTGATAAGGATTTGCTGAATCTGTTCTTTTTCTTCAACATTTTTTTTCTCTACCAAAAGTTGTTTGTTTAACATTCGGAAATCTTCAAGCGCATCTTCTATTTGTTTCTTCTGCGCTTTTTCTGTTTTCTGAAGTTCTCTGAGATCGGTGTTCAGGAGCGAGATAATGGTATAAAGATCGTGCAGAGGATTATCTGGAGATACACCATTCAGCTTTTCGTCAAACGTAAAGGATTCATTGAAAAGAATGTGTCCGCACAGTGTGGCAAATCGATCGATTTCCTGTTGTGAAATAACAATCTGATGTTCATGCTGAACTCGGTCAAGGTTCGGTCCTGCGTTTATAAGGTTGAAGGCGTCCTGTACAGTCGGAACAAAGATGAAAAGTTGCCTTACATAGGATGCGAACAGGCGCAGCATTGTCTTTATAAGAAGGGATGCGCCACAGATATAGGTGATGAACGGACGGCAGTTGTAGGTGCTGTTAAGGCGATTCAGCGAATTGGCGTAAAGGATTCTTGTGCTGAATGGTGCGCTGATAACCTCATTATAATCAGCAATTCTGATATACTCGCAGTTAGTGAGTACACCGCTTTGAAACATCTTTTCAAGAATATCTATTGATTTTTTGGCACTTTCAGGTTGAATATTCCCTCCGAGAAAGGTTATAAACAGTTTATGTGGGATAATACCGTTTTTATAGAATACCCCTGTTTTTCTGTCTTCAAATTGCCATTCCGGTTTGAACTCAACCATTTCAAGAGTAAAAGACTCTCTGTTTCCATCCTTGTCAGGAGTGATGTTTATTCTGTTTTTTTTAAAGGCGCCCATAGCACTATGCTTCGGAAGTTGGAATTCAAATCAACTATGCATCACATCGTGTTACGACTAACATTGGGGGGGTTCATGAACTCAATATGAAACAGACATGTCTTATTAATATAATGCAAAAAATCAGCACTTCATGAAAGTCATGAATTCATCTGGTTCTATGGTTCAGATCTTTATGGACGGAATTTTCGGTAGTCGATATCGAATTTTTTTATCCGAAGCCCCATAATTCTGTCTGAAAGACCTAATTGTATTGCAGCCCTCGACATATTTCCTTTAGTACGTTTAAGTGCTTCCATAATCATCTCTTTCTCAATGGCATCAAGTTTCTGTTGCAGTGACCCGGTATAGGGTGTTCCGCTGGATTCAGCGGTCTGCAGCGTTGGCGGGAGGTGATAACCGTGAATAACGTTATCTTCGCTCAGAATGACCGCCCGTTCCATACAGTTCTGAAGTTCGCGGACGTTGCCCGGCCAGTGATATCGCATGAGCATATCGATCGTTGTTGTCGAGATTCGTCTGATGCCTTTATGGTTGGCAGCATTGTATTTTTCTACAAAATAGTCTGCAAGCAGAAGAATATCCGTCTTGCGCTCCCGTAGGGGGGGGACGGTAATGGGAAAAATATTCAACCGGTAATAGAGATCTTCCCTGAAAAGTCCTTCACGTATTAATTCTTCAAGATTGCGGTTGGTTGCGGCAATGATCCTTACGTCAACTTTAATGGTTTTTGATCCTCCAACTCTTTCAAACTCCTTTTCCTGAATGATTCTGAGGAGTTTTGCCTGTATTGGCAGGCTGAGTTCGCCGACTTCATCAAGAAAGATTGTCCCCTTATGGGCAAGCTCAAATCTTCCTTGACGGGTAGCCGATGCACCGGTGAATGCACCTTTTTCATGCCCGAAAAGCTCGCTTTCGACAATGCTTTCCGGCAGTGCCGCGCAGTTGAACTTAATAAAGGTGTTGTCTGATCTGTGGCTTTTAAAATGAATAGCGCTGGCAACCAACTCTTTACCAACACCGCTTTCTCCAAGTATCAACGTTGTTGCATTGGTTTTTGCAATCTTTTCAATCATTTTAAACAGCGAGATCATCGGTTTTGCATTACCGATTATATTTGCCGGACGTTCGGCTTCTGAAATGGTTTCTTCATTGTGTTCATCCGAATAATGCTTTTGCTTTGACAGCTTTTCAACGGTTTTGTTGTCCGGAGGGGTTTTAGCGCTTTCTTCGTGTGCAAGCTGTCTGAGACGAACCGCCTGAGAAATCATGGCTGCTATAATGGAGAGCTGGTCGACATAGTGCTGCAGCATATCTCTCTGTCCGTTGCCGGCTTTGTTTTTTTTTCCATGTTCATCTCCCGTGACCGGTTCAAGCTGACGGTCGGCGCTGAGGGTGCCTATAATTTCTGTACCTGCCTTGATTGGAATACAGATAAAACATAGCCCCTCTTTTTTTGATTTAGACCGTGAACGCGTTCGATCAAGAAAGAGCGGTTCGTTGTTTATGCTCGGAACAATAACCGTTTTCCCGGTTTTAACGACCTGTCCGATAATGCCTTCGCCTATACGGTAACGGCCCCTTTCCTTCTCTTCTGCAGTAAGGCCGAATGATTCGTTGATGACAATTTCCCGGGTATCACGGTTAAGAATTGTGATCATACCCCTTAGCATGTTCATGTGTTCGGACATGATGAACAGAACAAGTCTTAATACCTTGTTGATATCATCCTCATTGGTTATGGTTCTGCTGACTTCGGCAAGCAGGCTGATACTGCTGTGATCCTCTCCCTGGGCTATAAGCATGATACTTGCGGTCTGATTAATCACTGTTTGACTAAAAGAGTGTTATAGATGTCTTCAAGTTCCTCCGGCTGCAGAGCTCCTTTCTTTTCAGTAGCTCTTTGGCGGACAACCTCAAGGAGATGACCAGCTTCGCTTCGTGACAGTATAATTCCTCTGCTGGAAAAAAAATGTTGTAATGAGGCACTGCCAGAGTGTTTTCCGATAATAAGCTCTTGTTTGCTGCGACCTACCTGATCTGGAAGAAACGGTTGATAGGAGAGTGGATTTTTTAAAAGAGCTGCACAGTGGATACCTGATTCATGCTGAAATACCGATTTTCCAACCACAGCTTTCTGATCTTGGATAACTCTTCCCGATGCGTTGCTAACAGTTTCACAGAGATGCAGAAGCTGTCTTGTATCAAGACGTGAATCGAAATGTTCTGATAGTTTCAAGGCTATGGCAAGTTCTTCAAGTGCAGCATTTCCTGCCCGTTCACCAAGTCCGGTTACTGACACGCTGACTGCTTTGCACCCTGCTTCAAGAGCGGTAAATGCATTGGCCGTTGCCATACCAAGATCATTATGGGCATGAAACTCAAGAGCAGCATAGCTTACTGATTTCAAGTGTCCTATCAGTGCTAGTATGGATGTCGGTGTCGCAACGCCTACAGTATCGGCTATGCGTATTCTATCCGCACCGCAAGCTTCGGCATCAAGCACAAAACTTTTCAGCATATCAGGCTCTGCCCTTGTAGCATCCTGAGCTCCGACACTGACAAAATTGAAGTATTTTTTTGCCTTCGGAATGAGTTCCTGCAATTGTTGCTGTACCCAGATGTAATCTCTTTCCATAAGCTGCAGGTAGAGAGCGGAGACAGGGAAGCTTATGTGAAGCGCTTCTGTACCGCATAGACGGGCATCCTCAATGTCCTGCCATTTTGCTCTGGCCCAGCTGGTCAAACGTACCGGAAGATTGAGGGAGGCAATTTTCCGGATTGTATTGCGCTCCTCATCACTGATTGCAGGGTAACCGATTTCAATTTCGTTTACTCCGACTTCAGCAAGAAGGCAGGCGATGTGCGTCTTTTCATCAGCGCTGAACACAACACCCGGTGCCTGCTCTCCATCCCTCAGGGTCGTATCTATTATCCATGGCTTTATGCGCGAAAGGGAAGATGTCGGGGTTTCTTTGAACATAAGGATGCAGTTTCTGTCAATTTGAAATTCACTTGTAGGGCGTTCATTGGTTGCGTTTATTTAAGCAATGAATATTTAATACCTAAATAAATAAGGATAAATAAATGAAAAATAATAATAATTCAGACATTTTTGTACAAATTTCTATTTTTTTAAATAAAATTATTGGTTTCACCGTTGTTTTGCCGCACATGAAACAGGAATAATCGTATTCAAACGAGGGATGGTGATTTTGACTGCGAGGTTCAGGAGTTGAGTATACCCAACGAGGGGAGTGCACGGAAGCGTTCGTTATAGTCAATGCCGTAACCGACAATGAAGGCATCGGGTACAACAAATCCCGTATATGTTATATCTGCAGGATGTTTCCGTGCGTTAGGTTTATCGAGCAGGGTGCAGATGCTGAGTGATGCGGGTTTCATACTGATAAGCTCTGCTGAGATCTGTTGTATGGTCAACCCTGTGTCTATAATATCTTCCACAAGAAGAACGTGTCGATCAGTAATGGAAAGGTTGTGTTTGATAGAGACACTGCCTGATGAAGTTTTTTCTGAACCGTAGCTTGAAGCATGAATAAAATCGATGCCGCAGGGAATTGTTATCGTACGCAGAAGATCAGCAGCAAAAATAAAGGCTCCCTTAAGAACAACGATAAGGAGGAGTGGACAATCTTGTGTAACCATATCAAAATCATCCGATATTGCCTTGCCGATTTCACTGATGCGTTTTTCAATGACCTCCACCGAAAAGAGCGGCGTTATGGTATTGATTGTCTTATTTTCGCTCATCTGATCAGGAGAAGTATATGGTTAAGCGTTCCGGCTGCTTGCGTACCGGTCAATTTCGTCCAGGTAGAGTTGTTTGTGAACGGTGCTGAGCGATGATGCGGTAAATGAGTTTTGCGCCAGCTGGATAATATCGTTGCGATTAAGGTGAAGGGCGTTTGCTGCCTCCAGATAGTTTTCATTGACATATCCTCCGAAATAGGCGGGATCGTCCGAATTGACGGTGACGCACAGTCCTTTCTTGAGCATTGCTTTCAGGTTGTGCTGTTTCATACTTTCAAAAACTTTCAGCCTGACATTAGACAGGGGACAAACGGTGAGCGGAATTTGTTTTTGAACCAGTTCAGCGACCAGAGTGTCATCTTCCATACAGTGAACACCATGATCAATTCGGTTGACGTGCAGAGTATCGAGAGTATTCCTGATAGAAGCGGCACTGCCCTCTTCGCCGGCATGGGCAACAGTCAGAAATCCTTCCTCGTGTGCCCTTTCAAAAAGGTTTCTGAACTTTTCAGGTGGATTGCCCCGTTCGGAAGAGTCAAGACCAATGCCGGCAATCCATTGCTTCCATGCAAGGGCCTTATCAAATATTTTGAGCCCTTCCTTTTCGCTCAGGTGGCGAAGAACACACATAATGAGCTTTGTCGAGATATTGAGAGTGCTGTGTGCCTCAACAACTGCACGTTCAATGCCGCGGATAACGGTTTCAAAGGTAATGCCGCGATTCGTATGGCTCTGGGGGTCAAAAAAAATCTCAGCATGGCGGACATTTTGTGATGCGGCTTTTTTGAGGTAGGCAAAAGTCAGGTCGTAGAAATCCTCCTCGGTTATAAGGACAGCGGTTGCCTGATAATAAATATCAAGGAATGATTGCAGGTCACTGAAGTTATAAGCTTTTCGGGCGGTTTCAGCATCTGGGAAAGGAAGTGAAACCCCGTTTCGTTTTCCTAATGTAACCATCAGTTCCGGTTCAAGCGTCCCCTCAATATGGAGGTGTATTTCCGCTTTTGGAATTCCTGCAATAAAATCGGCAAGCGAGTTCATAGAAGGAAAGGGTTGCAATTGAGTAAATAGCTCTTTTCAGCCTGCAGGTAAAGTTTGCCTTCCATCTCTTGTCTCAGCAATAAATAGTGGTGCACTTATAATGTATGCAAATCTCTGGAGTATGAATAATTCTATGCTGTGATGTATGGAGTTGACATCTCTGGGGTGCATAAAAAAAAGAAATAGAGTAAAAACAAGGAAAATATCACTATGTTGTCCGCAGAACCCGCCCTGAGCCGGACAAAGAAAACGTTTCCAATTTATTAGTTATTTTTCTCAAGGAAGTGTTTGTTCATCCGGCCATTTTAAACATTGTGAGTTTTCAGCTTTAGCACAGTTTGTGTTGCTTATTTTTTGCTGAAGCATTCCGATGTTATTAACTTCTTTTAAAAAGAGACAGGTGTTGGATAAAAGGAAACAAATGGAATCCTAACAATAAATGATTGAATGTAGTGGCCAGACAGCGTTTTAACAGAAAATCAAAAAATCCGCCCAGAAAGAACATAAAGCCTTCTGTATCGCATACTGGTGAGCGGGTGAAACCTAATGATCATATTCTGATTAACGAGTTTCTTTTCAGGCGGGGCGAAAGTTCTCTTGCTGCCGAAATTGTGACTTTTTTTTCTGACCATGAAGGAGCTCGTTTAAGGTCTCTGGATTTGGCCATTGCACTGGGTTATACCGAATCAAGGCAGCTTCCTGGTTTTTGGTATGTGCTTCACAAGCTGCAGGAAGAAGGTGCCGTTGACAAAGATTCCAATCGCTGTTACGGGCTGTCGGTTATAGAGGCCACTACCTATGAAGATCATCTTGTGCATGCCAAGCCATTTCCTCTTCCCGGCAAGGAGCATTACAAGGTTTCCAAAATTTATACTGGTCATATCTCCACACATCCTAACGGTTATGGCTTTGTTGATGTCGAAGGTTTCGATGACGATATCTTCATTAAGGCAGGAGATTTGAATTATTCTATTCACGGTGATGAAGTTGAGGTACTTGTATCAAATGTTCCGGATACCTATGCATCAAAATCTACTCCTCATCAGCGTTGCGAAGGTGTGGTTAAGAGCGTTATATCACGTGCTGTTACAACCATTATCGGTACGCTTTCCAAAGCAAACCGCAAGTTCGTGCTTAAACCTGATAACCGGAAAATTCTTCCCGAAATTATTGTACCGATCCGAAACTCCGCAAAGGCAGTTGATGGGCAGAAAGTGCTGGTAGGAGAGCTTGATTTCAGCAAGGAAGGGGTTATTCAGGCAAAAGTTCTGGAAATACTTGGTCAAGCGGGTGACTCAGCGGTCGAAGTGAGTGCTATTGCACGAAGCCGCGGGATAGACGAAACCTTTGACGCCAAACTCCTTGACTTCGCCGCCTCCATCCGTGAGGGCATTACTGATGAAGATCTTGAAGACCGGCTTGATCTTCGCGAGAAAACAGTGTTTACAATAGATCCTGTCGATGCAAAAGATTTTGATGACGCTCTTTCAATTGAATCTCTGGATGACGGTCTTTATTCTATAGGGGTTCATATAGCCGATGTCTCGCATTATGTACCCGAAAATTCTCCTCTTGACCGTGAGGCATTGAAAAGAGCGACCTCGGTATATTTAGTTGACCGGGTGATTCCAATGTTGCCGGCAAGGCTGTCCGAACAGGTGTGCAGTCTCAATCCCGGTGTTGACCGAATGGCATTTTCCGTCTTTTTTACTATGACTGCCGACGGTGATGTTCGCAAGCACGAGTTTCATAAAACGATCATTCATTCCAAACGTCGCTTTGCCTACGAAGATGTGGAAGAGATTCTGAAGCATGGTAAAGGCGATTACGTCTCAGAGCTTCAATTACTTGACCGCCTCAGTGTGATTCTGCGTGAAAAGCGATTTAAGCATGGCGGGCTCGATTTCGAAACCGAAGAGGTGCGTTTCAAACTGGGCAATAAAGGTGAGCCACTTGAAGTCATTAAGAAAGAACGTCTCGGAAGCCATCGTCTTATTGAAGAGTTTATGCTGCTCGCCAATCGCAAGGTGGCCAAATACCTTACCAAAACTTTTAAAGAAAACAAGAAAGAACCCCAGCCGGTTATCTATAGAGTTCATGATTTCCCTCAGCAGGAAAAAGTGCTGATTCTTGCCAATTTTGTTAAAAAACTTGGTTTTGATCTTAAGTTGAACCGCGGGAAGGAAGGTCCTGTTGTTTCAGCTCCGGTACTCCGTCAGTTGCTTCAACAGGTGAAGGGCACCAATGTCGAGTTTCTGGTCAACGAACTTGTGTTGCGTTCCATGTCTAAAGCAGTGTATACCGGCGACAATGTAGGGCATTATGGTCTGGGGTTTGAACACTATACGCATTTTACCTCTCCGATTCGTCGTTACCCCGACTTGATAGTGCATAGGCTTCTCTTTGAATATGAGGGCCTTCGGAAAAAACGAAAAAAAATTTCCGCTGCACGTCTGGCGGAATTAACAGAAAAAATCCGGACGGTTTGCCAGATATCCAACGAACGGGAAAAAAGTGCAGTCGAGGCTGAGAGAGAATCAATCAAGCTCAAGCAGGTTGAATATATGGACTCACATGTAGGTAAGGTTTATCCCGGTATTATTTCAGGTGCTACCGATTATGGAATCTATGTAAGAATGGTTGATTTTGCTATTGAGGGCATGGTTCACATGCGAAATCTCACCGATGACTATTATGAGTATGATGAGGCAACGTATTCTCTTGTTGGAAAACGCCGAAAAAAACGTCTTCAGATTGGCCAAAGGGTCAAGGTCAAGGTGAACAGTGTTGATCTTCAACGCCGCACAATAGATCTGGTTCTGGAGTAAATGATGTCGTTCAGGCAAGACAGGCAATGCTCAAAAAATTGTTCATAAGTTTCAGGCCTGTCGCTGTGTAATCATTCCGGAGAGCTTCAAACTGTTCTATAAGGGTGTTGCGCTTCATGCGTTTCAGGTCACTGTCGAGAGTAATCCAATCATAAAACATGGCATCGGTCATTTCAAAATGGCATTGGAGACCATAAGCATTTTTTCCAACTTTGACTGCTTGATTTCTGCAGACTTTTCCTGTCCCAAGAAGCTCCATTCCCGATGATGCAAGTTCAACGGTCTCTCCGTGAAGCTGAAAAACAGGGAAACTGTTGTCCAGGCCGGCAAAAAGCGGATCTTCTTTTCCTGAAGGGGTAAGTTCTATACGATAAGTGTTATCATCACTGTCAGCAAAACCGGTCTCCTTGACCCGGCATTTCACAACTTTTCCTCCGCCGGCCTTCACGAGTAACTGCATACCGAGGCAGATACCGAGGTAAGGTACTCCCTCATGCAATATTTTTTCTATTTGCTGTATTTGAAACCGCATGGAAGGGGTTTCATCGTTGGCACTCTGCGGACCTCCAAGGACAACGACAGCACTGAACTGACGAGGGTCAGGGAATAGCTCTCCAGCAGCTAGGTCAACAGAACACCACTCAATCCCTTGCTCAATAAGCGTGGTTTCAAGAAGTCCAGCTCCTTCGTGGGTAATATTTTTTACGATCAGCAGTTTTTTTGTCATAAGACTGTTTGGTGATACAGGTATTTCTCGGTTTCCATTGTTTTTTTCAGGTGCTACTCTGATGTGCATCACTGTCGAGATACATTTTCATTTCATGCACGGTTTCGGTGTAGACAGCTTTAAAAGTAATCATCCATGTGTCGTTTTCAGGCCATATCCCCTTATGAGAATACTGATTGATATAACTGGAAAGCACAAACATTTTATTCGCCCCGACACTTCCCGAGGAGCCTTTGAGGGTGTGCATGATATGATCGTACTGTTTCATATCATTTCTGTCAACCGCGTCGGCAAGTTCATCGATCATTTTGTCACAATCGTCGATGAAAGTTTCGAAGAGGCTTTCCATCAATTCCTTTCCACCTATCTCATTGAGGCTGTTGATGGTTGAGAGGTCTAGAACTTTTTCATTCCTGATGGATTCCCAGAACACTGTTTTATTGTGTTCCGGGTCAAGTAAATTTTGACTTTTCATGGTTTTGTTTCGGTAGGTATTGTTTTTCAGCATCACTGCAATGGCAGATATAAGTTCATCTTTGAATACAGGTTTGCCGAGATGATAGTTCATACCTGCTTCTTTTATTTTTAGAGAGCTTTGCTCATCAGTATTTCCTGTCAGGCCGATGATAGGAATAGTATTGAAAAAACTGAAACGGTTGAAATATTCACCACTACGAATAGCTTTTGTTGCTTCGATACCGTTCATGACGGGCATTTCAACATCCATCAGCACCAGATCGTAATCCTCCTTTTCAAGAGCATTTATGGCATCTTTACCATGTATGGCCTGTTCAACGGTGCATCCGTAATGTTTAAGAACCATGCTCATAAATTTGCGGTTTGTTTCGTTGTCGTCAACAAGGAGAATGCGTGTACCCTCAATAATCTCTTCCTGGTCGTTTTTGATGAATGACAATTCCGAAAAAAAGTATTTTTCAATAATTTTTTTGATATCAGGTCTTCTGATTGGCTTTGCAAGCACTTCATTCATTCCGCAATTCTTTCCCCTTACAGCTGCTTCAGCCTCCGGAAGGGAGGTTATACCGATAATCGGTGTCTGAAGATAATGAAAAGCCAGGGAGGGGTCGATGTCCTGTGCTGAACGGATAAATTTTACAACCTTGTCGCCATTCATCAAGGGCATTTCAAAATCCATAAAAATCAGGTCATACCGGTTTTCTGAAAGTAATGCTATAGCCTGCTTACCGTTTTCAGCAAAATCATACGGGCAGGCCATTTCTGATAAATATTTTGAAAGAATCAGTCTGTTGTTGATTTGATCATCGCTTATAAGTACCCGTTTTTCCCTGAGAATTTTAGTTTTTATTTCCTGTATCTTTTTGGAATCATATTTCGGAAGTGTGATGGTGAACTCCGTCCATTCACCCTCTTTAGAGTCACAGACTATCTTTCCTCCGAACGATTCGATTACCCTTCTGCAGAATGAAAGGCCAAGACCGTTGCCTTCTTTTTTGTTTGAAGTGTAAAAATTTTCAAATATCTGTTCTGTTTTACTTTTCGGTATTCCGGGGCCAGTGTCCCTGATTCGGATAATGTTTGCAGAAGGTATTGTATCTGACGTTATTTCTATACGAAAGCCGGGTTGATTTTTGTAGTAGAGAGAGTTTTTCAACAGATTAAAGAGCACATAGAAAAAAAGGTCTCGATCACCAAAAAAATCAAAATTCTGAATTTTATTGACACGGATAAATTTTTTTTCGTCTCGATCGGTGTAGGGAAAACTGTTGACTGCCGCGTTAATTGCATCGACTGCTTTTATATGGATAAACCCCTTGGTAGCTATTTCTCCGCCCTGCATGCTGGTCAGGATTGAATCAATGATTTTATTGGCTCTGTTCAGGGTAGTTGAACTCTCTTCAATAACATGATGAATACTGAGCAGGCTGGAATGGCTTAACGTATACTTTTCAGCAGCAATAGTACCAGTGGGCTTTTCGGGAAGCTTGGAATGTACCGAAGCTATAGCATTTGTGATGGCGTTGAGCGGATTTCTCATTTCGTGGGCGATACTCCCGCTCAGGCTTTTCAGTAGAGAGATTTTTGTTTTGTGGGCACTTTGTTTTCTATGACTTCCAATAATACCTCCGATAAGTGCAAAAAAATAGGTTGGAATATAATCCCATTGAAAATGTGTATATGAAACATGTCCATCGAGGAAGAGTACAGCTCCATACGCCATTGCAAAACCGACAGTTGTTATGACGCAGATGAGCAGCCAATCATAAATGATAAGGATAAGCATGAGCAGGCCTCCCATTGAGGACATTGCCCAAACTGTTGACCACTCGTTTTTGAGCAGCATGAAATAGAAAAAGAAAGGGAGAAGTAGTGGTACGGAAAAAACAAAGTATACAGGGAAAAGGTCTTTCAATTTTTTGGTGAGCAATGGATAAAAGAGCCATGGAAGGCTTATAACTGCCTCAATACAACGAAATAAGAGACTTTCATAAGGTTGAGGCAACCAAAATTTCCAAACAATATAAAACAGCGGATATCCTACTGTACCGAACAATCCTATAATCGGCAGATTTGGTTCTGCCTGTTCTACAATGTCTAAAACTTTTTGCTTGTAGCTGAGCATGTTTTTGTCAAAAAGCTTCTTTGCAACCTCTTTATATTTTTTGGAAATAATACGGTTATACAATTTGTTATAAAATTTCAAGAGAATGAAAAAAATCAAAACCCATATTTATAATTGCGAATTATGATCATGACAGCTGTTTTATAATGAATGCAGGTGGTTGCTAAGAATAAATAATATAATGCGTTACGTGTTATCGTAAAAATAGCTGAGCTTTTTTTGTTCTATCAAAGGGGTGATGCGGAATATTATATCTTTTATCCATCATTCATACTTTAAGAATCGCATAATAATATGCATTTTTAAATCTAATATGAATACGTAGTGGTATTCGTAAGTGTTGTAAAACTACCTTTTAGAATGTTTTTCAGGTTATTCGCCTTTTAATATAATCATATTGATATCCTCATTTTAGTTTTTTCTTCATTGTTTTTTTCTTGATTATCTTTGTTTTAGAAAAGAGGAAAAAAATAAATTATTTTATAGGAATGAAGGGTATAAACCTTTAACTCAAAATCAATTGACGGTTAGTCATACCCAGGAAGTCACTAAAAAAAACGAATTTAAGTATACAGAGTTTCTTGAGAATAAACTTCAGCTCTGTGACGATGAACTTTTTAAACCGCGAAAAAACGGTAAACCTCTTGTTATTGGCAGTGTAACTCCTGAAGTTGGAGCAATTATGCTCCAGAGTAACGACTACCTTAATATCGCCAGCCATCCATCTATCAGAGAAGCTCAGATTGAAGTGCTTCAAAAAGCAGGCAATGAGCCTGTTATGTCAGCGGTTTTTTTACATGAAGGTAGTGACAAGTATGTTTTTGAGCAGGCTATGGCTGAGTTTACCGGTTTTGAAAGTTCTATTTTATGCCAATCTGGATGGGCTGCAAATGTAGGTCTTATTCAGGTCATTGCCGATCAGACCACACCGGTTTACATTGATTTTTTTACCCACATGTCGTTGTGGGAGGGAGTGAAAATATCTGGAGCTACCCCCCATGCATTCAGGCATAATGATTATGCTCATCTTGAACGCCTGATCAATGAAAGTGGTCAGGGTATTGTTCTTGTAGACTCACTCTACAGCACAAACGGAGATATTGCTCCCCTGGTTGATATCATTGACATTGCCAATCGGCATGATTGTATTTCTGTTGTCGATGAATCACACTCTTTAGGTACTCATGGTCTACATGGGGCTGGTCTGGTGGCTTCGCTGGGCCTGACCGGCAAGGTGCATTTTATTACGGCAAGTCTTGCCAAAGCCTTTGCCGGTAGGGCTGGTCTTATTATATGTTCAAAACAATTTGCGAAATACTATCCCTACATGGCATTTCCGGCCATTTTCAGCTCAGCCTTGCTATCCTACGAAATTGCCGGTTTGCAAAAGACGCTTGAAATAATCAAAAAAGATGATTATCGGAGGGTAAAACTTCAGGAAAATGCAGAATTCTTTCGCAAGGGATTGCGTAACCTCGGTTATAACATATCAAGCCAGTCGCAGGTTGTTGCCATTGAAGGTGGCTTGGAGTCAGATACTGAACTTTTACGGGATGCGCTTGAGGAAAGAGGCGTATTTGGATCGGTTTTTATGGCACCTGCAACACCAAAAACCCGTTCACTTATGCGCTTTTCCATCCATAGCGGCCTTGAAAAGTCAGAATTGCAGTACGTTCTTGACGTTTGCGCAGAAATCAGGGATGAGATTGGCATGTGGAACTGGAAGTCGACCAGGAGAAATAAAAGTCAATAAACCCTGCTGCTGGTTTCGTTATTATGGTTTTTTAGGGGATTTTTAATCTTTTTTTAATTCTTTTTTAAGAAAAGATACTGTATCCTTAAGAAGTATATGTTTCTATATGCTCGTTGCTGCTATTTTTCGATATTTTGCTTCTTAATTACATTGACTTTATGTAGCATTGCAAATATCGCGCAAGAATGGAATGCATAGGGAGCAGTAATGTTTGCTTTCAGATTGAATAAACAATTGTTACTTATTTCGCTTATTGGTGTTATAGTAATTGAGATTGCTTAAAACACTTTTTTTCTGCCGATTACGGATTGTGTTAGAATGTTGTGTGTGTGTTGCAGGTTAGCACTATTTATGTAACGGCAGATTGTTTTTAACTCAAAGTATTAACAGGATATTTGGAAGTTGAATTAATATTTCTTAAAATATTATTATAATTCCCGTTATAAATGATAAATAATTAGAAGGTTGGAGATTGTAAATCCCGGCTGGGGTTAATCACTCAAAGGCCTATAGAAATTACTTATCCAGTGTTTTTTTCTGCTTCCTATTTGCTCTTTAAAAAGCAGTCATATATGGTAGTTATTCCGCTACCCCCGTATTTCCTTACTACATTGTTAGCATGTTCATGTTTGCAGTCACTTAAAACACGAAGTGATTCACTGGTTTTTCCGGTATGTTTTATACTGGTTGAAATAACCCAACTCCCATAAAAAAAGAGGTTACCATGCGAATTCTTTCTATTGATGGTGGCGGCATCCGGGGAATCATCCCTGGTCAGGTACTGATTTCACTTGAACAGAAGCTGCAAAAAATCTCTGGAAAACCAGACATGCGGATTGCCGATGCTTTTGATCTGATCGCAGGAACAAGCACTGGCGGAATCCTGACTTGTTTGTATCTTTGTCCGGAAGGTGCTACTCGAAAACCAAGGTTTTCCGCGCAAGAAGCAGTGGATCTTTACCTTCAAAACGGAGACAACATTTTCGATGTTTCGATATTCAAACGTATAGAATCTGTTGATGGCGTGATTGATGAAAAATACTCAGCAGATGCACTTGAAAAAATATTAAAAGATTATTTGGGCGATCTCAGGTTAAGTGATATGCTCAAACCTTGCTTGATTACTGCATACGATATTACTCGCCGACAAGCCCAGTTTTTCAACAGTGCAGATGTTAAAACAAAAGGCAAAGGGTGGGATTTTTATCTTCGTGACGTTGCGCGTGCTACTTCTGCAGCACCTACCTATTTTGAGCCTGCAAATATTTCTTCATTCGACCGACAGGTCTATCCCCTTGTTGATGGCGGCGTTTTTGCAAACAACCCGACAATGTGTGCTTGTGTCGAAGCTTTTAATTCAAGCCCGGAATTGAAGGTAGGCGACTTAAAAGTTCTTTCTCTCGGGACAGGAGAAGTTGACAAATCATTCCATTATTCTGAGGCCAGAAACTGGGGAAAACTTGGTTGGGTTGGGCCAGTGTTGGACATCATGATGTCAGGAGTTTCAGAGACTGTTGATTATCAAATGCGTAAACTGTTCACAAGCGCAGGATACCCCGGTCAATACCTGCGTCTTCAACTCGACTTACAGAAATTTAATGATGTAGATAGCGCGATGGATAATGCCTCTGAAAAAAATATGCGTGCACTGGAGAGAGCAGGACAAACATTAGCGAATGACTCAGATTCCTCCTTAACGACTTTTGCAAATATGTTATTAGGAGAATAAGCTACATATTATTCGGAATATGAGTAATACATTACGATATCTTGGTCGTAGTCGGTGGGACACGAGGCAATGCCAGTTATAAATTAAAGGTTACAATAAAATAATGGAGCACTAACGAATCTATCAAACCATTCAGACCATGAATGTCATCATTAACGACAAGATCTGCGCATCTGAAGTGGACCCCAGCCGAAAGCCTGAGCTTATTGGCTGATAAATTGACCTTTTCCACGGAGACAATGTATATACAGTGTAACCAGCTTTTTGCCCATACCACGCACTTCTCTGTCGCCGATAAGAGGAAAAATCTGATCCGTAAGCCTCACAGGATTGTTACTGAAAAGCTCCACTCGGCACAGTAAATGCATCAGGGTATCCATCGATACCGAACAGACGGCAGCAACCAGTTCGTCCAGCCGTATGGTCGGACCGAGTGGTGGTTTTTTATCAAACCGTGGGAGTATGGAGAGTGTTCGCCTGTCATCCTTCTGTTCAATTACACAATCTATCGCCCGTGATGGTGAATGTTGAAGACGAACAACAATCCTCCGTTTAAGTTTTTTTGCAGAATCCGCATTTTTGCAATCTATTGCAGGATTTGTGCCAAGGTAACTGAGATAAGCATCAAAAACCGCTTCTCTGATCTCATTTTCACCAAGACTCAAATTCACCCGCATGAGAAATACGATCTGAAAAAGCTCGTAAAGAAAAGAAAAAAGTACCCCCCGCTCATTTTCTTTGTTCAGCATTGACTGGTAACTGCAAAAAGCCACAGTGCAGTATGCCATCATCTTAACGAGCGCAGCAGGATCCATATGCTCGGTTTTAATGACAGGCGAAAAATTATTGTATAGATCCCAGTCGAAAGAGGTGATGTTTCCATCAATGCGGTACTCATCGAAAATTTTTGTGCCCGGATAAGGCGTTATTACCATAAAGAGAGCCAGGGGCAGGCCTAATGCTTTTGCAAATTCAGGATATGCCATTGTCTCTTTCATACTTTCCGAATGATGCCCAATGATAAAATATCCTTCGGGATCAATTGTATGCTGACCCATCAGGGTAATTGCACGGGAAACATCGCCCATGGCATTACCTTTGTTCATCAGTTCAAGTGTTCGGGGATTCGGGCTTTCAATGCCGAGACCTACTGTTTTCAGGCCGATTTTTCTGAGTTTTCCAAGGATTCGCTCTGCCCTGACGACATCTTTAACCCTTGTTTCCATCATAATTTTGAAATTCGTAAGCCCCCGTTCAATCATCAGATCACAAATAGTTTCAACCCGTTTGATATTGGTCAGAAAATTGGCATCCCAAATTTTGAGAAGTTTTTTCTTTTTCGGATTGTGTAGAAGCGCTATTTCCTCTACCACGTTTTCAGGGCTTCTGCTCCTCCAGTGTTGATGCATACGGCTGTTTGCGCAAAACGAACACGACCAGGGACACCCGCGTGATGTATAAATAGTATCAATGGAGTAATCATTTCCTTTTTCTCCATATCGTAAGGGCCTCAGACCTCTTAAAGGAAATCGAATGGAATCGATATCTTCTATAAGAGGCCTCTTTTCGGTATAAACAATATTGCCATTTTCTTTCCATGCAATTCCCCGAACATCACGAGATGGTCCCATCAGTACAAGTTCCCGAAATGTTGCTTCCCCCTCCCCGAGCACAACAAGGTCCACACAGTCAAGTTTCAGCACTTCATCAGGAAGAGCAGTCGGATGAAAGCCCCCAAGTACAACGAATGAGCCATGACTTTTAGCAATTTCAGCAAGTCTTTTTGCATTGTTGAATCCCCCGGTCATTGAAGAAATTGCAACAAGATCACACCTTCGTTTTTTCAGAAGCATGCGAAAGCTCTCGAACAACCGATCATTGAAAAAGTTATCCGGAATAACAAGGCTTTCTGCAATATCCTCTACTGCTGCTGCAAGGTAAAGAATACCAATACAGTCGGTAACATACCTGGGAAAAGGAGTGAGAATAGCCTGCGGAGCCTCGACAAAACAAATATGTTTGAAATACGCCATAAAACAGGAAGCATTAAGCTGAATGAACGTAAAAACCTAACAGAACCTCAATTATTTGAGTATTGCAATATTCCAATAACAGGTTGTACCGTTCTTTAACAAATTTTAGGTAAAAATAACTGTACAGTCAAATTATCGAAATAAGAAAGGGGTGCATCGTTGAAGAGCGGATTTGGATCTAAGAAGAGAATTTTGAGTATTCAGGAGGTTCTGTAGGTGCACGATACCGCCAGTCAAGTTGAAGCAACTTGAACCGGAGCAGTTCGATAGTCAGAGGCAGACCCGTAACGATGGCGTATTTGAAACAGGTTTTCGACCTATTCCAGATAACCAGAAAGGCTCATTCGGGCAATCGCTTCTTTTTCAGGATGATCTCTATCTACTCTGAGTGTTACCATCGTTCCGGGATCTGCATAGAACTTAACCATGCCACTGTTCCAAAAATAGCTTTGACTGCCAAAATTCCCTACAGTGTTCGAACCAAGGTAGTGTCTTACCTGTTTACCGCTTGCCGTACAAATGAGACCAAATATCATTTTTTGAGGTGCGGGGACAAATCCTTCTCCTGATATGTATTCTATCACCAGGCGTTTATCTTTAGGCACTTGAAAACTTCCATTTTGCCCTTCAGTGCCAACCACTAAAGTTACTTCCACATGTGTTTGAAACGGTACCATGGTTATGTCTCCATTTTTTTGTTAAACTATTATTACCGCCAGCATGTCGTAGGGAATGGGATGCCTCCATCAAAAAGGCGAATGTCGTAAGATTAGGGAGTTCAGTCAAGAGCAATGAAAAGAATGCCAAGATTCTACAGAAAAAGTACGAAAACTTTGGGAATAAAAAAGGGGTGGCAGATGATTTTCCGACCGGCTGTTCATGGAGGAACAGCATCATACATAACATGGCAAAACGGATTATCGCGTATTTACGTAAAAGGGTAGCATTGAGTCCACGGCAGTGTGGGAAGGCTTTACAGGGTGATCTTTCAGGCCTATGGCGTTACCGAATTGGTGATTATCGTGTCCTTTGTGATATTAAGGATGCAGATGTTTGTGTTCTGGTTATTCGAGTGGCTCATCGTAAAGAAGTACATTGTTGACATGACTCTGTGAGTGTTTTCCTCAAAGTTGCCTGAATGTTCGGCATGATAATACTCAGCAATCGTCATACTTCTCAAGCTCCCGCTTTGACAGCCCGACTCGGCAGGGGTGAACGTGAGCCGAAAACCTTCAACTCCCTGCTAAGCAGCGAGTCACACATTTGAAGTTGAGAATAGGCAGCTGAGAATGACAGTGGCAGGTACCCCAGAAAACGACGGGAACAGATTCTCAGTGAAACCATAAAGCCCGGAAGCCCTTATGGTGCGGGCTTCCGGGCTGATAAATACCAATTAACTACTGAGACTGGACTGTCATTTGGCGGAGAGGGTGGGATTCGAACCCACGGTACACCGAAGCGCACAACGGTTTTCGAGACCGTCCGATTCAACCACTCTCGCACCTCTCCAATTTCTTATTTAATAATAAGCGAGTGGCTAATATAACTTTTTCTTTTATGTGGTTGATTACTATCTCTGTGAACTTTTTTCACTGAAAATCAACGGTTTTCATCTTGAGAGTAAGGTTCAAAATATATGAAAAACACAATCGTGATACGAGTATTTTTTTAGGTTTCTTTCGTACCGACTTAACAACCAGTTACAAGTCCTGTTGTGGGTGACCGTGTAATGAACACCCTATATCAGCAAAGAAATCTTGATGTAAATATTACCGATTGAAAAAGTATTCTCTTGATAAACAAAACCAGTGTTCATGAAGGAACATCTCTTGTCGTTTGGTTGTTGTTTTTACTGCTGGAATGACGCTATCGTTTCATGATATAGGAACTTACCTATAACTATAAATTATTAAAATAATTACAACGAATAATCTTTGGAAGAAGATCGATTGTTTGTTATATAGTGAAGTGATAATAAAGAAAATGTGGTGTTTTAACCGCGCGATTTATCATATAAGAAAAGTTAATTTCCAAAGGCAACCATGACAAGCAAGACGACAACAAACGACGTAAAGACATTTGAACAGCATGAAGAAGAGATTAAACTAATAGCATATTCCCTTTGGGAAGAAAAAGGTTCAAACGATGGTTCAGATGTTGAGGACTGGATTGAAGCCGAAAAATATTTGAATAACTAATACATTTCTTCACAGTATCAACGCAAAGGCCATTCCTCAATGAGTGGCCTTTTTTTTATTTGATCTTTCCTTTTCCACTTTCATAATACATCACCAATAGTATCCTTCAGAATAAGTTGATCTTTTTGCGGGAAATATCGTTTTCATCATAAATACATATTATATATCTTATAAATATGATTAATGGCGAATGCATGAAAAGTATATAAAATAAGTATCAGAAGACAGGTGTGAGATGTCAAAGAAAAAGGCTGAAGATTTTGTTGAGAAAATGATGAACGATGAAGCGTTTAAAGATTCTGTGATAAACATTGTGAATGTCAAGGAAAGAATAGAGTTTATCCAACAACAAGGATTTTCTTTTACATCCGATGAACTTCAAAATGCGTGGTTTTCAATGCTGATAGAGAAACCTGCTATCTGACACTTTCGGTTGTGTCAGTAAGTAGAAAATTTTTTTGGCACTTTTTCTACGTGTTCAGTTCGATGGCTTTTTTTGTCAACTCAATCAAGCGGGGAAGATGATTCTCAATTTCTGCTATGAAAGAATCATTGTTTACGACTTTACGGTATTGAATTACTGAATTCCTCAAACAGGTGTAGATAGTTTCATCCTCTTCTTTCCTCCATGATGCCACCGGGGGAACTTTCACGACAGAAGGCTGTTCTTTTACAATAAATGCATCAATACTCTCCTGATCGTCATTGTTGAGCATCAGCAAAATACTGTAAAGGTGTAAAAATTTTTCAACAGGACTTTTGGGTTGAAGAGCAGATCGAAACATTAAAAAATATAATCGTTCTAACGAAGAGGCTTTTTCCAGCTGAGTCTTAAGCTGTTCAACATGTTCGGTTGTTAACAGTAAAACATGATGAGCGGCATCGTCTGGAGGAGAGAGTTTGGGTTCAACAATACTTTTCGAAAAGACATCGAAGTTTGAATGTTCAGCAAAAAAATGACCACCACAGAATTGAGGCTTTTCGAATGCTATGCTGAAAAGGAAAGCAATGTGGCTGAGAACCTCAAGAGTAACTTTTTCGGCAATATCTCTCCCTTGATCTTCAGATTGGATCGACGCAAGAAAAACAATCAGGCTGATTTCGTTGCTGTTATGCGACTTAATTTCAACTTTCTCTACCAGCAACTTGTTGGGGTTGAATTCAATCGAGGAAGGAATAACGATGGAATTTTCCTTTATTTTGGCAACAAACTGGACTTCTCCATAAAGCGTCTGATCTTCTTGGACATAAGTTGTCATGATGGTCATTCAGAATGGGGTCTGAAAAGGGCTTTGTACCTATACGATATCGTTTTTTTTGCTTAAAGGGTTCCTCTAAATGTTTATTAAAGCAAAAAAGCCCCCGAGATGGAGGCTGCCAATGTATACTTTATTTCTGAGCGGGAAACGAGACTCGAACTCGCGACCCCAACCTTGGCAAGGTTGTGCTCTACCAACTGAGCTATTCCCGCGTTATGAGGCATTAATATAAGGATATTTTTTTTTTGTGCAACTCCCTCTATTGATTTTCTTCACTATCTTGTGCTTTGAAGCAGTTAGCGCTATTTTTGCCCACTGCTTATAGCGCCAGCTCCTTCATAATTGTCTCCATGTCCTTGTCGCCTCTGCCTGATAGATTAACCACAAGCACTGCATCTTTTGCCATCTCGGGTGCTCTTGTGATGGCGTAGTGGATGGCATGGGCTGATTCAAGTGCACAGATAATGCCTTCGGTTTCAGCAAGCCTCTTAAGGGCAGAAAGCGCTTCAATATCGGTGACGGATGTGTAGGTTACCAGACCGAGTTCCTGCAGATAACAGTGTTCTGGTCCCACACCTGGATAATCGAGGCCTGCAGAGATGGAGTGCGCTTCCTGTATCTGTCCGTCCTCATTTTGAAGAAGTTTTGTCATGGCCCCGTGAAGTACTCCGGTTGTTCCCAGTGTCAGGGATGCGGCATGTCGAGCCAAAAGACCTTCTCCGGCAGCTTCCACACCAACCAGTTCAATTTCAGCGGCATCGTTTAAAAATTCATAAAACATGCCGATAGCGTTGCTGCCTCCTCCAACGCATGCGGCTATGACATCGGGAAGTTTACCTGCCTGTTCAATAATCTGAGAGCGGGTTTCACGACCTATGATGGCCTGAAAATCGCGTACAATCATCGGGTAGGGATGCATCCCGACAACGGACCCGATAATGTAAAAGGTCTCTTCAGGATTATTCATCCAGTCTCTGATAGCTTCGCTTGTTGCGTCTTTCAATGTTTTTGAACCGCTTCCGACTGCACGGACTTCAGCGCCGAGGAGTTTCATTCTTGCAACGTTGGGCGCTTGACGCCTGATATCCTCCTCTCCCATGAAGACGATGCATTCAAGATCGAAAAGAGCACATACCGTCGCAGTGGCTACTCCATGCTGTCCTGCACCGGTTTCGGCAATGACTCTTTTTTTACCCATGCGTCGGGCAAGCAGTACCTGACCGAGTGCATTGTTGATTTTATGGGCACCTGTATGGCAGAGGTCTTCACGCTTGAGGTAAATCTGTGCTCCATTGAGTGTCCTGCTCAGGCGTTCGGCATGATAGAGCGGTGTCGGTCTGCCTACATAATCACGGAGCAGGTGGTTCAGTGTCGACTGAAAGGCTGGGTCGTTTTTTGCCTTGAGATACTCCGCTTCAAGATCGGCAGCATTTTTTACAAGGGTTTCAGGAATGAACTTGCCTCCGAAACAGCCGTAATGTCCGGCGGCATCGGGTGCTGAATAGACTGTCGGCACCATGGAGTGAATCTATTAAAGCATTATTAGAAAAAGGGATACTGCATGTAAAAAAACAACTCTTCTTGCAAATATAAGGTTTTCCATCAACCTTCCATCAACCATATCATTTTGAAAATTCTCATAATTGTTCATGAGCATATTCTGTTCCTTAGCACTGTTTTCAATGAAGTGCTATCGGTGTGTTTTTGATCGCATAATTGTTCACAATCTTGTAGCACTTCCGTAACAATTCCTTAACACAACGATCTGTACATTATTTTGCGTATGAAGATATGCGAAATGAATTCGGATTTTTTCATAAAAGAGAACACACACAAACCAACCTTTATTTAATTATGAAAAAAATTGCACTACTAGTCGGTCTGGCAGCCTCCCTCGGGTTTAACAATGCGCAGGCTGTTGACCTGAACTGGGCAGGCGATGTTCGCTACCGCTATCAAACTGAGAAAACCGATGATGGCAATCCTGCGACTACAGATATCAGCCGTAATCGCCACCGTGGCCGTCTTCGTCTCGGCGCCAACGCTTGGATCAATGAAGAGCTGTCAGCCGGTGTCCAGCTGGCAACTGATGACATGTCATCAACCCAATATTGGGCAACTAATGAAACAACCTCCCGCAACCAGACCTTTGGTAATACGTTCCATGCCAGTCCCGTCTTCTTGAATGAGTACTTTATCGACTACCATCCAGCGATGCTCGGTGGCGACGTGAACGTTATCCTTGGAAAAAGAGCCGTTGCAAGCACTCTTATAGTTGTCAACGATCTTGTGTGGGACAGCGACCTCACATTTGAGGGAGCAACCCTTCAGTATGGTAAGGATGCGGCGGGCAAAGAAAAAGACGGGCTGAGTGCCGTTATAGGATACTACCCGCTGAACGAGATGAATGGTGTCGCGAATCCTGGCAGTCCAAACAAATATGATGATGCCTACCTCTTCGCTGCTCAGGCAAGCTATAAAGGTGAAGTTAGCGATATCAACTATCAGCTAGGTGCCGCCTATTATGACTATGTGAATTTCGATTATAACGGCATGGTCTTAAAAGGAGCTATGAACTATAGCGGAAAAGACTTTAATATAGTTGAGCTTTTCGGTAAGGTTGGCGGCCAGATCACTGACACGCTTCCATGGCAGATCAATGGTCAGTATGCCTTCAACACGGCAAAAAATGATGGTGTTCGCTATACCAATATCGACGAAAACAACAGAAAAAGCTACCTCGTTGAGGCAAAAATAGGTGATGCAAAGCAGGTTGGACAGTGGTTCACTTCCGCTGAATACGCCTATATCGAGCAAGATGCAGTTACCGGCTTCACAGATTCAGACCGTAACCGTGGTAGCCAGACAAACCTTAAAGGTATCAAAATCGGTGCAGCTTACCATCTTGTGCAGAACATGACTCTTGGCTTGAACTATTTCAGGTTCAAGAGGATCATCGGTGATACTCTTCCTACCACTCAACTCTTGTGGGTAGATGCTACAGTAAAGTTCTAAACGTTGTGTGTTGTTCTTTCGTTGTTGTGTTGTGTGGGCTGGTGTACAAGGCTGTTTAAAATGCTGATGGACAGCCTTGTATTACCGGTTTATGAAAACCAAAACAATAAACTATTTACATTTTATTAACTTAATGATGACAATCACCATGAAACTTTTCAAGAAAATACTTCTCAGTGCCACAATGTTCGGCGTTATGGCATCTGGTGCGGCCCAGGCTGCAGGAAAGATAGTTATTGACGGTTCGACTACCGTTGGCCCGATCGCCAAAGCATTTGCCGATCACTTTACAAAAACCACAGGCGTTCAGGTAACAGTAAGCGAGTCCGGTTCAGGCAACGGTGCAAAAAGCCTGATCAACAAAACCTGCGATATCGCAACCATGTCGCGTCCAATGAAAGACAACGAAATCGCTGCAGCTAAAGGCAAAGGCGTAACCCCTGTCGAACATGTTGTGGCCCTTGATGGTCTTTCCATTGTGCTGCATCCAAGCAACCGTATCAGTGGGCTCTCAAAAGTTCAGATCCGCGGTATTTACATGGGCAAGTACACCAACTGGAACCAGCTGGGCGGACCTAATGCAGGCATAGTGGTCATCCAGCGCGAATCCAACTCCGGTACTGCTGACTCGTTCAAAGAGCTGGTCATGGGAAAAGACAATCCAATTTCAAAAAGAGCTGAAACCCAGTCAAGCAACGGCGCAATCAAGAGCCGCGTGTCAACCACACCCGGTGCTATCGGTTATATCGGTCTTGGGTTTGTTGACCATTCTGTCAAAGCGATCCTGGTTGATGGTATAGAGCCTGACGTAAAGACAGTCAAGAATGGCACCTATCCTATACATCGTCCGCTCTTCATGTACACCAACGGTCAGCCGGCCGGTGCTGTCAAGCAGTTCATCGACATGGCAAAAACCGAAGATGGTAAACGCATCATCAGCGAAACCGGATTTGTCAACTATTATTAAGAGCTGGTAAAAAGCTTTTCATACCTTTCATATTAATTTCCAACGACAAAAAGCCGTCTCTCAAGAGGCAGCTTTTTGTCGTTCAATTTTGTCGTTAATTACATATCATGAAGTTATCGACACAGACTCTTTTGAAAATCACACTACTATGTCGGCTCCAATGCTTCTTGTTATAGAGGACGACCAGAACCTTTCAAAACTGCTCGAATACAATCTCGCTCGTGCTGGTTTTAAATGTTACCTATCAAGTTCCGGTGAAGAGGGGCTTGAGCAACTTTCCCGAAAAAGCTTTGATCTGGTTCTGCTTGACATCATGCTTCCGGGAATGGACGGTTTTGAAGTGTGCCGCAATATCAGGCAAAATCAGCGTCACAAAGATCTCCCGATCATCATGCTCACGGCCAAGGGAGAAGAAATAGACAGGATTCTCGGTTTTGAACTTGGTGTGGACGACTACGTAGTTAAGCCCTTCAGTCCCCGTGAGTTGACTCTCAGGATACGGGCTATTTTCAATAGAGAGCGTCGTACAGGGGGCAAACTCCAGGAAGTGCTCAAGGTTGCTGGTCTTGAAATTGATTTAACGCGCCATATTGTCACGCTGGATGGCAAAGAACTTGTGCTGACTCTCATGGAATTCAAACTTCTTGTTGCATTAATCAAGCGGAAAGGAGAAGCCCAATCACGGGAGATGCTGCTCAGCGATGTGTGGAATGTCGATAAAACACTCAATACGAGAACCATAGATACCCATATCACCCGAATTCGCGAAAAACTCGGCGATATAGGGGGTATGATTAAAACAGTACGTGGACTTGGTTACAAGCTTGAGGAAAAAGAGGGGCCAGACCATGCAGAGTAAGCTCTTCTTTAAACTTGCAGCTGTTATCAGTTTGATTGTTTTTATCACCTCCGCTATCTGCTATATCTCACTTGGTCGTCAGTTTACCCTTGTTTTAACCTCCGAAATAAAAAAGGAACTGCGTAAAGATCTTCTGTACAACAAGCAGATTCTTGAACAGAATTTCCAGGAATTACTGAAATCTGGTAATGCAGATGCATGGGCAAACCATGTAGGCAGTGCGCTTGATATCAGAGTCACGGTAATTGATCTTGACGGTCGGGTAATCGGAGATTCCTATATCCCGCATGGTAAGCTTTCTTTTATTGAAAATCATAGGGACAGGCCGGAAGTTAAGGCAGCATTAGCAAATGGTTATGGTGAAGATACCCGTCTCAGTGAAACTGTAAAAGAGCAGATGCTTTACATAGCAGTTCCTGTAGGTTTTCCTAAGCCCTATGCCATTCTTCGCGTTTCAAAACCACTATACGAAATAGGCCTCTTCAACATAGGAATGAGTAAAAACATTGAGCAAAATTTTTTCCTGACACTGCTTTTTTCCCTTATCACAGGCTCTGTGGCGGCTTTTTTTCTTACCCGTCCTTTTCAGAATTTTAAAAAAATTGCTCAACAAAGAATTCATGGCGACTTTTCAGTCAACCTGCCTGCCCATCGCAAGGATGAAATAGGTATACTCGCCCATGCATTCAATGTTATGTCCGATGACATAAAAAGAATGAAGCTTGTTGAAGAGTGGTATCAAGCTGTTTTTGCAGGCATTCGAGAGGCGATCATAGTTACCGATACGGCTGGAGATATAATATTGGTCAATCCTGCTGCATCAAGAATATTTCGTATCGAAGGCGCCATGTTCAAGTCCCGGTCTCTCAAGCTTCTTACCGACACCAGACTTCAGGAGCTTTTTGCTGAAGTTCACAAAAACCGCTTAACTCTTATTAAAGAGGAACAGTCAGTCAAGAGTTCAAAAGGAGAGCGCATTATGCAAATCAGTTCTATGCCTGTCATGAAAGACGACCAGTTCGATGGAACAGTTTTTGTACTGAACGACATCACCAAGCTTCGCAATCTGGAAAAAATACGAAGAGATTTTGTTTCCAGCGTCTCCCACGAACTTCGGACACCTCTTTCAATCATCAGCGGCTATACTGAAACGCTGCTTGATGGAGCGATGCAGGATCCGCAAGATGCTGCTGAATTTCTTACGATTATTCTGGATGCAAGTCACCAGCTTACAGCACTTGTCAACGATGTGCTCGACCTGTCAAGAATAGAGTCAGGTCAGATTGTCTATCAGTTCATGCCCGTTGACATGGCAGGTGTCATTGACAAGTCTGTTACTCTTTTGAAACTTTCTCTCGACAAAAAGCATGTCAAGCTCGATATTCATATCCCTGAAGATCTTCCACCAGTTTATGCCGATGCAGTATATCTGGAAATTGTTATCCGTAATCTCCTTGATAACGCGATAAAATATGTGGACGATTACAATGGAATAATCAGAATTTCAGCGTTCAAAAGAGACGATACTGTTCATGTGGAGGTGGAAGATAACGGTATTGGTATAGCAAAAGAGGATCTCAACAGAATTTTTGAACGCTTTTACCGGGTTGACAAGGCCCGCTCCCGTCAACTTGGTGGAACAGGATTAGGTCTCTCAATAGTCAAGCATATTGTTCTGGCTCATAAAGGAAATGTTGAGGTTCGATCAAGAGTAAACAGGGGTTCTGTATTTTGTGTTATTTTTCCCACTGCACCTGACCCTGTCGGTAAAGGAAACTGAATGAATCTGTTCTGCTCCGTTGAAGTTTCACTGAACCGGTTCGTACAGGGCAGCATCCTTCATAATTTCCTGATGAAGAGGAATTCTTACTTCAGGCATAAGATGTTCTGGATAAAAGCCAGCTTCAAACAGCTCATGATTGATCGCTATGGTATCATCTTCAACCACCACTTTGTAGGCAAGAACAAGTAAAGAACCATAGGGCTCGACCTCCCTGTGATATATGCCGATAAGCGAATCAATCTTTCCTTCGAGAGAGGTCTCCTCTCTCAGCTCACGCAAACATCCATCTTCAGCTTTTTCACCAGCTTCAACAAATCCCCCGGGCAGAGACCATTCATTACATGCCGGTTCATGAGCTCTAAGTGCCAGAAGAAGTTCGTCATTTTTGTTCAGAGTATAGGCTATCGCTACAGGAAGTGGATTAATATAATGTACCCATGAACACGAAAGACATACCTTTCGACCGCGCCCGTCTATTATCGCCCGATCAAGCATTGTACCGCATATCGGGCAAAAGGAATAAGGTTTCATAGTTCTTGTGAAAGATTTTAACTCGGTTGTGCTCCCCAATCAATTTTTCGTGTCCGGTACTCTTCATAATCAGGCACAAGACGATTATACTCACCTTCCATTAACGGAGATGAAATCATAAAATCAGCGGAAGCACGATTACAGGCAATAGGAATGTTCCATACCACCGCCATGCGTAAAAGTGCCTTCACATCAGGGTCATGCGGCTGAGGTTCCAGCGGATCCCAGAAAAAAATGAGAAAATCTATTTCATTACTGACAATCTTGGAACCAATCTGCTGATCGCCACCTAACGGACCGCTTTGAAGTTTCGTGATCTTCAGCCCTAACTGTTGACCAAGGGTTTCTCCGGTTGTTCCTGTAGCAAAAACTTCATGATGAGCCAGCAAATCACGGTTAAACATGGCCCACTCAAGGAGATCACGTTTTTTGTTGTCATGTGCGACCAGGGCAATCTTCTTATCCTGCACCATGACTATTTTTTTATGAGGCATAACAGTACTCGTTAATATAAATTTAAGACCCCAGGAGTTGAAGTATCAGCCCAATAAGCCTTACGTACCAAATATTACTTACTCCTGTTCTTGTTGTCTCTTTTAATAACTCTGTTTCCGTACAAAATGTTTTTTCTTGTCAAAAAGAATATTATCGCAGACATGTATCGCCTGTAAACCATGCTCCGTGTTTTCAATAGCAAAATCAACTTCAACATCATCATGGATAAACTTGAAACGATGTTCTGAGTCGTGAGCTAATGTACCACATCCTCCTTTGAGCAACTGTTACATGTCGGTGAAAAGTGCTGAACACCATGCGCTATAGTTTCAGATCTGTAATAATAACAACGCCATGAAACCGTCTGTCGGGAAAAACAACCCTCCCTTTGGAATTGATGACGAGATGGGGAAAGCCGGATTTTTCAAGCATTCTCAGAGCTTTTAAAAGGTCCTTTTTTCCGGCAGGCTTTATAATGAGATCAGCTTGTGCCTCAACTTTTTTTACATTATGCTGATTCAGCTCCTCCTGTAAATAAAACTCGCCTTTAATTTCAGCCTTTAATTCATCCAGTCGAAGCATAAAAACTCTCCAGAAATTATTATTTGACAAACAATTAAACTTTTGGCTGCAGCCCGCCAAGCTCACGTAATCTTCTGGAAATTCCACTTTGAGTCATAGCTGCCTTACGATCTATTATCCCCTTGAATCCATCGGTCAATTCACGGTAAATTCTACTCCGGCTGTCCTTGATCCGGATGTAGAGCGTCAAAATATCAAGGGTCAGAATAATTCTTGTCGAGCTGCAGTTCAGATCTCCAAACAAATGCTTACCAATCACTTCAAAGCCGAGCACCCTGGTATGAAAGTTGAGTGGTGAATGCTTTTCACCTTCAAAGACATCGGTAATAAAGTGAGTGTAATCACGCTCTATTACCTCTGCAGTGGCTGAGCGCATCAAACGGAGTGCTACCCTTGGATTCTTGCGGAACTCTTCAAGGATCATGAACCTGCCGATTTCAACATATTTCCCGGCATTTTTCAGCTCTTCAACACTTATACCCGGTATAAACTTCACATCATACTCGACAGGAATGTCAAAAGATGGATCATAAAGGAGACGAAGTACACCTGCCGGTCGACCGTTGACTGTTGCTAAAAACCACGAAACCTCCGTATTACCGGAAAGCTCATCCGGTATCTGATTCTGCACTGTACTGATCCAGTTTTTTTCAACACAAAAGACACTTTTTATCACTTCCAGAGCAGCCGCACGATCGCCGGCACTCTCAACCTTGCTAACGCTTACACATGACATACATGCTCCTTTGGTTTGATGGTTGTTTCGGTTAATCTTGTTCTTATGACAGGACAGCGTTCGTTGTATCGTTTGCCGGATAGTTCTGCAAGAGTGAACATGATTGTATGGGTTACTCCAGCTGCCAATTCATTAAGCTCTGAGTTGTTATTGCTTTTGCATGATGTACCGGCAAGGAGTGCCCGATAATGATCAGACTGAGGCCTGAAATGAAGCGGCTTGCCGATTCTCACTATTGTTCTCCCAAGTGCAGGTATTCTTCCTTTTTTTCTCCTGCACTCAAAGTCAATACCGACAGGCACAACAGTGGCAGCGCTCTTCAACGCTATATGACCGATACCCGGTTTTCCTTTAAGCAGATTTTCAGGGTTCCTGTTGCGCGTTCCCTCAGGAAAAATCCCTATACTCTTGCCTGAGAGAAGTTTTTCGGTGCACCTCTCTACAGTATCGTCAGTAGGTCTTGTCATCCGTTTTGCCTCTATCCAGCGGAGTGATGAACGTTTATGATAGACGTAAACGGGATCGGTCATGTCCATCAAAAAACCGAGGATAGGAACCTTGCCATACATCCAGTCAATAACAAAACTGATCATTCGGCCACCGAGATGGTAGATGATCAGAACCGGCACCATCAGAACCTCAATTGAATTGTTGTGGTTAAATGCATAGATGCGCGCACCTTCATCACCGGCAAGATTTTCTAAACCGTCGACTCTCGTTAACAAAAAATTGGGGAGCATGAGTAATCTGAGCAGATAAGCTCTGCCTCGAGGTAAGAAGGGAAGCGGTTTTAACAACCTTTCCGAATATTGATTCATCATATTCCTATCCGTTACCAATGGTATCCCGACGAGAACACTGAGCTGCACAATCGTAAGAACGTCAAATAGTGTTGGGGAATGGTTAAGACTGTGCAACAATTCTGTCAAATCTTCCCGCGTTGCAGACTACGTTCAAGTCAGAAGGTGGAGGCGGGTAAAGACATAATCGAGGGAATCTTCGTTCAGCACAATTCTTGAAAACCCGGTTGATCCAAGCTCCATTGGTTTATGATCCCGATCATCAATAAACGTAGGTCTCCGTTTGCCATTATACCAGCAGACAAGTCTGATGGTACTGCCTTCAATTTCAAGAGCTGTTATGGCACGCTTTCCGATGGTGCACCCCGAATTGAAAACGCTTGGAATAGGAAGGTTATTGTACAGTCCGCTTCGGAGTCCGATTACTTTACCTTTTTGGTAACAGGCATCAAGTTCATGTTTCAGCGCAGTTATTTTTTGCCCGATTTCCCGGCGAAGCTCATCAGCAGAAGATGTATAAGTTCTGCAGAGATCCTCAATGCGGTAATTCAGGAAATCCACTTTTGAAAGCGATTCAAACAATGGTCGGTGGGTATGGCCTATAATGGAAACAATTTTTGCATGATTCGAAAACTCATAAATTGATTTTTCGATAGCAAACCTTTTACGGCTGTTATAGGCAACAGAGAAGTTCCTTATCCCGATAGGCTTTGCAATATAGCGGAGAAACAAAATAACTGCTCTGCTGAGCATTGAATAAGTTTCCCATAAAAGTACCGATGCCTGATGACCGTGAAAGAGCAGCAGGGTTTCATTGCCATAATGAAAGGTAATCGATTCAACCAGTGATGAAGCAAGCCTGTAATCCTTTTCATCAAGTAATGCCGCATCATGATTTCCATAAGTTTTCAAAAAAAACCCATTCTGTTGAAACTTCATGAAAAGCTCATAAAACTCACTCCATGTCGAAGCAATACTTTTCAGCGGAAACTTGAACAGTTCTTCAATATCGCCATTAAGAACAAGGCTGTATTTCTCCTGCAAATAATAACGTTCAAGGATGGTTTTGAGCAATTCGGCGTTATGACGAAACTCATCAAGTCGTCCCCCATTGCCCATATGGAGGTCACTGAGAATAAGAATCCGCGACGTATGATCAAGATGAACCGACTTGGCTTTACTAAGCAGGTTTTCAAGATGAGCATGTTTTTTTTCAAGAAAACACATCGTGCTTTTATTATAGCACATACCCAGGGTTCTCAGTCCAAACATTAACGGTTATTTTAGGTTGCCACCACGGTACAGAAATAACGAAACCGCTTCATTTGTTCTTATGGCCTGTTTAACAGCCTCAACATTTTTAGCGCACCGCAACAGCGTTTTCCATGACCTCAGGTGCTTTTCTTCATGAAAGTCTGAATTCGCGATGTAATTAAACTTTTTTAACCCGACAACGTTGAAAAGATCGTCCCGGTTTGCAACTTCCCAGGCATCAAACATCAATGCAAACCGATCTTGATTAGTCCAGAGATATTCAGACGGTTCATCACCGGTATGATTCCGTATATATGGGTGGCAGGCTACCGATATTCCTCCCTGGGCTTTAATTTCAGTCAGTATATCTTCAACACCAAGATCAGGGCTGATGTACTCTTTACTATCCAGTGCAAGAATATGATATTTTGAGGCATCATTAGTAAGCTCTATACCTGGAATTACCAGCATATTATAGGTTTCCCAGGCATAGCGTGCTGCACTCCATAGTTCTCTCTGGTAATGAGCAAACTGCTCTTTTTCAATACTGCAGCTTATTCCGCATGTTTGCTTTGTTCGTGACAAACTTTCATTATCGAGCACATGGTCTGTAATGGCAATCACATCAAATCCTGTCTCGCCATACATCTTAATGACATCGTTCAGCGGACAAATTCCATCACTCCAAGTGGTATGAATATGAAAATCGCAGTACAACCATTCCATCTGAGCTCTATTTATATTTTTTTGAACGCTGTTACTATAACCGGTGTCAAATTCACTGTTAAAGTAGTTGATTATAAGCTCCATACTTCTCTCCCTATTGTAAACTCCACGTGAATTCTGCTTTCGCTCCCTTAAGTCCATGTGAAATTGATTGTTATCATACTGAGAGCGCCTAAAAATCCTTTTACAACTCTTCATCCCATAAAAGTTTCAAACTTGTAACAAAGCGGCCATTGCTTGCTAAAGCAAAAGCCCATAGATTAGTGCATCAAAAAAGCAGGATAATCGGTATTTGTTAATAAACCACTGGACTTCATGGCTGACGAGAGTGTCGGAGGCAGCAACCGCACAACAGCATTTGTCATAAGCGCCCGCAAACGCACTTTGCAGAAAGTCGCTAAAACAGTCGGAGAAGGCATGCTCCTTGCTGTAGGCTCGTTTGTAGCAATAGTTGTGCTCTTTATTTTTTACTTTGTCGCCCGCGATGCCGTTCCTTTTTTTCAGCTTCGGGGATTCAGTGAATTCTTCACCAGCACGAACTGGTATCCAGCCGATCACCCGGGCGGCTTCGGTGCGCTTGCCATTATCTACGGCAGCGTGAT
>CAJAJL010000078.1 GCA_903940125.1 uncultured Chlorobiaceae bacterium | reverse complement strand
TCTCTTAAATGCAGCAGCAGCAGGTGATTTGAAGTCTCCGCCTGTACGGCGACTCCGAAGGGCCCTCCTTCATCTCTTGTGCAGCTTGGCTGCACGGAGGACTTCCGTCCTCCTGTGCGCCTTCGTGGCGCACAATCATCAACGTAGCGCACATACCCTTTACATCGTAACACCTCTTTGACGTAGTGATCCAGAAAGCTCAAATAGTAATTTGCAAAGAATTGACTGGTCAGGTTACCGATAGGCAGCCCCCGTCTCCTTTCGTATGGCGTAAAAAGGCCATCTCCTGGAAAATAATGCACATGCTCTGCCTGCAGGTTACTGTTATCGATTATGGTGTCAATAAGCCAAAGGGTGTCACTGCACGATATTTTATTCCGAAGTTTTGACTTAAGAATTTCATGATCAATCGATGGAAAATATTTTCGGATATCACACTTCAACACGTAATCATATTTTTTCAGGTAGTGCTGGTATCTCTCTATAGCTTTATGGGTGCCTTTATCTGCTCTGTTGGCATAGGTATCAAAAATAAAGCTCCGTTCAAGTATCGGGCCGACAACCGAAATCAGGGCATGATGCACAACACGATCTCTGAATGGTGCAGCGCTGATCAACCTTGGCTTTGGCTTGTAGATACTGAAGGTTTTATACGATCCGGGCTGATAGGTTTTGTTCTGTAACGCTGATATAAGCTCCCAGAGATTCTCTTCAAGATAATTGAAAAACAGAAGAACTGACTGGTTTTCACGCTTCCCTTTGGCCGCTTTTTGAGCTGCTGAAAGCACATTTTCAAACGAAACAATCCCGTCGAAAAGGTTTTTACTGGTTTTCATCGCTTCACAAGAAAAAAAACAGGCTGCTTTTTCAATTGCTTACTCAAGCGGCCTGTTTTATCTGTTCTGTTTGTGCACTTCCCAATGGCGAAATGCCGCAGGAAAAAGAGCCAGATGTCATACCCATAAATTGTCCGCTATTCCTTGAAATAACGGCATCGTTACAGGCTTTCACACACATTGAAACGGGCATGATTAGGGCGAACAACTCGAAAACCGATGTTGTTGTTCCTGTTGTCCGGATTGTTGTTGTTCCGGGCAGAGCAACGCAGATTATCAGATTTGTTGTTCCACGAACCCCCGCGCAACGAACGGGCGGATCATTGACCAGCTCTTTTCCATCATACTGAACCACTGATAGCTACAATTTTCAATCGATTTATTCAAGCTTTTTCATCCAGCCACCAAGCATCTTCCCTAATTCAGCTATCTGGAGGCTCCCGAACTCATAAGATTGGAAATTGATAAACTTCAAGTCAAAACTCATGCGGAGCAAAAGGCGTAATCGAGTAAGCTCTTCATCAGCCTGTTGCAGCACTGGCCTTTTGTTGCTGCGCATATTGGCAATCGCAACCAGCTCTGTGAACTCCAGCACAGCATTTTCTATACGGACCGCAATACTGAAACGATAGCTTTTCGGAAATTTCCCAGTATGATTCAGAAGCCATTTCGAAAAGTCATACGCCTTTTTAACAATTACCATCTCATGATTCGGCACTGTAATAACGAAAAGTTTATAATGAATTCCAGATATCCAGATGGTCAGACGGTCAGAATTTCAGGAAAATGACCAGGGCGAACAACACGAAAACCGAAGCTGCTGAGCCCGAAGTCCGGATAGCTGTAGTCCCGGGCAGAGCAACGCAGATTACCAGATACGTCGCCCCACGAACCCCCGCGCAACGAACGAAAATTTTTGTTGTTATCATACCAGTCCGCCATCCACTCCCAAACATTGCCAGCCATATCATAGAGACCTTCCGGCGTAGCTCCTTCGGGATAGCGACCCACAGGAGTTGTAGCGCCAACAGTTTCACCATAATTGGCCAGTTTTGAGGTTGGTTCACCTTTCTCTTCCGACCAGGGATAGTCTCGCACTTTCTCCCCAACAGTCCCTTGCTTCCCCCCAGCTACCCACTCCCACTCAATTTCTGTTGGTAATCGATAAATATCGACCTTGCCTTTACTCTCCTGCTGTGACTGCCACAGGCAATAGGCACGTGCGGCATACCAACTTATTCCAACTACCGCCTGATCGTCACCACCAAATTTCCGATCTTCATCATATCTTGAACGAAACAAAGCTGCAAGATCATCTTTACCGCCTTTGAGATACTCCTTAAATCCCTGATCCCATGTTTTCTTTTCTGCAATTTCGTACAGCTTTTCCTTTAACTCGGATGCTCCCTCGAGTGCAGCTATGAATGAGCGATAGAGCTTGTTGGTTACCGGATACTTGGCAACATAAAGATCATCTACGGGCTCTTGCTTTCCTGTTTCTGAATAAATATAGCTTCCACCAGGTATCAGGATATACTCCGCATCGTACTCATTCGAATTCAGTATAGAACGGGTGGTTCCGAATACTGGCTTTTCAGCTTCAATTTCTTCTATCTGGCCGCCAAGGGCACGAATCACCTCATCTGTTCGACCGATAACATCCTTGTTTTTCGCAAGCTTCTTTTCCCTGAAATCCACCAAATCCTCAAGAGCTAATGGCTTTCCTATGGTTTTCAAGCAATCGAGGATCACTCGCTGACATGGGGCTGTAGTTGCAGGTTCCAAAAGTTTTTTACAAAGGGAGTCAACCTTCAGCCCTTTGGCTTCTTCAATGATAGTTTGCAACAAAAGTTGCTGCTTTGGTGTCCATGCTTCACTATGAGGCGAATTGAAAAGCTTTTCAATGAAGCAATCAAAGATGTTGGCATCAACTGAGCTGAAAAAAAAACGAATAGGTTCTTCCCACCAGTCTTCCCCGAAATGGGTTACAAGCATGTTGAGTTGATCATAGGGCCGATCTTCCTTGAGCTGAATACCGGCAAGATATTCTCGGAATGATTTGTGACGGAAGAGGTACTCTCTGCCCGCACTATCAACCAGCAAGCCAGCACGCTTTACCAGATAATCGCAAAATGATTCAGCAGAGGGAATAGGTTCGGGAGTATTGAGAGTATCGAGCCACCCCTTCATGGTGATGTGCATGTCGGCTCTCGGAGCTTCATCTTTATTGAGCGTGCTTTGCATCCAGAGTGAGACTGGTGCAAGAACCTGGCGGGCATCTATGGCTGAGAGCAGCGGTTTGATGTTCCGTCGCTTATCCCTGAATTCGAGAAGATAATTGAGTGCTGCATCGTAGAGTTCCGCCCGGCTTTCCGGCATGTACTCCCTGTCCTTCCAGAGAATTGCCATGATCTGTAGAATCATGGGTATCGCTGCCAATTGACGCAAGCCCTTGTTCTTCTCTGCTTTCAGGTGTGCAACAATTGTTTGTGTACGCTGATCGGCTACCTTCGTTTGCTTTACCTGCCATCCAGCTTCATCATATCCCTCTGCACAGGGCTCCTTCAGAAACGCAGCTGTAAACCAATTCCTTAAAAATCGCTCCTGCTGCTCCTGGGTGAAGTCCTGCACATCAGCCCGTTCGTAGTCGCTTTCAAGTTCAATACCTTCCTCTTTATTGTACCCTGTCGCCCGCGATGTAACGACATAATAGGCTTTGCTGAACCCAGCACAAGCGAAGTCAATCCATTTGCACACCTCTTTTCTCTCTGCCGTGTTGCTGATTTCATCGAGACCGTCAAGCAAGACGAGTGAAGAACCGTTGTTAAGCCAGTCTGTGAAAACATCAGCTGCAATAGTCTGATGGTGCTTTTTAGCCCAGTTGGCAAGGTTTGCTGGCAGTGACTTGTAGTCTCCATCTTTATCACGGACAAGCTCACGAAGCGGGAGATAAAAGACATTGACCGGTTTGGTAAAGCCAAGCCTTGTATAATGATCATCCTCAAGCGCGCACAAGGCATAATATTTGAGGAGCGTTGTTTTCCCTGCACCCGGATCACCGATAACAAGAAGCATCCTCAGGCTTCTCCGGTCGTGAAATGCCTGTCTCATAATCTGGTCGGGATAGAGAATATGCTCCCTCCCTTCCGGGTTACTCTTTTCTTTACCGCCAACCTGACTGCCGGAAAGGCGCAGTGGCACAAAAGTATCGTCATTCAGATTAACCTTGATACTCTCAACACCCGGCAGGCCGAGCATACGGATATAGCCCAATTCCTCTTTGAGCGTTGCCTGGTAGCGCTCTGCAAACTGCTGATGTTGTTTGTCGGATTGTGGTGTTCGAACAGGGTTATTTGTGCGTCTTGGTATTGGAAAAAATATAGTATATGGATCTGGATAAAGGCTGGTATCGAGCGTCCAGATTTCGAGGCTATTTTCATAGCGAATCGGAAAGATAAAGATGCTTACCTGATCCTGATTACCATCAAACGTACCGTACATCGCGCTGTTTGGCCACTGCCTTGTCTGCCAGGCTGCTCCAGCCGCAAGCTTCAGGTATTCCCCCTGCGCCGATTTTATACTTTCTGACGCCGATTGATGGAAATGGCCTTGTAGCAGCAAATCAACCGATTCAACAAGCTTTCTCCTGATTTTGACTTGCTCAACAGAGCTTAACCAGTGGAGAGGATGATGAACCAAAGCAATGGTAAGATCGTTGTTTGTAAGCTGCTTCTTTGCTTCATCGAGACAACGGTTGCCGATAAAGAGGTTTTCAAAATCGTGTTCATCAATGCAGAAGAGGGCGCTGTTCAAGGGCAACACAGCAATACTGATCTTGTTGATGGTGACGATTTCTACGGGGCTACAGGTTGTGCTGGTGGGAAATACCCTGATAGTATTGAAATAGCTGTTGTACCATTCCGAAAAAGCATGAAATTTGAGTGTCAGATGGGGAAAGGGTTTGTCAGGATTAAAAAATCTGTCCGCACTCTCTTCAGAAGTGATGGTTCGCACAAGAAATTCACCAGCGCAACGATCAACATCATGGTTGCCGGGCACGATGAAAAGGCGATCACGATTGAGACCCGCGGCTTCGAGCAGATCATCGAAAAATTTTGTAGCAAACTCATACTCTTTGGCCTTGCCGCTTTGAGCAATATCACCTGTTGCAAAAATCAGATCAGGCACATGACCCTCTCCTCGCAACCGCCTGACTGAAGAAACAAGCGCATTAAGAATGACCTCCTGATTATAGGGGCCTTTATCACTCAGATGGAAGTCCGATACATGCAGCCAAGTTACAGCCATGAAAAGAAACTATTGTGTGCATTAAGAAGAGGAAAGGCAAGTAATAAATGTAACACAATAATCAACCAAAGGGAAAATGAAGCCAGAACGCCTGCCTAAAAATTTCAGCAACCTCACAAGCATCATCCACCTTTTTAATACAGATAGTCATGAGCGTCCCTCAGAACGCTCAATATCCGGCACAAGAACCTGCAGTTGAGAATGGGAAAAAAACTAATCTGTGATCCTGAGATTTATTCTCTCCCTTCGGGTTTTGGCCGCTTTTTTTTCCCAGCCGTCCAACCTTCAGAGGCGCCAGGGATGGAATCATACTGAGGTAAGTAGGGTTTTATATCCAGCAGAGGTGTCTTGTCCAATATGTCGGGCCCCTCAATGAACAGAATATTCTTTTCTCGACGTACCAGCTTTACGATTGATAATCCTATACCATTTGGTCTGCTGGGATGGTGTGATGCATAGATGCCGTGAGGCTCATCGTCAAAGAAGGTGGGGCGTACCAGGGCAACCTCACCTGATCGATCAAAATAGAAGAGCAGATAGATGTGGGAAAAGGTTTCAATATCTTTCAAACCCTGCTCATAATCAGCAAATACTTCAACACTGCCAGAGGATTCAGAGGAGTAGGGCGGTTGAATTGGACACTCCTCTTTTGTTTTATACGGTGTATGGATGATACCAATCGGTTCTATGATCATTGTGCTTCATTCAAGGCCAACATTTTACCCTCTCTACATGGATTATATGCAAGTTACAACTTTTCGAGGAAATTTGCTGCAGAGCAGGACAAAGGCATTCCCTGAATACCCGGAGCAGCTATAGCGGCCGTTTGATAAGGAGTATGCATTTGCTCTTGAAATGGTTGGGATGAGCAAGTGAAAATTATATCATTGAAGGAGTTCAAAATTGCATTGACTGACAGACTGAATGATTAAGGTGACTCGGAAAGGCACGTATTGCGATTTGGGCATAGTGTGACACTCCACAATGTTATGTCTACAGATGTGACTATTTTAAATTATTAATGATCGTAGAGTCCGATTCAGAGATTTTTTTTTCAATGTTCGATAACGCCTGCATCATTTTACTCATCCTGTCCATTGCCATCTGTAAACGCAATCCCTCCGACTCACTCAACTCACTGCAATCATCTAAATCACTTTTCAACTCTACAAAGGCAACTTTGCATTGCTCCTGCATTTTCCTCCAACCATCCTTCGTTTTATTTATTTTCTTGATGCCATCCATGATCGTTTTGAGGTCATCCTTTGCTGATTTCGATGCCTCCATCATGACTATAAAACAGAGAGCCATGATATCTTCTCCGGCTATATCTCCTGTAAGTGTCTGTATTGATTTGGCTGAATAAGGGTGGTTCTCAATAGCAACCTCTTTATCGTACTTTTTCCGGATAGCTTTATATGTTTTCCTGGTAAGAGCTACAGAGGCAATGGCATCCATATTGTCGTCAAACACTCTTATGCCGCTTTGCAGTATGGTATCTATCAAAACTATGTTGCCTTCAATATTTTGCATGTCAATGCTATCCTTGAAGCTGATATTTCCGTTTTCATTTACTATCAACCTACCACGATAAATTTTTTGGTCGTTAAGATAGTTTAAGAGCAGAAAAGCATCCGGCAACTTGCTCTCGATGACACTGAATGGTGTGCTGAGGTTAAATAAGAGTAACTCTCTCTCCTCATTGCTTTCTACCATAAGGTGAAATGACTGGTTACTGATGGTGATGTTTGTTCCGAACTTAGCTGTACCTGCATTCACATCCACTTGTATTTGTTCTTTGTTCCATTCCTGTTCAGCGATATACTTTTCAACAAGTTTTGCAAGTCTCATAGAAGCCTCCCTGATTTCAAATATCATATTCAAAAGATACTGTCTCATAATAATGATTCTTACCAACACCCCAAGAATGAGGATTCTTCTCTGTATTATAAAAACTCTGGGTTACAGCATTCATTGCTGGAGGGAGCGGCCGGTAAGTTTTTTGGTGGCGCTGACCCCGTTAGCCAACATGGCCCAAGGTTTCTTGCGGACTCAGCAGTGGTGACATTCTTGTGATGATCCCGAACAGGAAATTGATGGTACCGCAAACCTGCCCTTCAGCTATCATTTTTCGATGAAGAGCAATGAGAAAAAGAGCATCAAAAGCCTCATCATTGATGCCGGTGGTTCATCCCAATGCTGCTGGCATTGATATCGGTTCGCAGTTTCATGTCGTCTCGGTTCCGCCCGATCGGGATAGCGAACCAGTTCGAACTTTCAAAAGCTTCACCGGTGAATTGCATGCCATGGCCAAGTGGCTCAAAGCCTGCAGTATTGAGACCATCGCCATGGAGTTGACCGGCGTATACTGGATTCCGGCGTATGAAATTCTCGAGAGCTACGGACTCGAAGTATTTTTGGTCAATGCCCGTGAAGCAAAAAATGTCCCCGGACGGAAAACCGACATCAATGACGCGCAATGGTTGCAGAAGCTGCATCAGTTCGGTCTCTTGCGTGCAAGCTTCCGACCAACAAACGAAATTGTCGAGCTGCGGGCTTACATCCGCCAACGGGAGCGGTTACTTGATTGTAAGGTAGAGCATATCCAGCACATGCAACAGGCTATGATGGAGATGAACGTGCAACTGCATCATGTGGTCACTGATATTACCGGAAAAACCGGTATGGAGATCATCAGGGCCATCGTTGCTGGCCAGCATGACCCTGAAGAGCTGGTCAAGTTCCGCGACTGCCGATGCAAGAATCCTCTGGACGTGATGATAGCAGCATTGACCGGCAACTATAGACCCGAGCACCTCTTTACGTTGAAACAGTCATTGGCGTTGATTGATTTCTATGCCAGCCAGTTAATTGAGTGTGACGAAGCGATCGCGCTGAAAATGAAGCAATTGCAACAGCAGACCGAACCACCGGAAAAGCCGTTACCAAAAAAAAAGCAAAGTAAGGGGGCAATCCCATAAACTTTGATATTCGCACCGAGTTATACAACTTCCTCAGGGTTGATCTTACCGAGATCCATGGCATCGGATCAACGCTTGCCCTGAAACTGATCGCCGAATGCGGAACCGATATGTCACGCTGGCCGACTTCAAAGCACTTCACGTCATGGTTGTGCCTGGCTCCGGCTAACAAAATATTCGGTGGCAGGGTACTCCTCTTCGAGAACAAGGAAATCAAACAACCGACTTGCTGCGATGCTGAGATTAGCCGCCGTCGTTCTTGGCAAAACCGATAGTGCATTGGGAGCCTTTTATAGAAGACTAGCTGCTCGCGCAGGGAAGGCTGTTGCCGTTACTGCAACGGCACGAAAAATAGCCACGATCTTTTACAACACTCTCAGGTACGGTATAGAGTATGCTGATCCGGGCGGAGATTATTACGATGAGAAATATAAAGCTCGTGCTCTTGAGGGCCTGCGTAGGAGAGCAGATGCTTTTGGATTCACCTTGCAAGAAAAGCCCGTTGCCGTGATGGCTTGAGGAATGAGTTTTTCAGGAAGGAACTTCGGTCTAAAGCTGTTGATCCTTTTGGGTGCTGCCGTCCATTTGTTGCGGGTGTTTACTTGGCTTCACTGCTCGTTCAATTGCCAACCGGATGAAGCGTTGATACGGAATACCAACGCGCTTTGCATGAATGCGCACAGCGTCTAACAACTCTTCAGGCAAGCGGAGACTGATTGACGTATCCTTTCGTTTCAATTCAAAGCGCATTGGAACCATGCCTGAAAAATCATACTCGCTCAGGTCGGCAGTCTCCACAAAGGTTTCGGCTTCGGCGTCAGTCTTAAAATCAGGGAATTTCTTTTTCATGAGCTTTTATCTCCTTTTTGTGCATATACCGCGCACTAATCGGTCTGATTAGGAGCGTTCCACCATTTTTCCTCAGCGTGAAAACAATAAACAAAGGACGCTTTTTGATTGTCTGACCTACAGCACGGAATCTCTGTTCTTTGCTCGAATGAAGAACGTCCGGTGCCACTAACGGTGTTCCTGAAAACAGGCTTTCGATTTCAGCGATCGACACTCCATGCTTTTGACATTTGGCTCGATTGCCGCTGTCCCAGTCGAATCCATCAAATTTCATCCGTTTTCTATAACATATGTATATCATTTTGCATATGCAAATGCAATTCTTAATTCATCGCGCTCCTCTGCTTATCAGTCTCATCCAAAACTGGCAATCAAGAAAAGCGGAGCGAAGGTGGCTCTTACCTCCACAACTTCTCAAACCTTACCGGATTTGATGCCGTTTAAATAACGGTGTCATGAATGTTCCAGCGTCCAAGATAGTCCTGAATAAAGTTTTCAACTTCCTGATCTTACGGGAATACTATAACTTTTTCATAACCTTGCTTAATGAAACCGGAATGACCCTATCATTGAAGGCAAAAAACCAGCTTTTACATGAATATTATGACGGATACCTCTTCGATTAAGAAAGAGAAAGGCGGCCTCAAAGTTATCGCACTGTTTGAGGCTTTTAAGGGCCTTCTGGTGCTGCTTACCGGGTTAGCTGCTTTTACTTTGATGCATAAAGACATTCAGGTTGTTGCAGAACAACTGGTCGGGCATCTGCATCTCAACCCGGCAAAACACGTTCCAAAAATCTTTATCGAAGCTGCCGGAAATCTGACGGATGGCCGTCTGCGTGCACTTGCATTTTTTGCACTGCTCTATGCTGCCATGCGCTTTGTTGAGGGCTTCGGGCTTTGGTTTGCAAAACGATGGTCAGAGTGGTTTGCACTGTTAAGTGGCGGGATTTATCTACCGATAGAAATCTATGAACTTGCCAAAGGCTTTACATGGCTTAAAATATGCTTTACCTCTATCAACCTTACTGTTGTCCTCTATATGCTCTTTATGCTTAAACGAAGCGACAAGTAGCATCGTCCGCCAATTCCCACTCCACACTTCCCATAAAAGGCAACTTTTAATCTCTTTTTTTCATTGGAATTAATGTGTCGGTGATCTTCTGGTTTTATTAACATTTAACAACTATGTAACCATGAAGAAATATATTTTGACCGCAGTGGGGATCTCAGGGATACTTCTCATAAACTCCCCAAACGTTGCTTTATCAGAAGTCAATGTTCCTCTTCTTGCTCTTGGCAGCAGGCCCTCCATCTATATAGATTCTCCGCCAACATTTATATATGTACCTGAGCTCGGCTATTCAGTTGCAACGGAAAGCCCTTACGATTTAATGTATTACGACAATTACTACTACTTATATAATAACGGTTATTGGTACAACTCCTCGTTTTACGATGGCCCATGGATTGTCATCACCGGGGACCTTCTACCTCCCTTGTTTAGAGAACATCGCATTCCGGATATAAGAAGATTCCGTGATATCGAGTATCGGAAGCATGACCGCCAGTACTGGTACAATAATGATCAACACGATCGCAGAAGCCAGAGAGACTCACACATCAATAGTAATCAAGGGTTGTTTGATGGTCGAGGAACGAGTGACGGTCAAGAGCGAAAAGATGATGATGGCAGAAATCGTGGAGATGGCCGAAGTGGTGGAGATAACCGCGGTCCCGGGAACATTCGCAGTGGTGGTGACGGTCATCCTTTCGGCGATGGACGAGGAGGTGGACGAGATGGTGGTCGCGGACGCTGATAACAGGTAACAAACGAGAACGAATTCAATGAAAACTCCGGAATCCCGGCAGTCAGCAGCGGATAGTTTCTGGAATCTTACCCCTGATAAGGCGGTACTGGAAGTCAGCAGTGATTTGCAGGGATTATCGGAAAGATCTGCTCAGGACAGATTAAAGCAAAACGGACCAAACTCCTTGAAAGGCAGTTCGAAAACATCTGCTGTCATGCTGTTCCTGCTGCAGTTCAAAAGCCCGATTACATTACTGCTTATAGCTGCTGCCATGCTTTCTCTTGCTTTGAAGGACAATACGGATGCTATAATCATTTTGATCATTGTGCTGGTCAGCGGATTGCTTGGCTGGTGGCAGGAGAAAGGTGCCGCCAATGCTCTCGATCAGTTAATGAAAATGGTGCAGATCAATTGCCGGGTATTGCGTGATGGCAAGGAAAAAGAGATTCATGTCGAAGAGGTCGTGACAGGAGATGTGGTGTTACTGACTGCCGGTGATTTGATCCCCGGCGACAGCCTGTTGCTTGAGTCCAAAGAGTTGTTTGTTGATGAGGCAGTTTTTACAGGAGAGACTTACCCTGTAGAGAAAACCGTTACTGTTTTACCCGCAGAGACACCTCTGGCAAAGCGAATCAACACGGTTCTCATGGGCGCACATGTCATCAGTGGAAAAGCTAAAGTGCTGGTGATGAAAACAGCCCGAGAAACGGAATTTGGAAAAATTTCTGACAGCCTGAGACTGAAGCCACCTGAAACTGATTTTGAACGGGGAGTCCGTCGGTTCGGGTATATGCTGATGGAGATTACCCTGCTCCTTATGCTCATTATTTTTGCCACCAATGTTTTTCTCCACAAACCGGTTCTTGACTCCTTTCTTTTTTCACTCGCTTTAGCCGTCGGTCTGACCCCGCAGTTGCTCCCGGCCATCATTACGGTCAATCTTGCTTCCGGCGCACGCAATATGGCCGCTCAGCAGGTTATCGTCAAACGCCTTTCCTCAATCGAAAACTTCGGCAGTATGAACATCCTCTGTTCAGACAAAACCGGCACCATTACAGAGGGAAAAGTAACATTGCATGATGCCTTATCCCTTTCAGGAGAAGCATCCGACAAAGTATTGGAGTATGCATGGCTCAATGCTTCAATGCAACAGGGATTTCGCAACCCGATTGATGCTTCGATTGTCGGCAGCCGCCCGGACGCACAGAACTCTTTTACGGTGCAAAGTGAAGTTCCGTATGATTTTATCAGAAAACGCCTGACGGTGCAGATTCATAACGCATCTGAAAATATTGTGATCACTAAAGGCGCACTTAAACAGGTCATTGAAGTGTGCACTTTCGCCGAAACTGAAAACGGAAAGTTGGTCGCGCTTGAGGAAAAACGGCCGGAAATCATGGATCGCTATACAAAACTCAGCGAACAAGGATACCGAACGCTCGGGGTTGCCTACAAAGCCGGGAAAAGCGAGCAGAATTTTACCCGACAGGATGAAAAAGAGATGATATTTCTGGGATTTATCACCTTTTTTGATCCTCCGAAACCACATGTTCAAGACACCATCAAGGAGCTGAAAAAACTTGGGGTTCAGCTGAAAATAATTACAGGTGATAATGCGCTGGTCGCAGGAAGTCTTGGTCGACAGATTGGCATTGAAAAACCTGTTGTTCTTACCGGTTCAGGGATGCGGAGGATGAACGACGCTGCATTGCTCCGGAAATCTGGCCACACTGATATTTTTGCTGAAGTGGAACCTAACCAGAAAGAACGAATAATTATTGCGCTTAAAAAGGCTGGTAATGTCGTCGGGTTTATGGGTGACGGAATTAACGATGCTTCAGCTCTACATGATGCTGATGTAGGCATTTCAGTGGATACGGCTGTTGATGTTGCCAAAGAAGCAGCAGATATTGTCCTGCTGAACAAAGATTTGAAAGTGCTGGTACAAGGCATTATAGAGGGAAGAAAAACTTTTGCCAATACCATGAAGTATATCTTTATGGCGACAAGCGCTAATTTCGGCAATATGTTCAGTATGGCAGGCGCTTCTCTTTTTCTTCCTTTTCTGCCGCTCCTTCCAAAGCAGATACTGCTCACCAATCTGCTGACCGATTTTCCGGAAATGACCATTGCGAGTGATCGGGTAGATGCCATCAACATTGAGCAGCCTCATCGATGGAATATTCGATTTATCCAGCGTTATATGATCACTTTCGGTGCTCTGAGCTCGGTGTTCGACTTTGTAACGTTTGGGGTATTGCTCTTTATTCTGCATTCAAAAGAAAACCTCTTTCAAACCGGCTGGTTTGTGGAGTCGGTTATCTCAGCATCGCTTATTGTTCTGGTGATTCGTACCCGCCTGCCCTTTTTTAAAAGTCTTCCAGGCAGGTACCTGACCATAGCAACTCTTCTGGTGGTTCTGGCCGTCCTGACACTTCCTGTTTCTCCTTTGGCCCCAATATTCGGATTTACAAGGTTACCTGTCGCATTCTATTGCTGGATAGTGCTGATTGTCGGCCTATACATTATTTCGGCAGAGATGACAAAGCGTTGGTTTTATCGGCGACTCATCAATAAAAAAGTATGAGTGACCGTAACCTCAGAGAACGCAAGTATATTTAATCCTCTATGCATTTAACCAAAAAAATTATAGCCTTGAATACCGGTTCGTCAAGTATAAAGTTTGCTTTGTATGAGATCGGTGAGGCTGAACGACTTGTGTTTACCGGTTCACTGACAAAAATCGGGAACCCGCATGGAATGTTTTCAGTCCAGGATAATCAGGGAAACTCTCTTGCAAGTGTAGGTGTCGAAACTCAAAATCATGATACTGCATGCGATTATGTCTTTTCGTGGATTCTGTCGCAGAATGAAGGCAGAAAACCTGATGCGGTCGGGCATCGCATCGTCCATGGCGGCCCCCACTATTCCAACCCTCAGATCGTAACTCCTGAGCTTATTGCGTCGCTCGATACCCTGAGCCCTTATGCTCCCGAGCATCTTCCCCAGGCAATAAAGGCAGTAAGGCATGTCGCCGGACTATTTCCCGGAACCCTTCAGGTGACCTGCTTCGACACCTCCTTTCACTCCACCATGCCTGCGGTTGCGAAGCTCTATGCACTGCCCGAATTCATTCGTAAAGAGGGTGTCCAGCGTTACGGCTTTCATGGCCTTTCTTATGAGTACATCCTTCTTGAGCTCAAGCGTCAACGCGGGATGCCGGCAGTGGAAAAGCGGATCATTCTTGCCCATCTTGGTCATGGGGCCAGCATGGCTGCTGTGAAAAACGGAAAGAGCATCGAAACCACGATGGGGTTTTCTCCTGCCGGGGGACTGGTAATGAGTACTCGAACCGGCGATCTTGATCCTGGTGTAATTTTATTTCTGCTGCAGCAGAACAGGATGACTCCGGCGACCATCAAAGAGATGGTGAACCGTCAGTCCGGACTGATCGGAGTTTCCGGGAGCACTGACGACATGCGTGACCTGCTCGATGCGGAACAGGTTGACGATTCTGCAAAACAGGCTGTTGAGCTCTTTTGTTATCAGGCCCGTAAATATATCGGAACTCTTGCAGCAGTCCTTGGAGGACTTGATACCCTGGTCTTTACCGGTGGAATTGGTGAACACTCACCTGAAATCAGAAGTCGAATCTGCGACGGCCTGGAGTTTCTTGGCATCAGGATTGATGAGAAGAAAAACAGTATAAATTCAGCTGAAATATCATTCGAGAGCGGACAAGTTGAGTTACGGATTATTAAAACCAATGAAGAGCTTATGATTGCCCGCCATACCATGAGGGTTCTTGAAACATTGAAAAGCCCACAGCAATGAAATTTAACCATAGAGAGCAACGATGATAACGAGCATTCAAAAAACAGAAAAAGAGCCATTGAAACCGCTTTCTCAAGGGGAGCTGCACTTGATCAATGCCTACTGGCGAGCAGCAAACTACCTCTCTGTCGGACAGATATACCTGATGGACAATCCGCTGCTCAAGGAACCGCTGAAACCTGAACATGTAAAACCGCGCCTTCTGGGGCATTGGGGCACCACTCCCGGACTCAATTTCATTTACGTTCATCTTAATCGTGCAATCCGGCAGCGGAACCTGAATATGATTTACATTGCCGGACCGGGCCATGGCGGCCCTGCCATTGTTGCCAATGTGTGGCTGGAAGGCACATACAGTGAATATTATCCGAATATTTCGGAAGATGAGAGCGGTATGAAACATCTGTTCAGGCAGTTTTCATTTCCCGGGGGAATACCAAGCCATGTTGCCCCCGAAACCCCCGGGTCAATCCATGAGGGTGGAGAGCTCGGATATTCGCTCTCCCATGCATTCGGTGCAGTTTTTGACAATCCCGATCTTGTTGCAGCTTGTGTTGTCGGCGATGGTGAAGCTGAAACAGGCCCGCTTGCCACATCATGGCATTCAAACAAATTTCTTAATCCAGCACATGACGGAGCTGTTCTTCCTATTCTGCACCTGAACGGCTATAAAATCGCCAATCCAGCTCTGCTCGCCCGCTTACCGCACGATGAGCTGGAGAGCCTTATGAATGGTTACGGATACAGGCCATATTTTGTCGAAGGTTCGGATCCTGAAACCATGCATCAGGATATGGCTGTCGCGCTTGATGCATGCCTTGATGAAATTGCAGGAATTCAACGGGAAGCAAGGGGACACGGCCTTCCTGAGAGGCCATGCTGGCCCATGATTATTTTACGTTCCCCGAAAGGCTGGACCGGCCCTAAAGAGGTTGACGGTAAAAAAACCGAGGATTTCTGGCGTTCACACCAGGTTCCTTTCAGCGAAGTTCGTGAAAATCCTGCTCATCTCATACTGCTTGAAGAGTGGATGCGAAGCTACCGGCCTGAAGAGCTGTTCACGCAGTCAGGATCGCTCAAACCGGAACTCAAGGAGCTTGCACCCAAAGGGCAGAAACGAATGGGTGATAACCCTCATGCCAATGGTGGGCTTCTTCTGAAGCCATTGCATCTGCCCGATTTCAGGGAGTATGCTGTTTCCGTTCCTTCTCCCGGTGCCGTCGAGGCTGAAGCAACAAGGGTTATGGGCATGTTTTTACGGGATGTGATGAAAATGAACGAACAGTCATCCAATTTCAGGGTATTCGGGCCTGACGAAACTGCATCCAACAGGCTTGGATCACTTTTTGAGGTTACCGACCGTGTCTGGATGGACAGCATCATGCCGTATGACGATCACCTTTCACCCAGTGGCCGAGTCATGGAAATACTCTCCGAGCATACCTGCCAGGGTTGGCTTGAAGGATATCTGCTCACTGGACGTCATGGATTTTTCTCCTGCTATGAGGCCTTTATCCATATTATTGATTCAATGTTCAATCAGCATGCAAAATGGCTGAAGATAACCCATTATCAAATTCCCTGGCGACGTCCGATTGCCTCTCTGAATTATTTGCTGACTTCACACGTCTGGCGTCAGGATCATAACGGCTTTTCCCATCAGGATCCAGGCTTTATCGATCATGTCGTCAACAAGAAAGCAGGTGTCATCCGTGTCTATCTGCCGCCTGATGCCAACACGCTGTTGTCTGTCACCGATCACTGCCTGCGTTCGCGTAACTACATCAATGTTATTGTAGCCGGCAAACAGCCGGAATGGCAGTGGCTCGACATGGAAGCTGCCGTAAAACACTGCTCCATCGGCATTGGAATATGGGAGTGGGCATCAAATGACACTGTCGATGGTGAGCCGGATGTGGTTATGGCCTGCGCCGGAGATGTTCCAACGCTTGAAACTCTTGCAGCCGTCGATATTTTGCGGGATAAAATTCCTGACCTCAAGATTCGTGTTGTCAATGTTGTTGATCTCATGACTCTTCAGCCTCCCGAAGAGCATCCGCATGGCCTGAAGGACAGGGATTTCGATGATATCTTCACCACCGATAAACCGATCATTTTTGCCTATCACGGCTATCCATGGCTTATTCACCGCCTGACATACCGTAGAACAAATCATGATAATATGCATGTCCGCGGTTATAAAGAAGAGGGCACAACGAGCACGCCGTTTGATATGGTGGTTATGAACGATCTTGACCGCTTCCATCTTGTCGCCGATGTTGTGGATCGTGTTCCCCGGCTCAGACAGCGGGCCGTGTATGTCAAAAAATATGTACAGGAGCGTCTGATAGCCCATAAAGAGTATATCCGTACCTATGGTGAGGATATGCCTGAAATACGGAACTGGCAATGGAAGCAGTAATGCCCGACATCGCCGTTACTCTTTACCCTCAAGACTGTGATGCGGTACTGTTTGATCTTGATGGCGTACTGACCAGCACAGCGAAAGCAGATGTATCAACAATTGCATTGGTGCAACAACTTCGGGCACTGAGCATAAAAACAGCTGTCACCACCTGCAGTACTCATTGTCGAGAGGCACTTGAGACTGCCGGTATATCTCAGCTGTTTGACGCTCACATAGATGGAGCGGATATCAGCCGCCTTAAGATCAAGGGTAAACCGGCTCCGGACAGTTTTCTTGAAGCAGCAAAGCTTGTCGGAGCAGAGCCTGCACGAACCGTTGTTATTGATGATGCTGCTGCTGGAATTGAGGCCGGACGTGCCGGTTTATTCGGCTGGGTCATTGGTGTTGACCGGACAGGAGACGCGCAGGCCCTTCGAGAAGCGGGCGCTGATGTGGTGGTGTCTGACCTTGCTCAGGTCCGGGCAGCAAAGGAACCATCATCATCCTGGTCACTGACGTTCGATGGATTTGATCCGGCACAGGAGGGGACTCGCGAAGCCTTGTGCTCCCTGGGAAATGGGTATGTAACCATGCGCGGAGCAGCCATCGGCTCGGAAGCGGATGGCATTCACTATCCGGGCAACTATTTTGCCGGAGGCTACAATCGGTTGCGCACCGATATTGCCGGCCGTGTAGTTGAAAATGAGGATATCGTCAATTTTCCAAACTGGCTTATGCTCCGGTTTCGTGTTGACGGAGAGGAGTGGTTTGACCCTGGAAGCACAAAAATTTTGTCATTTCACCAGGAACTCGATCTGAGAGGAGGCATGTTATGGCGAAGCATCCGGTTCGAGGATAAACAGGGTAGACGCACTGCGCTCAAAGAGCGATCTCTGGTCTCAATGAGCAGCATGCATCTTGGTGCACTGGAAATGACATTGACTGCAGAAAACTGGTCAGCCGGAGTTACAGTACGTTCGGCCATCGATGGCCGCATCATCAACGCTGGTGCAAAGCTCTATCATAAGTTCAATAACAGACACCTTGAACCAGTTGTCAGCTCATTGGCTGGTGAGGACGGGGTATTTCTGCTGGTGCGTACCAATCAGTCGAATATTCAGGTAGCAGAAACAGCGAGAACGCAAGCATTTATCAATGGTAAGCTTATCAGGGTAGAACGCCGCCCAATTGAAGAACCAGGATACATCGGTCAGGAATTCACTATCGACATCAAACCAGGCAAAACGCTGACTTTGGAAAAAGTTGCCTCTTTCTATACATCCCGAGACCTTGCTATTTCGGAGTGCGGAGTTGAGGCGCTCAAGTCGATCTCTCATGCAGGTCGCTTCGATACCATCAAGGCGGATCATCTGTTAACCTGGAACTATCTGTGGCGTCGTTTTGACGTTCATATAAGAACGCTCCACTCATTGCCAATAAACGCCGCGATGCTGCTTCGTCTGAACATGTTCCACCTGCTGCAGGCTGTATCACCCAACTCGATCGGTCTCGATACAGGAATCCCTGCGCGGGGATGGACAGGTGAAGCCTATCAAGGACATATATTCTGGGATGAACTCTTCATCTTCCCGTTTTTCAATTATCGCATGCCTGAAATCACCCGATCGCTTCTGATGTATCGCTATCGACGTCTGAACGAGGCGCGAAGGGCTGCCGCTGAAGCCGGATACAAGGGAGCGATGTTCCCCTGGCAAAGTGGAAGCGATGGTCAGGAAGAGACCCAGAAATTCAACCTGAATCCGCTTTCACAGCGCTGGGTGCCCGACAACTCCTTTTTGCAACGCCACGTAGGCAGTGCCATCGTTCACAATGTCTGGCAGTACTATCAAGTCACCCATGATGTTGAGTTCCTCTATTCCTATGGTGCAGAGCTGATCCTCGATATAGCAATCTTCTGGTCGAGCATAGCTGTTTTTAATCCCGAAAGAGAGCGCTACGAAATCCATGGAGTGATGGGACCTGACGAGTTTCACGATGCCTATCCTGATTCAGCAACACCGGGACTCAACAATAATGCCTATACCAACATCATGGCTGTGTGGGTGCTGTGCCGTGCTCTGGAGGTGCTTAACCAGCTCTCCGACGTGCGTCGCGCCGAGCTCACAACACGACTTGGTTTATCGGCGACGGAGATAGTACGATGGGACGATATCAGCCGCCGCATCTATGTGCCATTTCTGGACAATGGCATCATCAGTCAATTCGAGGGTTACGAAACACTGAAGGAAATTGACCTTGACAGCTACCGGACCCGCTACGGCAATATTCAGCGTCTCGATCTCATCCTTGAGCAGGAGAACGACACTGCCAACCGTTACAAGCTATCGAAACAGCCGGACGTGCTTATGTTATTCTACCTTTTTTCAGCCGAGGAGATCGGTGAATTGTTTAAACGTCTGGGGTATCCTTTCGAATATGAAACCATTCCTCGAAACATCGCTTTCTATGTTGATCGTTCGAGTCAAGGGTCAACACTCTCCCGTGTTGTATCTGCCTGGGTATTGGCGCGTTCTGACCGACCGCGCGCAATACATTTTTTTGCGGAGGCACTGCAGAGCGACGTGAGCGATATTCAGCATGGAACAACAGCAGAGGGCGTCCACCTTGGGGCTATGGCCGGTACTATTGATCTTGTACAGCGCGTATTGACCGGTATAGAAGCAAGAGGCAATGTTCTTCGGCTGCATCCTGAATTACCGAAAGCATTAGAGCGACTCGACATGCGGATCCGATACCGTGGACATTCACTCTATCTGCGCCTGTCGCACGAATCGCTCACTGTCCATGGAAGTGACAGTTCAGCTCCACCGATCAATTTATGCATCGATGACAAGATTTGTGAATTCATCAGCAACACTACCCGTGTATTTCAATTGAACACTGAAACAAACCAGGATTACGTCTGAAAAGCACTACAGCAAAGGGTTCAGGAAATCGATATTAATGACCATTGATTTTACTCTCCCTCTTTTTGTGGGTGCCGGATTCTTTTGCTGCAGGAGAGGCGAACGGAACTGGTTCATCTGATTCCTGCAGAGAAGCATCAATATCTTCGACAAGCTCTTCATCGAGCTCTCCATCAAGTTCCTCGTGCAATTCAGCAGGAATTTCCGGTATAGCAATAGCTTCGCTCTTGAGCAGTTCATCGATAAGCTCATCGGCATGCACAATTTTTTTCACGCGAGGTGGTCTTTTCCCTTTCACATCAGGAGCGATAAGGGTTAAAATCTCATAGACGGATGAATACAGATGAAGCTGCTTGTCCAGTTCCTGAAGTTTCAGCAACTCCTTGATTGGCTTGCAGAGGGCGACGAAAATAACTAAACCCCCACATTTATTGGCGCATTCCTGAGCGAATCGAATGGAGGCTATGACCGTGGGGTCTATAGCCTTGACATCGGAAAAATCGATGATCAGGTTTTTACTCTCTTCCCTGGCAAGCAGATCCGCTACTGCTGAATTACATGCTTCACCATGTCGAAAGTCAAAGATACCTTCTTCGATTTTCAGGACGGTTAACTCTCTACGGATAGTAACTGATGATTTCATGAAAATTACGGTATCAAGATGAATGGAGAGGCAAATCGGCTGGATTATAATGAAACTTTGCACACAAACAATAAACCCCGGCACATCACCGGGGTTCCTGAGCTTCATTTCGCTTAAAGGCGTTGTCTTCTTTCCGCCTTACACGCCGTATCCGTCAAGTGGATAGCGCAGACAAAGTTCCCTGATTTCCTTTCTGACTGCCTGGCATACCTCTGAGGAATCCGGTTTTTCAGCTGAGGAGATAACTTTATCGATAAGCTCAGCAATAAGCCTGCTGTCCGCTTCAAGCATACCTCTGGTGGTCATGGCTGGAGTCCCGATGCGAATGCCGCTTGTGACAAAGGGTGACTTGTCGTCAAAAGGAACCATGTTCTTGTTGACGGTAATACCGGCTGCATGGAGAAGGTTTTCGGCAACTTTTCCAGTGACATTTTTGCTGCGGAGATCAAGCAGCATGAGATGGTTTTTTGTACCACCGCTTACAATATTATAACCAAGATCCACAAACTTTTCAGCCATAGCGGCGGCATTCTTTATGACTTGAGCAGCATACTCCCTGAACTCGGGCTGAAGAGCCTCGCCAAAAGCAACCGCCTTTCCGGCAATAATATGCATGAGTGGACCGCCCTGAATACCCGGCATCACCTCAGCATCAATAACCTCAGACATCATTTTCAGACGTGAACCGGTTTTTGTCTTGATGGTAATACCCATCGGATTTTCGAAGTCGGTGCCCATCATGATCATTCCACCCCTCGGCCCGCGCAGCGTCTTGTGTGTCGTGGTAGTGACAAAATGACAATGGGGCATCGGGTCACCCAGAAAACCGGCAGCAATCAGACCTGCAGGATGCGCGATGTCGGCCATCAGAAACGCCCCGACCTTGTCGGCAATTGCTCTGAACGACTTTACATCAAAACCCTGAGAATAAGCACTTGCTCCGCAGATGATGAGTTTAGGCCTGACCTCAATGGCCAGTTCCTCAACCTTGTTCATATCAATACAACCAGTCTCCCGATCAACACCATAAGAATGAGCCTCAAACATCTGACCGGAAAAATTAACCGAGCTGCCATGGGTTAAATGTCCGCCATGCGACAAATCAAGCCCCATAATACGATCACCGGGTTTCAAGACCGAAAAGAGAACCGCCATGTTCGCGCTTGAACCGGAATGCGGCTGCACATTGACATAGTCGCATCTGAACAGTTTTTTAGCGCGGTCACGGGCAAGATTTTCAGCTACATCAACATATTCGCAGCCGCCATAATAGCGTTTGCCGGGATAGCCCTCAGCATATTTATTGGTCATTACCGACCCGCATGCCTCCATAACCGCGCGACTGGTGAAATTTTCCGAAGCAATCAGCTCCAAAGTTTCATTCTGTCTTGCTGTCTCGTGGGCAATAGCCTCAAAGACTTCATTATCCTGCCGTTGAAGGATGTCAGTATCCATCGATGTCTCAGTCCTTTTCCTGACGGAAGTTTACGGTTTTTGAAGTGTGTGTGTTTTATAAGTATCACATGAACAACCGATCATATGACCCATCTTGTCGCGTTTTGTATCCAGATAACTCTGATTCATTGGATTTGGTGCAATCTCAAGAGAAATTCGCTCTACGATTTCAAGCCCATAACCCTCCAGGCCGACCACTTTTTTTGGATTGTTGGTCATGAGACTCATTTTCCTGACTCCAAGATCCTTAAGGATTTGTGCACCGATGCCATAATCCCGAAGATCTGCTTTGAAACCAAGTTTTTCGTTGGCTTCGACAGTATCCAACCCTTCATCCTGCAGGTTGTACGCTTTCAATTTATTGATCAAGCCAATACCACGACCTTCCTGCATAAGATAAATCAATACCCCACGACCTTCATTTTCTATCATCCTGAGTGCTGAAGCAAGCTGGTTGCCGCAATCGCATCGAAGAGAAGCAAAGGTATCACCTGTGGCACACTGCGAATGAACCCTGACAAGAACAGGTTCATCAGTAGTAACATCCCCTTTAACAAAAGCCATGTGATTCTGCTGGTCAGTAAACGATTCATAAGCAATCAACCTGAACTCCCCGTAAATCGTCGGAAGTCTCGATTCAACCGCACGGTGAACGAGCTTATTGCGCTGCATCTGATAGGCAACAAGTTCTTTGATGGTTATAAGTTTCAACCCGAATTTCGCCTTCAGCTTGACAAGTTCCGGAAGTCTGGCCATACTGCCATCGTCATGCAGAATTTCACAGAGTAACCCGACTGGACTGCAGCCGGCAAGACGTGCCAGATCAACAGCAGCTTCAGTATGCCCAACACGCCTGAGTACGCCGCCATCCATCGCCCGGAGAGGGAAAATATGACCGGGACGGGAAAAGTCGTCTGCCTTGGAGGCAGGATCACCAAGCATCCTGATGGTCATGGCCCGATCGAAGACTGAAATACCGGTAGTGACTCCTTCAGCAATAGCATCAACAGAAACGGTAAAATTAGTCTCGTGCTGGGAGGTATTTCTCTGAACCATCGGATCAAGTTGAAGCTCTTTTGCCCGATCCATTGTAACAGCCACGCAAAGAAGACCGCGGGCCTCCTTTGTGATAAAATTCACCATTTCGGTGGTTACACGGTCAGCTGCACCAATAAAATCGCCTTCATCTTCACGATCCTCATCATCAATGACAATAACCAGTTTGCCCTGCCGAATATCTTCAATAGCAGATTCAATAGTATCAAAATTTTTTTTATCCATTCACGTTATTACACCTGTTTTCAACATCAACAGAGAAGAGAACACAAAAACAGTGTAATGTAAAAAAATTCCTGAACCATTTGCAGTGAGGAAAAAAAGAAGAGGAAAGAGGCTGGCACCCCCCAGCTTTGAGAAGCATGCGCATTTTTGTATAATGCACCGGTTTTTTATACAGAGGTGAATTGTTACCTTTATACAGCTACATCATGAAGCTTCTTAAAACTATAGAGATTGCATGACCATTAAAGCTTCCGACCCGACACAGGAGATTATTGACCTTTCAAGAAAATTCCCGAAAGAGAGGCTGCTTCAAGCCAAACAAAACGGGTTTTCCGATTTTCAGCTTGCCAATATTTTCAATACAGCAGAACCTTCAATTCGAGCACTCAGAAGACATTACGGTGTTGAATCCGTCTTCAAAACAGTTGACACCTGCGCTGCAGAATTCGATGCTAAAACACCCTACCATTATTCGACATACGAAGAAGAAAACGAGTCCGTTTCTTCATCCCTGAAAAAAGTTATTATTCTCGGAGGAGGTCCAAACAGGATCGGCCAGGGTATCGAGTTTGATTATTGCTGCGTCCAGGCTGTATTCGCTCTTAAAGAGGCCGGATATGAAACCATCATGGTCAACTGTAACCCTGAAACTGTTTCAACTGACTACGACATAGCCGATAAGCTCTACTTTGAACCCCTCACGTTTGAGGACACGATTCGCATTATTGAGCACGAAAATCCTCTCGGTGTCATTGTCAGTTTTGGGGGACAGACGCCACTGAAGCTCTCCGCCAAACTTCACGAGGCTGGTGTAACTATTCTCGGTACCTCGTCAAAAGGCATCGATCTGGCCGAAGACCGTAAAAAATTTGGTGCGCTTCTTGAAGAGCTGGATATTCCCCATCCCGAATACGGAACAGCAATCAGCTTTGAAGAAGCCAGAATAATCACGAAGAGAATTGGTTACCCTGCACTGGTCCGCCCAAGCTATGTTCTTGGAGGGCGTGCAATGAAAATCGTCTACAATGACGATTCACTCAAAGAGTATGTCGATCAAGCCCTCTTCATTACAGAAAAATATCCCCTGCTGATTGACCGTTTTCTGGAAACTGCTGTTGAATTTGACATTGATGCCATTGCCGATACAACTGACTGCGTTATCAGCGGCATTATGCAGCATGTTGAGGCTGCCGGTATACACAGTGGCGATTCAACATCTATTCTTCCTTATCACAACATCAGTCCGACTGTCATTGCTACAATGAAGGCCTACACTCGCACTCTTGCGGAAAACCTGAAGGTTGTAGGACTGATGAACGTACAGTATGCTGTTCAGAACGAAAGTGTCTATGTTATTGAGGTCAACCCAAGAGCCAGCCGTACTGTTCCTTTTGTCGGCAAGGCTACAGCAATACCCGTTGTAAAGATTGCAACCCGAGTTATGCTTGGTGAAAAACTCAGTGATCTGCGTAAAGAGTATGATCTGAAAGATTGCGATGAACTCGGCATGAAGCACCTGGCCATTAAGGAACCGGTTTTCCCATTCTCTAAATTTGTAAAATCGGGAGTCTACCTAGGCCCTGAAATGCGCTCAACCGGTGAAGCAATGAGCCTGGCAGATGAGTTCCCTGAAGCTTTTGCCAAGGCTTATCAGGCGGCAAGTATGCAGCTCCCCCTCTCCGGAGCGGTTTTCATCAGTGTGAATGATCAGGATAAAAACCAGCGTATTCTTGCCATCGCAAAAGCACTCTACCGCATGGACTTCGATCTGATCGCTACAGCAGGCACACACCAGTTTCTAACTGAGAACGGTATTGAATGTAAAAAAGTCTTCAAGGTGGGTGAAGAGGGGCGACCAAACATCTTCGACATTATCAAGCACGGCAAGATCAACTTTGTCATCAACACTCCAAGAGGTGAAAAAGCCCTGCACGATGAAGAGGCTATAGGGGCAGCTTCGGTATTAAGCAATGTACCGTTTGTTACCACTATCGAGGCGGCAGAGGCATCAGTGCAAGCTATAGATTGCATCCGTCACCAGGAGTTCGGCGTTAAAAGTTTACAGGAATACGCATCCTACCGCAACAAGTAACGATCTATGCTTCTTCAGCCCGTATCCCTTTCGGATAACAGACAAATTAACTGTATTGACCATGACGGCAACACTGCAAAAACATCTTGACGAGTCAATAAAGCTGGAACTGAGCCTTGCTAAACTCTACACCATTTTTCATGACGCTTTTTTTGAGGATGAGGATTTCTGGTGGGAGTTGACAATGGAAGAACAAGGGCATGCATCGCTGCTTCTGCAGGAAAAAAAACAACCGCAGCCGCTGGAATTTTTTCCGGACAACCTGTTATCCACAGACCTTCAATCCCTGATTGATACAAACAGAAAAATTTCAGAACTTATCACTCAATATTCGGATACTCCCCCGTCAAAAACCGAAGCATTGCAAATTGCTCTCGATCTTGAACTTGCTGCAGGTGAATCCCATTTTCAGCAGTTTCTGGACAGCCCGACAAATTCCCTTTCCTCTAATATTTTTAAACAGCTCAATCAGGAGGACTGCGATCATGCCGAAAGAATCCGTAACTACATGAAAAAAACGCTCACTTAGATTGAGAGAAACTTATAAGAATGGCTTCATGTTGACTTAAGCATACGTTACAGCACTAAAAGAAAACAATATCAGGGAGGCAGTACCATGCTAAGCAAAGCACTTCAGAAAGCATTCAATGATCAGCTCAATCATGAATTTTCGTCTTCATATCTCTACCTTTCAATGGCGGCATACTCCGAATCACAGAACCTTCCTGGTTTTGCCAGTTGGTTGAAAATACAGACCAAAGAGGAAAGAGAGCATGCCATGAAACTCTACAAATTCATCAATGAAAGAGGAGGGCGTGTTGAGCTCCAAACTATTGAACAGCCACCTTCGGAATTTAAATCACCAACCGCACTTTTCGAAGAAGTCCTTAAACACGAACGAAAAATAACCGTACTCATCAATAAGCTCTATGAATTAGCTCTTGATGAGAAGGATTATGCCGCACAAGTTCTTCTCCACGGTTTTATCAGCGAGCAGGTTGAGGAAGAGGCTACAGCATCTGCAATCCTGGAAACCCTGAAAATGGCAGGTGAGAAAGGTCATGCCCTGATTATGATGGATCGCCAGCTCGCCCGGAGAGGTCAGAACTGATAATCAATAACAATTGCAAATAAAGAGAATATGGCAGTCTTAGGAGTACAGCCATATTCTCTTTAACTTTTTATAGGCAGGGTAACAAACTTCTGGACGCAGCTTCCCTGACCATTGATGACCAGTTCACTGTAGCAAAGCGGATTGTAACGAAAACTTCCCCCATTAATAAAGGTTATATCCCCGACCTCGTATGATTGAAACCGATGAAAATGACCATGCAAAACCAGCTTTGCATGTATAACTTTCATGACTTCAAGAAACTCATCACGGTTTTTCAACTCCATAGTCCAGTCGAAAGCAAGGTCAATCGGAGAATCAGTGCCATAGACTTTGTAAGCATGATGACAAAGACCAATAACAAAACAATCCACAAGTGAAGTCAGAACAGGCTCACTGCTCAGGGCCCGCAACTGGCCCGGGCTGATGTAACCTCTGGCACCAAGGGGATTATCAGCAGGATACCAGGGATAAACCGAGTTCAGAGCTGCAATTGCAATTTTAACCGATGAATAGTTTATAATTTTGAGAAAGGGAAATACTTGATTTCCCCTATCATCTCCTGTAATCAGTTCTTGAAAAAAGTGGCAAAACTCAACAACCCTGCGATCAAAAGTCTTTTTTCTTAACTGCTGCAGTGGATTCAGCGCGTTATAAAAGCGCATCTCCTCTTCAAGAATAATCAGATCATGATTTCCTGGAATAATGGTGGTTTTATCCCAGTGGTAGAACCCATGACTCTCCAGTTTCTTTCTGATAATCTTCCAGTCCCCGGAAGAAGCACTATTGCTGAGATCACCTGAAATAACAAGATGATCATACCCTGCTGTGTTGAAATGATCAAACAAACGAGAAAGGCAGTCAAGCTGCCGACGATCCTGCATACCGGATATATGAAGATCCGATATATGCGCTATTTTTACATCACCTGTAATCAAATTATTTCAGACTTGCGGTTTTCAATTCTAAAACTGTAAATTGGCCATTACTTTTAATCATCTGGCACGAATTCATCGGATATGAAGAAGATGCTTGTCGTTGCAAAGATACAGCCTTTCATCAACCTCCGATCGTAAAGCAATCATTATCCCTTTCAAATTATGCAAAATAACATATCTGCTCTTAAAGAACTTACAAGAAATCTATGGTGGTCATGGGATACAGAAGCAAAACAAATTTTTGAAGAACTTTCGCCGCTGCTTTGGGAAAGAAATAATCATAACCCGGTTGAGCTGTTACGTCATATATCCAATGATGAACTTGTCGCCCGCTGTACTGGCGAATTCGGCAGCAAAATAGACCGGGCTTATGCACGTTTTTCCGCCTACCTCAACGAAAAAGAGACCTGGGCTGCAATAAACACTCCGGAACTTGTCAAGGATCCTGTTGCATATTTCAGTGCGGAATTCGGCATTCATGAAAGCGTAAGAATATATTCAGGAGGACTCGGCGTCCTTTCGGGTGATCACCTGAAATCGGCCAGCGACCTTGGTATCAACTTTATAGGCATTACCTTATTTTACAAAGAAGGTTATTTCCGACAGAACCTCAATCAGGACGGCTGGCAGAAGGAAGACTATCCCCTTCAATACCCTGAGCACCTGCCTATAGAAAAAGTCAAAGACGCGGAAGGCAATGACCTTATCATTACGGTCAATATAGCCCAAAGCGAGGTTTATGCCCAGGCATGGAGCCTCAAAGTAGGCAGAGCAACACTTTACCTGCTTGATACCAACATTGCAGCCAATGAATCCCATTATCGTGATATCTGTTGCAGAGTCTATGGCGGTGACCAGAACATGCGCATCAACCAGGAGATTATTCTCGGTATCGGCGGCGTAAAGCTTCTTGACCAGCTCGGCATACAACCCACAGTCTATCATATGAACGAAGGTCACTCAGCATTTCTTACGCTTGAACTGCTTGCCAATGAGCTGAGAAAAGGAGTGTCGCAAACAGAAGCAATAGAAAACGTCCGTTCACTCTGCGTCTTTACAACACACACTCCCGTTCCTGCAGGTCATGACCGCTTTTCAAGCGATATGATGCATTACACTTTCGACAAGTACCTTACCACGATCGGCATGAACTTCGATGATCTGATGAGACTTGGATCCGAAGATAAAAATAATATTTACGGACTTTTCACCATGACAGTGCTTGCACTGCATTTGTCCCGCTCGGCAAACGGTGTTTCGAAACTGCACGGAGAAGTATCGCGTATTATGTGGCAGCATCTCTTTCCCGAAAAAAATGCTGCAGAGGTTCCTATCGGCCATATTACGAACGGCGTGCACGCCAGCAGCTGGACATGCGGTTATACCGATAATTTCTGGAAAAAATTCACCGGCAGTGTTGATGACATGAGCCTTTCACGCGAGACCGCTGAAGCCGTACTTGCAGAAGTCACCGATGAGGAGCTCTGGTCCCTGCGTTACACCCTGAAGCGTCATCTGATTGACTTTATGGACAGATATCTGAGCAACCAGCTTTTTCATCAGCATACAAATTCAATCTACAGCGAATACGATGCCATGCGTTCGAGAAAAAACACGTTCTCTCCCGATGTTCTCACCATTGGCTTTGCAAGACGTTTTGCCACATACAAGCGCGCACCACTGGTTTTCAGAGATCTTGAGCGCCTGAGCAAAATCATCAATCATTCATCAAGACCGCTTCAGATTGTATTTGCAGGAAAAGCACATCCGCATGACGATGCAGGAAAAGATTACATCCGACAGATAGTACACCACTCACGCCGCCCGGAATTCAGCGGCAAGGTTGTTTTCCTTGAAAACTACAACCTCGGTGTTGCAAAACGTATGGTATCGGGCGTTGATGTCTGGCTGAACACTCCGGTCAGGCCAATGGAGGCAAGCGGTACATCAGGCGAAAAAACCGTACTGCACGGCGGTCTGAATTTCAGTGTGCTCGATGGATGGTGGCCAGAAGCCTATAACGGTCAAAACGGTTTTGCGATCGGAAACGGTGAATCTTTTGAAAACCATGAGGAACAGGATAGTTTCGACGCTGAACAATTGTACTCAGTGCTGGAAAACCAGATCATCCCTGCTTATTACGAACGCAACGAGGCTAACATACCCGTCCAGTGGATCAATAAAATCCGGAACGCTATTGCAACTATAGCACCGGTGTACAATACCCACAGAATGGTGAAGGACTATGCTACCTGCTACTACCTGAACAGAAAATAAAACTGAACTGAACGTTAAAAGCCGATGCGCTATAAACAATTGTAGCGCATCGACCGCACTTCTCAAGCACCGAACAACATGAGCCTACAAGGAAGAGCCAAACCTGCCACCTGTGCATCAGTATCTCTCGGGCGGGAACTTGATCTGAAATCACCGGTACTCCTTGCCTCGGGAACTGTTTCTTATGGCGAAGAACTCAATCAGCTCTGTGACCTGTCCAAAATCGGGGGTATTGTAACCAAGGCCATTTCTCTTGAACCGAGAACCGGCAATCTCCCCCAGCGCATCGCTGAGACTCCGTCTGGAATGATCAATGCCATCGGACTGGCCAATGTCGGGCTTGAACGGTTCATTACAGAGAAAGTTCCTTTTCTTCGAACACTTGATACTGCCGTCATTGTCAATATAGCCGGACGTTCTATCGACGAATATTGTGAAGTGGTATCAAGGCTTGATGCCGTTGACGGTCTTAATGGTTATGAGATCAACCTTTCCTGCCCTAACGTCAAAGGTGAGTGTATGATTATGGGTGTGAGCCGGGATGCAACGTATGAAATCGTCTCGGAACTGCGTAAAATAACCACCCGTCACTTGATGATAAAGCTGACACCGAACGTCACTTCAATCAGCTCCATTGCCCTTGCTGCTGAAGAAGCCGGTGCCGACTCGGTCTCGCTTATAAATACTGTTGTCGGTATGGCGATTAACTATAAGAGCCGACGGCCACTGTTGAAAAACATTACTGGTGGACTGTCAGGACCGGCAATAAAACCAATTGCTCTTGCTAAAGTGTGGGAAGTCTTCAAAGCCGTCACCATTCCTGTTATAGGTATGGGCGGCATTGCAGGGTTTGAGGACGCCATGGAGTTTCTGCTTGCCGGATCGAAGGCTGTACAGATCGGCACCATGAACTTTGTCTACCCCGATATCGGCGAACAGGTCGCCACTGCTCTTGAACAATACTTTTCAACTCCCGGAGCGACACCCATCAGTGAATACAGTGGCAGTCTACTCACTGATTAACGCTATCGCCCCCATCCCCTTTTATTCGAAACATATTTTTTCGCCCGCCGTCTTCCGATTTTTGAACCCATGAAACGGTACTCCCGTATGCTTCTGTTACGCGAAAAAAAGGATGTATTCGTCAATTGCGTGATAATTCGAGATTCTGTTTCCTTGATATCAATATCAGATGGCCCTGCATCAGCAAGCAGCTTGACGATAAGGGGAGCGCATTCGAAAACAATAAACAGCAGAGTGATAAATACAATAGCATTAGCTGAAGAGCGGCTAACATCACTTGACGAATGGGTCAACTCACCGAGTGCCCAGTTCCGGTCGGCAAAACCAGCGTGTGCGGCTTTACCATCAAGCTTGTCATCAGTCAGCATCATCTGATTATTAATTCCCTCAGCAGCTTTCTGACGATTCATATACCCACGCAACTCGGCAAGCTGCCCAGCAAGAAATTCAAGCCTCGTCTGCTTGGCTGATACAACCAGTTCTTTATTTTTTGCATAGGTACCGTATCCCTGGACTCCTGACGTTGTTGATGTACGGGAACCAAATACTTCCTGCTTAAGCTCCTCGCGTAAGTGATTAACCTCACTGCTAAGCTTATCGTACTCGTCCTGGTAGGTTTTGATCTGAGCGAGCTCAAGTCCATATTTTTCAGAAAATGACTGCTGCACCTTGACAATCCGCTCCTTTTGCTCTGAAAGATACCGGGCTCGAAGCTGCTCATGGATCTCCTTGTCAAATATTTTCAATTCGAGAGGACGGGCAATGACAAAAGCAATCAAAACAGCAAAAACCAGTCTTGGAGAAGCTTGCAGGAACTGTTTCAACCCTTTGGATGTCTTGTTGATCCCTGAAACTATTGAACGATCAAGATTCAAGATTGCCACACCCCAGATGATTCCAAAAAGGACTGCCCACAATTCACCTAAGGGCGTACCGGCGAAAACAAAATAAAGCGCATATCCTCCAGACAAGGCAGCAAAAAGCGCAGTAAAAAAAATGGTTGCCCCTATTCCAAAATATTTGCTGTGCTCTGTCGGGTATTTTTCAATAAAGTCTACCGAAGTACCAGCACACACCCAAAAAAAACGCTGTAAACGTGAAAAGATCATACAGTACCTCCGTTCCCCCTGGCAATAATATTTTCCAAAATAGCTCTTTCTGTTGCACTAAACTCATAACAAAAGAACATATCAATAATTAGCCTTTAATTTTAAGGATTTTCTCCGGTACTTCAGCTATCCGGTTCTGATTTTTCCCGATTTATTCTATCTTTGATACCGTCTGTTATAACTCTTAAAACCTCGAACAACCATGCGCATTGGAATTGGTATTGATGTACACCCTTTTGCTGAAGGCCGGAAACTGGTAATCGGCGGCGTACATATCCCGGGAGATAAAGGACTTGACGGCCACAGCGATGCCGATGTTCTGCTTCATGCCGTAAGCGATGCACTTCTTGGTGCAGCAGCACTGGGCGACATTGGCCTTCACTTCCCCAACACGAGCCAGGAATTCAAGGATATCGACAGCATGATTCTGCTTAAACATGTCGGGAAGCTTCTTAAAAAAAATGGGTACCAGACCTTGAACGTCGACGCTATGCTGCTTCTTGAAGCACCAAAAATAGCACCCTACATCACGGAAATGCGTAAAAACATTGCACGCTGCCTGGGTGTTGAAATCGGAACCGTCTCAGTCAAGGCGACCACCAATGAAAAGCTCGGCTACATAGGACGGGAGGAGGGCGCTGCTGCACATGCGGTCTGTATCATCCGCTCTATCTAAGCACCAACTTCACCCCTGAGAATCCTGACCGGCAAATAGCGCGTAGCCTTTCTTGCCGGGCTCCAGGACGAGAGTACCGCAATCAGAATGCCAAATGCTATCACAATCAGGTGAGCTTCGGGCTGTTCAACAATATTGATTTTATCACTTTTCAAGACTCCTGCAGTACTTGCCTCAAAACGGATTGCGTCCACAAAATGACAAATCACATGACCCATAGGACTTCCGATAACGACACCGAGAACACCGATCATAAATCCTTCGAGCATAAAAATACGGGTAATGCTTCCTGCCTGCATACCCATCGAGCGCAAGATGGCGATATCCTTTACCTTCTGCAGAATCACCGTAGTCATGACTGATGAAACACCAAGACCGGCAACAATAAAAACAAACCCCACCAGAACAAGGGTAATCACAGCATTCCGGTTATAAAACTCAATGACGTTCCGGTTGGTTTCATCCCAGCTCTCGCTTTTGTATCCGCTCAACTTCTGTACCTTCGCAGCAGTTTCGGCAGCACGATCAACATATGCTGTTCTCAGGCCGATACCAGTGACAGAATTCGAAGCGATACCCTCCATTCTCTGAGCCAAAGCAAGATTGACATAAGCCTCCCGCTCGTCTTTTGCATTAAACCCGCTGCTGAATCTGCCAACTATCATAACAGGAAACTCTTCGCTGTTTTTTGTCACCAGCACGATTTTGTCACGGTAGCCTGCATTCAGTTTTTTAGCTAAAAGATCACCGACGAGAATGCCATTCGGAGTATAAGCCAACTCTTCAAGAGAGTTTTTTTCAATGAGATTTTTCTGCAACCCGGCAATATCTGCTTCAAGATGAGGGACAACACCCCTGGCGACACAGGGAGTAAAACGGGTTTTATTGCGTGCCAACAATTTGCTGAGGACAAAGGGTGAAATGCTCCGCAACTCCTCCACTGGCCGGATGCTTTCGACAACCTCGGCATAATTCTTGATTACTTCCTGTTCATCCAGATTAATATTTTTGGTCACCATCGCAACCCTCCCCTGCCGGCTGACAAGATTTTCAGGAATCAGCGGTACAACCCTTTCGGCACTTATGAGGACATGAGGAACAGTATCAATCACTTTAGCAATCACATTCGACGATGAACCCCGTGCTACGGAAATTGTAGTCACAAGCATTGCCGAGCCTACAGCCACACCGAGAGCAGTGAGAACGGTCTGGCGCTTTCTTTCTCGCAGATGCACAAAGGCAATCCTAGCCTCATCCAGGTAATTCATTACAATATATATATTTCAAGTTATTCCTGGAAAATCAGCTGTTCTATGATTTTGAGGCTTATTGTTGAAAAATCAACCAAAAAAAATCTATTTTAATTGCCAGAAGCCGGAAAGATTATTTTCCGACAAATAAATAAATTTGGCCATTAAATACTAACAATAGCTTTGAAGAGGAGAGCATACCTGTGAAAAAAATTGGCATCCTTACCAGCGGAGGAGATTGTGGCGGACTGAATGCTGTACTGAAAGGCGCAGCAATGATGGCTCTGTCTAAAGATCTTGAGCTCTTTATTATACCTAACGGTTATGCCGGGTTATACAATCTTGTCGATCAGGAAAAAATTGTACTGCTTGATCAGGAACGTCTCGATCGGTTTGACGCAAGTTTTGCCGGTTCCGAAGCCGGACATTCAAGAGTTAAAATCAAGGCGATAAGTAACCCCGACAAATACAACCGCATCAAGGCCGGAATGAAAAAATTCAACCTTGACGCTCTTATTATCAGTGGCGGCGACGATTCCGGCAGTGTCATGGTTGATCTCAATCAGAAAGGGATTCAATGCATCCACGCACCGAAAACCATGGACCTCGACCTGCAGACATACTCAGTCGGCGGCGACTCCACGATAAACCGCATCGCGCAGTTTGTGCATGACTTGAAAACAACAGGAAAAACCCACAACAGGGTACTGGTCACTGAAGTATTCGGCCGTTATGCAGGTCATACCGCTTTTCGCAGCGGCATAGCAGCTGAAGCTGACTGTATCCTCATACCTGAAATTCCTGCAGACTGGAATATCGTATACGAACACCTTGCCGAACGCTTTACTCGAAGAATAAGAGAGAGCGATGTCCACAGCGGCACCTACACCATTGTTGTTGCGGAAGGACTTAAAAACGCTGACGGCAGCGATATTGTTGATGAATCAGCAGGTATAGACGCATTTGGTCACAAAAAGCTTGCCGGAGCAGGAAAATTCACCGCGCAGCAAATCCAGAAAAGAATGAAAGCTGACCCGGCTATACCTCTTTTCATGAAAGAGACCGGCATGTTTGTCGAAGGAATATATGAAATTCCAGAGGTACGCGTCATTCAGCCCGGACACCTTGTTCGTTCAGGCAACTCTTCTGCATACGACATCAACTTTGGCTTTGAAGCAGGTGCCGGTGCAATACTGCTTCTTCTCGAAGGCAAATCCGGCGTCACGATTTCCAAGGTAAAGGGCCGCAAGATTGAGTTCATTGAATCAAGCAAAGCCATTGTACAGCGCCATGTCGATCTTGAACAAGTCGCCATGTACGAATCACTGGGCATCTGCTTTGGTCGGAAACCCACAAACTACGAACCGATTCTCCGTGAAGTGGAAGGGGTATACGAGAGAATCTACTAACCGGTTAATCCGTGAAGAAAGCCCCGTAAACAACATTCGGGGCTTTCCGAAAACTGAATAAAATTTCCGGCATTTCCTTTTAAAAAACTCAAAACAAGCTATCTTTGAGGGTATTACCGGTAATGTTTTATCACCCAACACCTGCACTATGAACAAGACTGCTAAAATCTGGATGAACGGTGAACTGATTGACTGGATTGACGCAAAAATCCATATTCTGTCACATGTTGTCCATTACGGTTCATCCACCTTCGAAGGAATACGCTGCTATGAAACCATAAAGGGTTCCGCAGTACTTTTTCTGGACGAACACATCAAACGTCTCAGAGACTCTTCGAAAATATACCGTATCGAAATCCCCTATTCCGAAAAAGAGCTGAAAGACGCTGTAATCAGCATCATTCACGCCAACAGTCATAAATCATGTTATATCCGTCCGCTGGTTTATCGTGGACAGGGAGCTTTTGGAGTCAATCCTCACCGGGCATCTATCGAAGTAGCTATCGCCACATGGGAATGGGGTGCATACCTTGGAGATGATGTTCTTGAAAACGGTGTCGACGTCCGCGTCTCATCATGGAACAGACCAGCTCCGAACACCTTGCCTGCCTGGGCAAAAGCAGGAGGCAACTATCTGAATTCGCAGCTTATCAAAATGGAAGCCTTGATGGACGATTATGCAGAGGGACTCGCCCTTGATGTCAACGGCTATGTTTCTGAAGGAAGCGGCGAAAACATTTTTGTTGTCCGCGACGGCATCATCTATACCCCAATGTCGGCTCAATCGATTCTACCCGGCTTTACCCGTTACGCCGTCATGCACATTGCTAAAGAGCTCGGCTATGAAGTTCGTGAGACGCTTATTCCTCGTGAAGCACTCTATATCGCCGATGAAGTCTTCCTCACCGGCACAGCGGCAGAGATTACTCCGGTAAGAAGTATCGACAAATATCCGATAGGAAACGAAAAACGCGGACCTATTACTGAAGTACTGCAACATGCATACTTGAAAATCGTTAAAACCGGTGAAGACCCTTACAACTGGCTGACTTTTATCTGAGCCCGGCAAGGCAGGCATGAGCTGGAACAACATTATCGGTCAAAAACAGCAAATCCGTACTCTCCGGAAAGCACTTGAAACAGAGCGATTTGCTCATGCTTACCTTTTTACCGGCCCTGAAGGGTCGGGAAAGGAATCAGTAGCCTTTGAAATTGCCTCAATCTTCAACTGCCGATCTGTTAAAACTTCCAACAGTAAGGGAGCATGCGGAACATGCCCTGAATGTCTTCAGGTACAATCGTTCATGCACCCGAACATTGAGTATATTTTCCCGGTAGAATCATCTCTGCTCGATCCCGGCGACTCTGCGAAAAAAGAGAACAAGCGCTTTACCGAAGCAAAAGAACGCTACGATGCTTTGCTCGAACAAAAAAAGCAGAACCCGTATTTTTCCCCGGCCATGGAGCGTTCCATGGGCATTCTGACCGAACAGATTATCACCCTTCAGCATAAAGCCTCGTTTATGCCGAGAGAAGGGAGCAAAAAGATATTCATTATTTCTCAGGCAGAACGGCTCCACCCTTCAGCAGCTAACAAGATTTTGAAACTTCTTGAAGAACCACCTCCCCACGTCGTTTTTATTCTTGTTTCATCCCGGCCCGAAACCCTGCTGCCAACTATACGCTCACGATGCCAGACCATAAAGTTTTCGAGGGTTACTGCCGGAGATCTAAAACTTTGGCTGCTGGAACATCATCCCGAAATCAAAGACCCTGAATTAAGCTTTATCGTCAGTTTTTCCAGAGGCAACCTCCGTCTCGCATGGGAGCTTATTAACAGCCGCCACAGCAATCCATCGGAAACTGCGACGATTCTGCTCCGCAACCAGGCACTCGATTATCTTCGCCTGTTACTGACGCCAAGCCGCTTTTACGAGGCTATCAATGCTTGTGAAAAACATGCCAAAAACTTTTCGCGCAGCGAACTTACCCTCTTTCTTGCTGCTCTTCTGCTCTTTTTTCAGGATGTCAACCACCGCAGGATTAAACCGGACTTTCAGGAACTGAACAACCCGGACATTGCCGATGCCATCGACCGTTTTGTCAAGAACTTTCCCAATCCTGATTTTTTCAAGATTTCAACCATCACAGAAGAGGCCATCCGCAGTATCGAACGAAACGCCAACCCTCTCCTTGTCATGGCCTCCTTCACTGCTGAGATCAAAGCGCTGCTGCAACGGGTCTGACGTAATGAAAATCCGCGGATTTCGACAATAAGCTATTTTTTCTTGTACAGAAACACGCTTCAGCAAGAAAACATACAATTCGACAATCGCTTCTTCAATTTGTATAGTTTCTCAAGCAAACTTTCTATTTTTTCAAGCTTTGGGAATACCGGTGGTTGAGTCGAGCCAGTTGAGATAGCCGGGCAATCCACCGGTTACCGGAAGCTTGATAATTTCGGGAACGTCGTAGGGATGATACTCCTGGATATAAGTCTCAAGGTCGCTATAGCGTGCTTCTGTTGTCTTTATATAGAGAGCGACTTCACTCTCTTTCTGCAAAGCGCCTTCCCATAGAAAAAAGCTTCTGATATCAGCCATCTGCACGCATGCCGCAAGACGATTGTTAAGAATCCCGTCAGCAAGGTTTTCAGCTTCCTCCCTGTCAGGAATGGTGGTAATAACCATGCAATAACTACTCTCCATCCTCTTTCTGGCAATGATATTTTATAAGACTATAAGCTCTTTGCTGAAGCGCTGCAATGGTATTGCGCCATGAAGACCCATGACCACCGTATCCTCAATCCGCACCCCGAATTTGCCCGGCAGATAAATTCCAGGCTCAATTGTAAAAACCATATTCTCATGCAGCACATGCTCACCTTTGGGGCTGATCCGGGGCTCCTCATGCACTTCAAACCCAACTCCATGACCAAGACCGTGACCGAATTCATCGCCGTAACCATGTGCATTGATAAACTGACGCACCTCACTGTCAAGCTCTTTAGCCTTCATGCCACAACGCGCCGAAGCTATACCAAGCTCCTGCGCCTCCTTCACAATTCGATAGATATGACGGGCTTCGCTGGAGACATGACCAAGCGCAACAGTCCTTGTCTGGTCGGATGCATACCCTTCATAAACGCATCCCATATCGATAACAATCAACTCTCCAGGAACAAACTTGGCCTTGGAAGGTTTTGCATGAGGCATAGCTGAGCGTGGACCTCCGGCTACAATAGGGTCAAAAGAGTCTTTATCTGCCCCCAGTTTTTTGTGCTGAAAAGAGATTTCAGCGGCAATATCAAGCTCAGTAACGGAGGAGGAAATCATTGGAATCACTTTTTCCAATACCAACTCACTGATTTCAGCGGCACGACGCATTTTCTGCAGCTCTATTTCATGCTTGACCATTCTGAACTCATCGAAAAAAGAATCGACCGGTATGACCCGCTGTTTACCATGAAGTTGTTCAATGATTCTTGTAGCTTCGTGCCAAGTGATATTATCAGACTGAAGAGCAACCGTTTCGCCCAGGGGATAACACTCTGAACTTAGCTCTGCAGCAAATCCGTCAACTGCAATAACCACTTCAGCCACTTCAACCTCACGTGATGCTTGCTCTTTATATCGGAAATCAGTAAACAACCAGCTTTTTTCCCGAGTAACAACCAATCTTGCATTTGTTCCGCTGAATCCTGTCAACCACCTGATAACGGAAAGATCGGTAACAATGCATGCGTCAAGTGCACGACTCATCATTTTCATAAGAACCATACCCAAAGCCTCTTTGCGGTATGGTGTTATCTGCTTTGTATCCATTGAGCTGCAATATATTCATAAAAATTACGGCCCACCTGTAATGAGCCTTTTACAATCCAATCAATTCTTCTTATAATTTACATTTACGAATATTCGCACTCATTTGCCAACCAATCCGCTTCATGCCGCAAAAAAAGTTACTGCAAAAGCTTCTTGCAGAAGATAATTTTTCTCAGGAACAAATGACATTCTGCATGAACAGCATTATGGATGGCCAATTTTCCGAAATTGTCATAGCCGCACTGCTCGCACTCCTTCAGAAAAAAGGTGTTACCTCCAATGAAGCCACCGGCGCTTACTACAGCCTTATGGAAAAAGCCGTCACAATCGTGCTGGATGACAATGCTGTCGATACCTGCGGCACGGGGGGGGATCATGCAGGAACATTTAATATTTCAACGACTGCATCAATTATTGCCAACAGTGCTGGTGTACAAATTGCTAAACATGGAAACCGTTCGGTAACAAGCAGTTGCGGAAGCGCTGATGTCCTTGAAGCACTTGGCTTTGCTATCGATCTTCCCCCTGAAGCAACAAAAGAGCTGTTTGAGCAAACAGGATTTGCCTTCCTGTTTGCACCCCTTTACCACCCTTCTATGAAAAAGGTAGCACATATCCGACGCGAACTGGGTATAAGAACAATCTTCAATATTCTCGGCCCGCTTATTAATCCGGCAAGAGCAAAACGACAGCTTGTAGGTGTTTTTAACAAGGAGCTTATGGAGCTCTATACGGAGGTGCTGCTGCAGATTGGTACCAGACACGCAATGGTCGTTCATTCAATGACTGAAGAGGGCATAGCACTTGATGAGCCGAGCCTCAACGGGCCTACGCATATTATTGAAATTCAAAACGGTTCTGTTGCCCGGCATACGGTTTATCCCGAAGATTTCGGTTTGAATCGGCATGCCCTCTCGGAAATCCAGGGAGGAAACAGAGATGAAAACGCGCTGATTATCCGCAATATCATTGACGGCAGTGCTCCTGCAGCATATATTGATGCCGCCATTTTCACCACTGCCATGGCCTGTTATATTTCAGGAAAATCTCCGTGCATCAATGATGGCTTTATTTTGGCAAAAGAGTCCCTGGAAAGCGGTTATACCAGGAAAAAATTTAATGAGATTCTGAAAATAAACGCTGAACTCTCTGCTCGATACAGGGTGGCTGCAAACTAAATTCTTATCTTTTTACCAAAAAACTTGTATACTAACTGCCTTGTTTTAAAGCCGAAGAGAGAATCATTATACCCATGAACGGACGCGAAACGCTAAACACTGAAATGCATCAAAGCATCAGCGAAAAGCTTCGCTCGTCAGGAGTGAGCGATTCCAGACAAAAAGCCATCCAGAAGGCTCTCGAGAATGTCAACAAGCCAGGATTCAGGATTGAACCCTCCGCAATCCTGCCGCTCATGAAACCGGTCACATGGTTCCCGCCTATGTGGGCCTTTGCCTGTGGTGTCGTATCGACCGGCGAAGGTATTGCTGCAAACTGGTCGATCCTTCTCAGGGGTGTTCTTCTTGCCGGGCCTCTCATGTGCGCCATGTCGCAGACCATGAACGATTATTTTGACCGAGAGGTTGACGCTATCAATGAGCCGGATCGTCCAATTCCTGCAGGCAAAATATCAAAATCGGCCAGTTGGCTTATTACATTTGCTCTGATCATTACAGGTTTTCTTGTTGCCCTCTCCATTCACCCCTATGTTGTCGTCATTGCTTTTGTCGGTGTGCTCATGTCTCATGCCTACTCTGGTCCACCTATCAGAGCAAAAAGAAACGGCTGGTTCGGGAACCTTATTGTAGGCCTTGCCTATGAAGGGGTCGCATGGCTGACAGGTAGTTTTTCCATTACTCAAGGCATCCCTTCGAGGGAAACTATTGCTCTTGCCATTATATTTTCATTAGGTGCACATGGCATCATGACGCTTAATGACTTCAAATCAGTTGTTGGCGACAATATCCGCAGAGTCGCTTCAATTCCAGTGCAGCTCGGTGAAAAAAAGGCCGCAATACTTGCTGCTGTTTTTATGGATCTCGCGCAACTTGCCGCCATCACCATTCTCGTTTTAAAAGGTTCGATGACGACGACTGTAATTGCTCTGATTCTTCTGGTCGCGCAACTTCCAATGCAGAAAATCCTGATTGATAATCCAAGGGAAAAAGCAGTCTGGTACAACGCTTTTGGAACCCTGCTCTATGTTTTATCCATGATGGTTTGCGCTGTCGGCATACGGCCCTGAAACATTAGGTTTCCAGTTTGTAAAACTATTGTTATATTCCCATTCGTTTTTTTAACACCAATTGATTGCACCATGTCTAAAGTTTGTTTACTGACCGGCAAAAGACCTAAATACGGCAATACGGTATCACATGCGAACAACCATGTCCGTACCCGTTTTGAGCCGAACCTCCATACAAAAAGAATCTGGATCGAAGAGGAAAAACGGTTTGTAAAGGTTAAGCTTTCAGCTAAAGCCATGAAAATTATCGCTAAAACCGGAACAGCTGAACTCGCTAAACTGGTTAAGTAAGGTCAGGGCAGCACAGGTTATACAAGATTATTCACTATCTTATAAAGGCTCAATCATTCATGGTTGAGCTTTTTTTTGTCGATGAAAAAAAAAATAATCATATACACCGACGGAGCCTGCAGCGGCAACCCGGGAAAAGGTGGCTGGGGAGCACTGCTGATGTACGGATCTTCCATCCGTGAAATCTCAGGATTTTCACCTGCCACAACAAACAACCGCATGGAGCTCAGCGCTGCAATAGAAGCACTCGAAGCACTCAAGGAACCATGCGAGGTTCACCTCTACAGCGACTCCAGCTATCTCGTCAACGCCATTAATGAAGGATGGCTGAAACGCTGGACAGCCAACAGCTGGAAAACCGCGAGCAAAAAGAATGTAGAAAACATTGATCTTTGGCAAAAAATCCTGAAGTTAATTAGATTGCAGGACGTTACCTTCTATAAAGTAAAGGGCCACAGCGACAACCCGTATAATAACCGCTGCGATGAGCTGGCACGCCAGGCAATAAAAAATAACTCCTAATACGCTGACGTATGCCTTGGAATCAAAACCCTGAAGCACAACCAGAAAAACGTTCACTGAAAAAAGGTGCAGGACTTCTCTTATCGATCAGCGTTGTCGGCTTTCTAAGCTTTCTTGCTGTTGTTCTATGGATTAACTATCCGAAACCCCGATTAAACCCTGAACCTCTAAGCCCTGAACTTAAAGCAATTGTTGATCACATTCCAGGAAAAACCGATGCACTGATCTACATAGGCCTTAAAGATATCCGCCAAAGCAGCCTCTGGCTGAAGATCATTCCTGACTCCCTGAAAAAGGCACCGCTCTTCCAGCCTAAAGGCCAGCTATACACTCTCATGAACGCTGCCAGTATCAATCCCTCTCTCGACATTGATACGCTGCTGGTCAGTTTTAAACGCCATGGATACAAAGAGCAGGAATATCTGGGAATTGCCTGGGGCCCCTTTTCGCAAAAACTTCCTGACTCCTTTCTCCAAAAAAACAGCACTACATCTGAAACAATCGGTGGCTATCGGTGCTACTCTTTTGACAGCACCTTATATCTCTGCCCGCTCAGCCCAAGGAAAATCGCACTGTCAAACAACAGAAAATTGCTGAAAGAGTTTCTCCTCCCGACCGGCAGCTTTTATCAGAGAGACTCACTCACAACAGCACTTATCAACAAGGCCGTCTATAAATCACATCTCTGGTTTGCACTCCCCTCTGCAGCCTGGACGATAGGGGCTCTCCAAAGTCTCACCTCAGCAAATCAGGATATCAAAAGCCTTGGAAATCTAAACAGCATTCAGAACCTTGCCCTCTCTGTAAAATTCAACAATGGAATTGAAGGGCAAAGCGAATGGGTCTATGCAACCCGAAAAGGAGCTTATTTCGCTTCAACATTCCTTTGGGGTGCGCTTAAACTTACCGAACTTTCGGGAACGAGAACTGGCGGACAAACCAAAGAACTCCTTAACAAAATCGAGATTGAGCAGAACCTTGAATCAGTCATCATTCATGCCAATCTGCCCATTGAACTCTTTCAACACGCCAAACAGAAAGAATAGACTGCGGCAACTCAAGGAAGATCACGCATAAAACAAAGAGATCCTCCTTTCCAGAGCACCTGCAATTGCCGCCCCGCCAAAACCTTTTTTCCAGGCTGCGTATGCAGAAGATCAACCAGCTTCTGAAGCGTCTGATTGTCAACAGGAATATCAAGATCCTGTAAAGCCCTCTTGAAAACCTCTTTCTGCTCAAAGATCAAAAGCTGTTGCAGAGCATGAACATTAAGCTCTCCATCAGTAAGGGACAACCCCGGTTCATGCTCAATCAGATTCTCGAAATAGAGCTCAAGGAACTCTTCAAGTTCCCCGGCTTGTTCCGACAGCCTACGAAGCGATGGCATAAGTTTATGAGGAAATCGCTCTTCAATCAACGGGATAACACGATTCCTGATAAAATTCCGGTCATAATCGTTGACAAGATTGCTGGTATCTGTTCTACTATCAATGCCTTTTTCCTTCAGATATGCGATAATGTCAGCTTTATGAATAAGAAGCATAGGTCTGATAATTTTACCATGACGGGCTCGAATACCTTTTAAGCCATGCAATGAGACCCCTCTGAAAAGATTAAAGAGAATTGTCTCGGCATTATCATTGACATGATGACCCGTCGCAACCCTGGTGTACCCTTTCTCCTGCATGACCTTTTCAAAATAACTGTACCGCAGAATTCTTGCGCTCTCCTCAACGGACTTCTTCCACTCACCGGCGGACTTCAGGGTATCACACTGCTCGACAAAACATTCCAGGTCAAGCGAAAAGCAATGATCCCGTACAAATTGCTCTTCAGCATCACTTTCCTCACCTCGAAGTTGAAAGTTGCAGTGAGCCACTGCCAGTTCACAATGGAGAACAGGCTTTACTGCACAGAACAGAGAGAGCATAGCCATTGAATCCGGCCCTCCGGAAACAGCAACAAGAACCCTCTCACCCTCTTCTACCAGTTGCCTTATTCTGATCTGCTCAAGAAACTTTTTTTCTAACACATTCACTTGATACCAACTCTCCTTCCACAATGAAATTTAACTTCATCGAAACAATGCTCACCGGAATTGAAAAAAACGAAAATTATTTCCCCGTTTTTCACATGTACAAGATAAATAATTATCATAGGGAGAGTTATCATAATAAAATGATTATAAACTAACAGTGATGTTCACTTCTTACGGCAACAGCACCATGACAAAGGTTTTTATCATGAGCCTTCTCATCAGCGCCGCTGCACTGCTTTTTCCCATTTGGCTCCGGATAGTTTTCCTGCTTACTGCCTGCACCGCAATGCTGTTTACCCTCTATTTTTTCCGTGATCCGGACCGAAAAATTCCTTATGAAAACCGGACGGTTCTGGCACCTGCCGATGGAAAAATTCTTCTTGTACAGCAGCATGTCCAGAAGAGCAGCGGTAAATCCGTCACGCTGATCAGTATCTTTATGTCGCCATTCAACGTCCATGTCAACCGCATACCGCTCAGCGGAAAAGTCACCCATCTTCAATACTGTCCCGGTAAATTCCTGATGGCGTTCGATCCCCAGAGTGTTGAAAACAATGAAAAGATGGAGATCGGAATTGATAACGGGGAGATCGAGGTTTTTTTTAATCAGGTATCCGGTTTTTTAGCAAGAAGAATTGTCTGCACTCTCCAAGTCGGTGAAACAGTCAATTCCGGCAACAGGTTCGGCATGATCAAGTTCGGCTCAAGGGTAGATGTCACTCTTCCCTCTTCAGCTTCAGTTCAGGTTCAACCCGGTCAGACAACCCGTGCCGGAGAAACAATTCTTGCCCGTTATTGATTGATGGAAAGAACAGCATGTTTATTCAGAAGAGTTGGTTAACGAAAACAGATTGCTTATATAAGAGTTATGAGACAAGCTCTTCATCATTTTAATTCGCCGGAGAATCCACTATGTTCGGATTAGGTGGACAGGAACTTTTGCTTATTCTGGTTATTGTTTTGCTGTTGTTCGGAGCAAAAAAGCTTCCTGAGCTTGCAAGAGGTATGGGAAAAGGAATAAAGGAATTCAAAAAAGCCCAGAATGAAGATGAGGAAAACAATAAGGCTGATACAATGCCAAAAAAGTGAAACGAGCCCTTTTCTTGTCCTGGATAAACTGCGTAATAAAGCCCTCAACAGGGCTTTTTGTCTGATTATAGCCAGTGAAGCCTCACTATAGTCCTGTTGTTCAACATACCCGGCCATGCTTTGCACTCTTTATATTAAAAATTACGCGCTTATTCAGGAACTAACGGTTGAGTTCACCCCTGGGTTAACCATTATCACCGGAGAGACGGGTGCAGGGAAGTCTATTCTTATCGGAGCACTGAACCTAGTTCTTGGTGAGCGGGCAAGCAGCGATCTGGTAAGGTCCGGCACAACAAAAGCGGTCATCGAAGCGGTGCTCAAAGAGGTTCACTCTGAAAAAATCAAGAGCCTTCTGCATATAGCAGAGATTGAAACAACATCCGAACTCATTCTCCGCAGAGAACTCTCAACAAGCGGTCAATCACGATGCTTCATCAACGATACACCAAGTACGGCAGCACTGCTGAAACAGGTTGGAGATATAATTATTGACCTGCACGGACAGCATGAACACCAGATGCTGCTGAATACCGATACACACGAAACCCTGCTTGATGATTTCGCCCGGAGCGCACCCGAAGTAACCGCATATAAAACAGCCCGCTCAGAGCTTCAAGAACTGCAGCACCAACTGAACAGACTAAAAAAAGAGGCTGCCGAGATCCATGTTAACAAAGAGATAGTAGAATTCCAGCTGAATGAACTCAACTCTCTTGACCTGAAAAACAGCGAAGACGAGAGCATTGAAACCGAAATAACATTGCTTGAAAATGCCGAAGCCCTGTTCAGCCTCAGCACTTCCCTAAGCGAACTGCTTTACGACAATGAACACTCAGTTTATTCCTCTATAGCTTCAGGGCTACAAATCCTTGAAAAACTTGCCCTTATTGACAAACGCTTTGAGATTCATGTTGAGGAAACCCGTACGGCAAAAAGTATTATCGATGAACTTGCCCGCTTCACCCGCAGCTATCGGTCTGATGTTGATTTTAACCCTGGCAGGCTCGACTCACTTCGTGAACGCCAGCTCAAGCTCCAACGCATCTGCAAAAAATATGGCCGCACACTCTCCGGACTGATCGATCTGCAGAACGAGCTTGACAATAAAATTGCACTTGAGGACAACCTTGAAGAAGAGATAAGCCATATCGAGCAACAAATCACTCGACAAAAAGCAGAACTATCGAAAGCTGCAATTACACTATCAATAAAACGACATCAAGCTGCACAACACCTTGAAGCTGTCATACAGGAACAGTTAGCAGAACTCGGCATACCGAACGCAACCTTTATCGTCAGCATAGGGTATGAGAAGCAGAATGAGGGTGACATCTCAATCGATGGAAAGAATTTCGCCGCTTTCAGCAGTGGCTACGACCAGATTGAATTCCTTATTTCAGCCAATCCCGGTGAAAAACCAAGACCACTGGTGAAAGTTGCGTCAGGGGGTGAAATTTCAAGAATCATGCTCGCCATGAAAAGCGCTCTGGCTGGATCTGACAAGCTCCCGATCCTTATTTTTGATGAAATTGATACCGGTATCAGTGGTCGTGTGGCAGAAGCCGTAGGCAAATGCCTGAAAAAACTTTCACGCCTGCATCAAATCATAGCTATTACCCACCTCCCTCAAATCGCTGCTATGGCTGATCTGCACCTTCAGGTTCAAAAATCAATTCAACTCGACAGAACCGTTACCGAAGTAACACCTCTTGACCATGACAGCCGGCTGGAGGCTATTGCCGGACTTATCAGCGGAAAAGACATTTCACCTGCATCCCTCAGTCTTGCCGCCGAACTTGTTGCCGCCGCTGAATCCGTTTAGAATGAAATATATGAGAAAGCTGGTGATCGAACCTATTTGATCATGATACATTGCATGAAAAAATTAAAAGTATTCAACTTCATAACACTTGATGGCTACTTCGCAGGAGCAGAGAAAGATATCAGCTGGCACAGGCATGATGAAGAAACAAATGCATATGCTCATGATATGCTTCGTCTCGATGACATGCTTCTCTTCGGAAGGGTGACCTATGACCTCATGGCCAGTTACTGGCCGACACCGTTTGCGATCAAGAATGATCCTATCATGGCTGAGCGTATGAATAATGCAGATAAGATTGTTTTTTCAAAAACACTAAAAAAAACTGAGTGGATCAACACAAGCCTTGTGCATGACAATATTGTGGATGAATTGCACAAGCTAAAGCAGATACCCGGTAAGAATATGACAATTCTTGGCAGCGGGAGCATTGTAACTCAGCTTGCACAAAGTGGCTTAATCGACGAATATCAGATCATGGTTGATCCCGTTATTCTGGGTGGAGGCACATCAATATGCAAAGGTATCAATCACGTTCTGAACCTGAAACTTACATCGACAAGAACCTTCAGAAATGGAAATGTATTGCTTTGCTATCTCCCTGTTGAACAGGCTTCAGATCACCATTAAAGGCAGCCATTTTTGATAAAAAAAACATGACAATGGCCTCACGTCAAAGCACGGTTGATTACATTGTTGAACAAATCGCTCAGGCGGGGACTGTTTACGCGAAGAAAATGTTCGGAGAGTATGCTGTCTATTGTGATACAAAGGTTGTGGCACTCGTTTGCGACGACAAGTTATTTGTCAAGCAGACTGCTGCCGGCAAAGCGTTTCTTGACCAGGTTGTTGAGGGAATCCCGTATTCTGGAGCTAAGCCTTATTTTCTTATTTCTGGTGAGAAATGGGATGACAACCAATGGTTAGCACATCTTATCAAGGTTTCTGCAGAAGAATTGCCCTTGCCAAAACAAAAAAAGTCCGCAGACAGGAGAAACTCAACGACCTGAAAATGTTTATCTGTTTTTGTATCTTGAATTTTAGTGCTTTCTCCTGATAATCAATGCTTATGAAGAGATACATACTGCACTGGGAAAGATGAGGGAGAAGAAGCGAAAACGACAAGAGGGCTGGAAACGCGAGTTCTCCTGTTAGAAATACAACGATTTCCAATAACAAGGGATAAATAAGTATGTCCAGACGATTCATTTCAGGATCCGCCGTTGCACTTGTAACACCGTTCAGGCAGGACAGATCCATTGATACCGATGCTTTACGGAGACTGGTACAGTTTCATATCGAAGCAGGAACAGATATCATAATACCCTGCGGCACAACAGGTGAATCACCAACCCTTTCAGGTGATGAACAGATTGAAATTATACGCACGGTCAAGGATGAGGCCGATGGCAAAATATTGATAGCCGCAGGGGCCGGTACAAACTCGACAGCACATGCCGTTGAACTGGCACAGAGCGCTGTAAAAGCCGGGGCTTCAGCGCTTCTTTCAGTAGCACCCTATTACAACAAACCTTCACAGGAAGGGATCTACCAGCACTACAGGCATATAGCGGAAGCTGTGTCTGTGCCGATTATTATCTACAACGTACCCGGAAGAACCGGATGCAATGTCGCAGCATCAACAATTCTGAGACTTGCACGGGATTTTGAAAACATTGCGGCTGTCAAGGAAGCTTCAGACAATTTCACACAGATCGCGGAACTTCTGGAGGAGCGTCCGGATAACTTCTCCGTGCTTACAGGTGAGGATTCGCTGATTCTGCCGTTCATAGCTATGGGTGGGGATGGCGTTATTTCTGTTGCGGCAAACGAGATACCCTCTCAAGTCAAGGGGCTGGTTGAGGCTGTCAAGCGGGGTGATCTGGCAGAGGCACGGACTATAAACAGTACTTACCGCGCCCTGTTCAGACTGAACTTTATCGAGAGTAATCCGGTGCCGGTAAAATATGCTCTTTCCCGGATGGGTATGATTGAAGAGATCTACAGACTGCCGCTTGTACCTCTTTCGCCAGAAAACAAAGCTCGTATTGACAAGGAGATAGAGTCCCTGGGGCTTATATAATGTCAGACAAGATTGTCAGACCAGAGCCCCAAGGTTTTCTGCAAAACTGTCAAGTTCCCGGCGTGTCCGTTTTTCCGTGACCGCAATAAGCAGTCCGGTTTCATCGTGAGCAGCAAGATCGTAACCGGCAAATACCTTCTTTTCCAGCATCGCCGCAATCACCGCGGCAGCTGGAATTGGAGTCTCCACCACAAATTCACGGAAATAAGGCGACTTGTACTTCAGGGAAAATCCGGGGATTGCAGCAATTTTTCCCGCCAGGTAGTGCGCCTTACGCGCTGATTGAGCAGCAACCTCCCTTATACCCTCTTTGCCAAGCAATGAAAGATAGACTGCTGCCTGAAGGGCGTTAAGCGCCTGGTTACTGCAGATGTTCGACGTGGCTTTTTCCCGACGGATATGCTGCTCGCGTGTCTGAAGGGTAAGAATAAAACCATCTTCTCCATCCCTGTCTTTGGTCATCCCTACCAGACGGCCGGGTATTTTGCGGACAAGCTGCTGTTTTACTGTAAATATTCCTAGGTATGGCCCGCCGAAATTTTGAGCATTACCCAACGGCTGACCTTCACCAACCGCTATATCCGCACCATAACTCCCCGGGGCTGCCAAAACGCCGAGAGAGAGAGGATCAGCTGAAACGATAAACAGTGCTCCGTTTGCATGAGCAATATCCCGAATCGCCTCAACCTCTTCCAGACATCCATAAAAATTAGGCTGCTGAACAACGACTGCGGCCACGCTGTCGGTGACAAGTCCTGTTAATGAAGAGATACCGCCTACACCATCTTCAAGGGTATTCTGTAAAACCGCAGTATGCCCGGATGCCTCAAGATATGTTTTCAGAACTGCACTATTGTAGGGATGAAGCTTCCCTGCCACCACGACCTGACTACGACCTGTAACGTTCATGGCCATCAATACTGCTTCGGCAAGTGCTGTAGCACCGTCATACATTGACGCGTTGGTGACATCCATCTCGTAAAGACGGCATATAAGACTCTGGTATTCGTAAATTGCCTGCAGCGTACCCTGAGATACCTCCGCCTGATAAGGTGTGTATGCCGTATAGAACTCACTGCGGGATGCAATGGTTTTGATGGCTATCGGGATAAAATGGTCATATGCCCCTCCACCGAGAAAGCTTATATAATCGGAAGTACTCCGGTTGGCCGAAGCAAGACTCTCAAGAAGCTTTCGAACCTGGAGTTCATCTAAAGCAGGAAATACATCAAGGGCTTTTTTAAGGCGGATCTCCTGAGGAATGTCGGCAATAAGTTCATCAAAAGAACCTGCACCTATTGCCCGGAGCATCTCCTCTCTTTCGTTTGCGGTATTGACAATAAATGGCATGATTACTCCCCAATCAGCTGACGATATGCTGCCGCGTCAAGAAGTGCATCAACTGCTGTCGGACTGTCAACCTTTATCCTGACCAGCCAGCCATTGCTGTAAGGCTCCTGATTAACGATTTCAGCATTGTCAAGCAGGGTATTCAGTTCAAGAATTTCTCCGGCAACAGGCGCAAACAGATCAGCGACTGTTTTGACAGCTTCCACGGTACCGAACACCTCATGTTCTTTAAGCTTTGTTCCGGCAGGTTTCAGTTCTACAAAAACAATATCCCCAAGCTCTGACTGTGCGAAGTCAGTAATGCCGACCAGTGCTGTACTGCCATCTTCAAGCAGTTTAATCCATTCATGGTCTTTGGTATAACGAAGATCTTCAAGAATAGTCATGGCAGAGAGAGATGGTGTGTTATTTGAATTTGTGATAAAGTAACTGAACAGTGAGAAACAAGGTAATATTTTTTTTCAAAGAGCTGAAAAAAGAGCATAAAAATCCAATCCAATCATTGGTGCAAGTGGTGGTTATGCAAGCCGCTGCCTCATGGCTTCATAGAGAAGCACCCCCGCCGTTACACTCACATTGAGGGACTCCACGCAACCAGCCATGGGAATGCGGACAACATGATCGCAGAACTCCAACGCTTCTGGAGCCAGCCCGCTCCCCTCCATCCCGAGCACAATGGCTGTAGATTTTTTCATATCTGTGTCGGTATAATTAAGTTCTGCATCCATATCGGCAGCGATAATCTGAACATTCTGCAGATGCAGAAATTCCAGGGCGCGCACAAGGCTTTTAACCTTACAGACTCTCATGTGGGAAAGGGCTCCCGCAGAGGCTTTGTTAACAACCGCGTTTACAGGTGATCCCTTTCCTTCAACCAGCACAACGGCATCGGCAGCCACAGCTTCAGCCGTTCTTATAATAGCTCCGATGTTGTGAGGATCATCGAGGCCCTGCAGCACCACAAAGAGAGGATAGGTATTGCGGGGGCTTTGGAGCACCTCCTCCAGCGAGTAATAGGTAACCGAGCTGATAAGCGCGCAAACACCCTGATGTTTTGTTGTTCCGGCAATAAGAGAAAGTTTTTCAAGCCGGGCCTTTCCGCTTACGAGCTTCAGCCTCCGGGCTGTAATAACAATTTCCTTCAGCTTCGGGTGAGAGGTATTAAACTGAAAATAAATCTTCTCAATGCTCTCCGGTTTTTGCTGGAGAAGCTCAAGAACAGCATTCCTGCCATAAACAATGTTTTCGGAATGTTCGGCGTCCATAAGACCTCTTTTCCTTATCTAAGTATTAAGAATAGCAAAAGATACTGCCGCTACTCACTATCAGCAGGCTCTATAGTAAAAACCGGAATCTAATTAAATTTATCAAAAATCATTTTTTTTAATATCTTTCTAATCGCCTCGATTTGATTTCTCTTAACTGCGATTGGAACTCTTTAGCTCCGTCGGCGTATTCACATCAGTGCTCAGCACTTTACTAATTCATCAATACAAAATCAAGTGAGACTGCCAGTATGACCCGGACTTATAAAACAATGGAGGGAAATGAAGCCTTGGCTCATGTCTCTTATCGTACCAGTGAAGTTATCTGTATCTACCCTATTACTCCGGCATCGCCGATGGGTGAATATTCCGATGCATGGGCAGCTCAAGGAAAAAAGAACATTTGGGGAACAATTCCCAAAATTGATGAATTACAGAGCGAGGCCGGAGCTGCTGCTGCGGTACATGGCGCTTTGCAGACCGGTGCATTGACGACGACATTTACGGCATCGCAGGGCCTTCTGCTGATGATTCCGAATATGTATAAAATTGCAGGTGAACTGACTCCATGCGTCATACACGTGTCAGCCCGTTCCTTGGCGGGACAGGCGCTTTCCATCTTCGGTGATCATGGCGATGTCATGTCTGTCCGCGGAACAGGCTTTGCACTGCTTGCATCAAGTTCCGTTCAGGAAGTCATGGATTTGGGTCTTATTTCCGCTGCAGCAACACTTGAATCAAGGGTTCCATTCCTTCATTTCTTCGACGGGTTCCGAACTTCTCATGAGATTGCTAAAATCGAAGTCGTTTCTGATGAAATCATAAAAGCAATGATAAGCGATGAGCTCGTTATAGCGCACCGCAACCGCCGTATGAGCCCTGACGCACCAGTCCTCCGCGGAACATCGCAGAATCCGGACGTTTATTTTCAGGGAAGGGAAACCGTCAACAGCTATTACAATGCATGCCCCGGAATCACTCAGCGATTGATGGATAAATTTGGTGATCTGACGGGACGTTACTATAAACTTTATCAGTACTACGGTGCTCCGGATGCTGATCGCGTTATTGTGATGATGGGATCAGGTGTCGAGGCCGCACGTGAAACTGCTGAATATCTCAACCAGCAGGGCGAAAAAGTCGGCGTCATCCATGCCCGCATGTTCCGCCCGTTTGATATCGAAAGATTTGTCAGCGCATTACCCGCAACAGTCAAATCTGTTTCCATTCTTGACCGCATCAAGGAGCCCGGAAGTGCAGGAGAACCACTTTATCTTGACATTGTCAATGCACTGCTTGAAGGTGTGCAGAATGGTCTGCTGAAAACGCTGCCGAATATTACCGGCGGCAGGTATGGTCTTTCTTCAAAAGAATTCACTCCGGCAATGGTCAAGTCTGTTTACGACAACATGGCGTTGGCAAAACCGAAAAATCATTTTACAATCGGCATCAATGATGATGTTACCCATACAAGCCTTGACTATGACCGTACACTCACTATAGAACCGGATGAAATGTTCAGGGCTCTCTTTTATGGCCTTGGATCAGACGGTACAGTCGGGGCAAATAAGAACAGCATTAAAATTATCGGTGAAAACACACCGAACTATGCACAGGGATATTTTGTCTATGACTCCAAAAAAGCCGGTTCAATCACAACGTCTCATCTGCGCTTTGGCCCGCACGAGATTCATTCGACTTATCTGATCACTGAAGCCCAGTTTATCGGCTGTCATCACTGGATTTTCCTTGAGATGATTGACCTCCTTAAAAATCTCAAGAAAGGAGGCACGCTACTGCTTAACTCACCGTATGCGCCCGATGAACTCTGGGACAAACTGCCAAAAGTTGTTCAGGAGCACCTGATTAAGAAAGAGGCGAAGCTCTACACTATCGATGCTTATATCGTCGCTCATCACAGCGGTATGGGTCAACGCATCAACACTATTATGCAGGCCTGCTTTTTTGCCATATCCGGAGTACTGCCCCGCGAAGAGGCTATTGAGCAGATCAAAAACTCCATCAGAGAGACTTATGGCAAAAAGGGCGATGAGGTAGTCAGACAGAATATACAGGCTGTAGATGACACTCTTGCTAATCTGCATCAGGTCACCATCGGTTCTGTTGCTGACAGTAAAAAAGAACTCCGGGAACCTATTGTTGGTGAAGCCTCTGATTTTGTCTGTAATGTCCTTGCAAAAATCATTGCCGGTGAAGGGGACGACATTCCAGTCAGCGATCTGCCAGCCGACGGCACCTACCCTACAGGAACGTCAAAATTTGAAAAACGTAACCTTGCCGATGAAATTCCGATCTGGGAACCAGATTTATGCATTCAATGCGCTAAATGCTCTATGGTATGCCCCCATGCGGTCATCCGTGCCAAGGTCTATGATCCAAAATATCTTGCCAACGCACCACACACTTTTAAATCTGCTGAAGCAAAGGGTTCCAGCTGGGAAGGCATGAAATACACCATCCAGGTCGCTCCAGAAGACTGTACGGGATGTGAAATCTGCGCACACGTCTGCCCGGGGAGAGATAAAACCAACCCTGAGAGAAAAGCTCTGACAATGAAACCTCAGCTGCCACTCAGAGATGCAGAGGTTGACAACTGGAACTATTATCTCAACATACCTGAATTTGACCGTAATAAAATCAATACAAAACTGATAAAGGAACAGCAGCTTCAGGTACCTTTGTTTGAGTTTTCAGGAGCATGTTCCGGATGTGGTGAAACGCCGTATGTAAAACTCATGACGCAGCTCTTCGGTGACCGTCTTGTTGTAGGCAATGCTACCGGTTGTTCATCGATTTATGGCGGAAATCTCCCTACAACTCCTTATACCACCAATTCAGAAGGTCGTGGGCCGACGTGGTCCAACTCGCTTTTCGAAGATACAGCTGAATTCGCTCTTGGTTTTAGAATTTCCATCGATAAACAGCGTGAATATGCCTGCGAACTGCTGCAAAGAGTCTCTGCAGAAATAGGTGATCCGCTCACGACCGAGATACTTGATGCCCGAGAGCTCAGTGAACCGGAAATTTTTGAACAACGAAAAAGGGTTGCCATTCTTAAGGAGAAGCTTCGTCACATCGATTCTTCCGATGCAAGAAATCTACTTTCAGTAGCCGATATGCTTGTAAAAAAGAGTGTCTGGGGTGTCGGAGGTGATGGCTGGGCCTATGACATCGGTTACGGCGGTGTTGACCATATAACAGCGGGAAACAAAAATATCAACCTTCTGGTACTTGATACCGAAGTCTATTCAAATACTGGAGGACAGGCGTCAAAAGCAACTCCAAAAGCGGCAGTGGCAAAATTTGCTGCTGCGGGCCGTACAGCTACTAAAAAAGATCTCGGAATGATTTCCATGTCTTACGGAACTGCATACGTTGCCTCTGTTGCGCTTGGCGCACGTGACGAGCAGACACTGAGAGCATTCCTTGAAGCAGAGGCTTATAACGGCCCGTCAATCATTATCGCTTATTCACACTGTATTGCCCACGGCATCAACATGTCAACGGCTCTGGAAAATCAGAAAGCTGCAGTTGATTCCGGACACTGGATACTCTACCGCTACAATCCTGCGCGCTTGCTGGAAGGGAAAAATCCGCTTATTCTCGATTCGAAAAAGCCAAAAATACCGGTTGCCAATTTCCTTGACATGGAAAACCGTTTCAGAATGCTCAAAAAGAGTCACCCCGTTCTGGCCGCCGAATACTATGCGGCTATCCAGAAAGAGGTGGATGCACGGTGGGCTCACTACGAATACCTGGCGGCACGCACCACCTTCAATAATGAGCAGTAAAAGCTCACATTGAAATCGGAATCATCAGTAAAAACGGCGGCGGAATATAAAACCCGCCGTTTTTTTTGCACTGCCGCGACAAGAACAGTGTTGGAAAACGTTATTTCTTCTGAAGCTTATTCATCTTTATTTTCATCTCCTGTGCTTTCTGAGGATTTCCGAGCTTCTCGTATACCTGGGCAAGATGATCAAGTATTTCAGGTTGATGAGTATCTATTCCCGCTGCTTTTTCAAGATTATCCCGGGCGTTGTCATACTCCGACAATTTGAAGAGTACCCAGCCAAGTGTATCAAGGTAGCTTGCATTTTCCGGTTCTACAGCAACAGCTTTTAACGCAAGTTCTTTGGCTCTTGACAGTTCTTTTCCCTGCACAGCAAGAACATAGGCCAGATTGTTCATCATAAAGACATTGCCGGCATCAATATCAAGAATGTTCTCGTAGAGATGAATGCTTTTATCAGGAAACCCAAGCTTATCGTAACATAAAGCAAGAGTGCTGCCTGCTTGCAGATACAGCTGTTTATCCTTTTTTGCAACGTTTGGCTGCACAACTTTTTCAAGGAGCATTACTGCCTTTTTAACGTTACCTGTCTTAAAACTGACTTCCCCTTCGAGGGCTCTAAACCTGAGTGACCGTTTAGAAAACCGCTTTTTTATGGCAGAAACCGTCTTCTCTGCCTGCCGGTACTCCTTCAGCGTGAGATAGGCGGCAACAAGATCTTCCCAGATTCCAATGTTGCCAGACTCAAGGAGCAGAGCCTTCTTGAAATCATCTACAGAGGCGGCTTCCTGACCATGTAACAGTTTGACATTACCTCTGAGCGCATAGACGTTACTGTTGTTGGGATGACGCTTGTTGATTTCATCAATCATGGCAACAGAAGGCGCTACAAAAGAGCTGTCCTGAGATGAACGTACAACAAACAGTTTTGCAAGATCAATTTTCTGTTCAAGACTTACCTGATTTGTATTGTAAAAACGGTTAAGATCTTCAAGAAAAACAGGACGGTTTTTTGACTGAACCGAGACTTCAAACAGGGCAAGCCATGCAGGAAGAAAACGAGGATTTTCTTGTAAAACATCCCTGAACGTCTTGAAAGCAAGTTCATGCTGTCCGGTCTGCATATAGAGTTCGCCGAGTGTAAGACTGAGCTTGTCTTTTTCATTTCCCTGCTCTATCAGCTCCATCACAGTGCTTATAGCATCATGATAATGAAGAAGTTTTATTTCCATCAGCAACACCTGAGCCTGAGCTGTCTTATCTTTCGGGTCGAGGGCAAGAATTTCCTGAAACACAGATAGGGCTTTTTCAGGCTGCTCAGCGGCAAGGTATTCCAGAGCAAGAGAAGAGAGAGGTTCTGCACTTCCCGGCTCAAGAACAACTAACTGCCGGTACAGATCTGCTGCCCTTCCGAAATCATGCATATGATGCGCAATACCGGCGAGAAAGCTCAGGTAATATTTATTGCCCGGATTCAGTAAAACACTTTTTTCGCTGTACAAACGGGCGGAATCTATAACGCCAAGACCCAAGAATGCTTTTGAAAGTGCATAATGAATTGCGGCATTTGAAGGTTCATCTGCCAGGAGTTTCTGATAACTGTCTGCCGCTTCCCGATACTCTTCTTTGGCACACAATAGTGTCGCAGCAACAAACTCTCTTTTTGTGGCTTCAGCAATCGAGTCGGAAGCCAACTTCCCGGAAAGAACGGGGTGGGTTGAACATGAAGAAAGAAAAATAAGAGAGAAGATTGCACCGGAAAGCACACAAGAGAAGAAAAGCCAGCTGTAAAGCATGTTTTGCTGTACCTTACCGATCCAGCTGTACATCAAACAAAGGGTATTCATTGCTTTCACTACCTGTTGAAAAACGTAATAACGCCTGACGTGTTGCAACCCTCCCCCTTGTTGTTCTTGTCAGATAACCTGCCTGAATAAGGTAGGGCTCGTAAACCTCTTCAATCGTATCACGCTCTTCACCAACTGACACAGCAAGGGAAGCAATCCCGACAGGCCCTCCATTAAACTTGTTGACAATGGTTTCCATGATCTTTTTATCCATATCATCCAGACCTTCTTCATCAATTTCAAGACAGTCAAGAGTCTTCATGGCAATAAAGCGATTGATAAGCTCAACACCGTCTACCTGCGCAAAATCTCTGGCACGCCTGAGCAACCTGTTGGCAATACGAGGTGTACCTCTTGAACGTCCTGCAATTTCCGATGCAGCTTCTTCATCGATGCCAATTCCAAGAATACCGGAAGCCCTTATAATGATTTTTTCAAGCAGTTCAGGAGCATAGTAATCAAAGCGACTGTTGATCCCGAACCTTGCCCTGAGAGGCGAGGTAAGAAGACCGGAACGTGTTGTTGCCCCTACCAGGGTAAAGGGTTCAATACGCAGCTGTACCGCCCTTGCAGAGGGGCCGCTGTCAAGCATGATATCTATCCGGAAATCCTCCATGGCTGAATAGAGATACTCCTCAACAGCCGCAGGCATGCGATGAATTTCATCAATAAACAAAACATCGCCCTTTTGCAGACCGGTAAGCAGTCCTGCAAGATTTCCGGCTTTGTCGAGCAAAGGTCCAGAGGTTGACTTGATGCTGCTTCCCATCTCTGAGGCAATAATATAGGCAAGCGTCGTTTTTCCAAGCCCCGGTGGACCGGATAATAACACATGATCCAAAGCATCGCCCCTCATTCTGGCTGCTGAAATAAAAACTTTCAGATTATCGGTCAGCCGCTGCTGACCGGCAAAGTCATCCATACTGAGCGGACGAATTTGTTCCTCGATCCTGGTCTCAATGGCATCGGGGGGGGTATTCAGCAGTTCTATTCTCAAACAGAAAATATTACAGGTTGATCTTTAAAATATTCAGAGCTTTATCCTGGGATCTGCGACAGCATAGAGAACATCGGCAAAAAGATTGCCAAGCACTATCAGAGAACCGGAAATAAAGGTATTGGCAATAATCAGAGGGTAATCCCTTGCAAAAATAGCTTCCACCGTAACCCTGCCCATACCGGGAAAAGCAAAAATAACCTCTATAAACAGAGCTCCACTAAATATAAAAGGCAAAGAACTTCCTATAAGAGTAATAACCGGAAGAAGTGCGTTTCGAAGTGCATGTTTTAAAATCACTACCTTTTCAGGCAACCCCTTGGCTCTTGCTGTGCGTATATAGTCCTGTCGGATAACTTCAAGCATGCTGCCCCTGACATAGCGCGCAATACCGGCAGCACCATTAATGCTGAGAACTGTAACCGGCAGAACAAGATGCCAAAAGCGGTCAAGGAGAAAACCCAGTGGTCCGTAACTTTCCGCGCCAATCTCGTTCAAGCCTGAAACAGGAAAAACAGGAAATTTCAGAGCAAAAAGAATAATCATCATGAGTGCAAACCAGAACTCCGGCATTGAATAAAAGAACAGTGCCGTCACGGTCAAAAACCTGTCGAGAAAGCTATTCTGGCGAACTGCAGAAATAATACCGATAAGAATGCCGAAGGTAAAATTTGCAACAAGTGTCAGGCCAGCTATAGTCACTGTTATCGGCAATGCTTCAGCAATAACATCGAATACCGGCTGCTGGGCTCGACTGAAACTGCGGCCGAAATCACCCTGAAGGACATTGGCAAGCCATTTGAAATACTGGACAGGCAACGGATCGTTAAGTCCATACTGAGCCCTGATCTGCTCTGCAACATTCGGACTGATTCCGGGCTGGATAAAAAAAGCTGCCGGATCTCCAGGCGCAAGTCTGATGATGAAAAACGTAAGGGTCAATACACCAAAAATCAACGGAACGGCAATCAACAACCTTTTTAAAATATAGATCAGCATAACGCGCTATTGTGCAACATTTGCTGAAGGCCGCAGCTTCCAGTCGTCGACATTGTAAAAAGTCCCTGATATATTCAGATCTTCATTCTCAATTCTCTTGCTGAAGCCCTGTGTTTCCTTGATCCAGTAGAGAAAGGTGATCGGTTGATCACGATGAAGTATTTCCTGATATTCAATCCAGTAAGGTTTAGCTCCCACCGGATCCATTTTCTGCTTTGCAAGCTCGCAAAGTTCATCAATTCTCGGATTGCGGTAACCCGCAAAATTAAACCGGCTTTTTTTGAGATCTGAGCCCCACACATCAAGAGGATCAATTTCCAGGCCGATTGACCAGCCTGCCATCCATGCATCAAGTTTCCGGGCCTGAAGATTCTCAAAAAACACATTGGACTCCTGTACATCGAGCTTGCAGTCTATACCAATAGCACGAAGATTCTGCTGAATGATAACACTTGCATAGTTTCTTCTCGCATTACCCGCATTCGTATAGAGAACAAAACTGAACCTTTTGCCGTTTTTTTGAAGAATACCGTCCGGACCCGGAAGCCAGCCCTCTGCCTTGAGTAATGCTGAAGCCTTGGAAGGATCAAATGCGTGAGGAATAATCCGGTTATTATAAGCCCATTTCAGCGATGGTGAAATATCATTGTTGCAGACCACGCCGTATTGCTTGAGATAACCATCAATGATCGCCTGGCGGTCGATAGCTGTAGTGAGTGCAAGACGCACACGCGCCGAACCGAATAAAGGATGAGGTTTAAATGTGCCGTTTTTCTTGTACTCTTCCTGGTCGATATTAGCCCAGCCAACATAGTCATATACTCTCAGACCAACCGTTTTAATCTCAAGCTGATGATTTGCCTTCAAAAGAGCCGTAAAATCTTCCGGTTTGATATTTTCAACAACATCTACTGCACGAGTCTGAAGCTGCGTCAGCCTGACAGTATAATCAGGCACAACCTTGAAAGAGATAGCTGGAATATTTCCCGGCTTGGGAAGATTCGACTTCCGGTTCGATACAAGAACAATTTCCTGCTGCTGCTGCCAGTTCTTCAACTTATAAGGGCCTGCTCCAAGCGGATCAAGATTGAGCGGGGAGTGACGAAACTCTTCGGGCTTGACATCCTTCCAACGATGAGCAGGTAACGGGGTAAGCGACGTATGAAAAAGTGCAAGATGTTCAGGAACCGGTTTATAAAACCTGAAGATCAGCGTTGTATCATTCGGTGTTTCAATGGCTTTATCAAAATCAATCCGACCCTTGTCGGCACCTATCAACTCTGCGAGGTACTGCTGACGGGCGCTCGCAATCACAGGATTACCATACAACTGATAGGAAAACTTGAAATCTGCTGATATAATTGGCTTGCCATCATCCCATAAGGCATCATGTCTTAGAATATAGGTGAGCGTTTTGTGGTCATCCGAGAGACGCCAGCTCTTAGCGAGAGCCCCTTGAGGTGTTTTTTTGCCCTGGCCAGGAGTTACTTCCCGTAGTTTTTTTTCAAGGGCCATGTAGTTCATCAGACCGGTAGTCGTATCAAACTCACTTTGCAGCAGAGAGGGATAAATAAGGCCAAAAATATTGCTTGAGGTAACAGTTGCGCCGATAACTGGATTCAGATAATCAGCATCCCCAAGCATGGCAATCACCAGAGTTGAATCCATAGCTGCGCTTCCTTTACCAGCCTTCCCATTACTGCCCTTGTGTCGGTTGCAGGAGGAAAGTGAAAGCGCCATTACTATACATAACAGGGCACCTGCAAATCTGAATGCTGCGGATACTCTGTCGGAAGATGTTTCAATCATGAATATCATTCTCTGTTTGGTCACTGTTGATCACATTTTTAATCCTGTCGGTCAACGCCTCGGCGGCCACATAATTCGAGTATCGCTTCAAAAGAAAATTAAGGGCGACCACCTCTATAATAACGGTAATATTTTTACCGGGAAATATAGGTAATTGTACCAGAGGAACGTCAACACCCAGAATTTTTATAAATTTAGTATCAAGGCCAAGCCGTTCGTAGACCATCTCTTTATCCCATTCAAGAAGTTCAACAACAACCTGCACTTCCTTTACATCACGAATTGCCCTGATACCGAAATTTGCCCGAACATCAACCACTCCAAGGCCACGGATTTCCATAAAATGGTCAATGATATTGTTTCGTTTGGCATTGAGCATCATTGACTCCCCTTTCCGCTGTATAACAACAACATCATCTGCTACAAGACCATGCCCCCTTTCAACAAGATCAAGTGCAATTTCAGATTTTCCAAGACCGCTTTTTCCAACGAGCAGCACTCCAACACCATAAACATCAACCATTGAACCATGATACTGCTGATAAAAAGAAAACTGGTCATCAAGAAAACCTGTTACAAAATAGATCGTTTTAGTTGAAGAGAGTCGAGTAATATAGACGGGAATACCTGCCTTTGTCGCCATTTCAAGGAGAGACTGGGGCAGTTTATTGTTACTGGTCAGAATAATACATGGTATTTTGAATCGTACAAGATTTTCAAACACCCGGTTTCTTTCCTGTTCATCAAGGTGATTTAAAAATCTGGTTTCGGTATTCCCTAGAATCTGAACCCGTTTGTAGGTAAACAAATTGGTAAATCCTGCAAGTGCAAGTCCAGGGCGATGAAGATCACGCTCAAAAATTCGCCGCTTCTGTTCGTCAACACTGTTCAGACGACGCAATTTGATATCGTGCTTCGTGTCGATGGTATTAAAAAAATAGGCGACCGTTATGGATCGCTTTTTTAATCCTTTTTGATCAAAATTCATGGTATCTGCTTTCGAAGAGTTAAAGAACCTCCAAAAACCTGCAGGGCGAATCTTTTACGCCCTGCAGACTGTCACACTACATGCTGTTATTGTAATTTTTCCTTGTACTTCTTGAGTTGCCGGCTTAATGCTTCTATGCAGTTGTCGATTGTCTGTTCATAAGCGGCACCGGATTCCTTGGCAACAAGAACATTCTGCGGCACATGCACAGTTATCTCGGCGAGCTTGTTTTTTTCAAAGTCATTTTTCTGATGATCCAGAATAATATGACAACTGATAATGCCCGGATAAACTTTTACAAGAGCGAGCACTGCGTTTCGGGCATACTCTTCTATGTCGTTATGATTATTGGAGTGGCGTAAAGTAACCTTAACATTGACATTGACTGCATCACTAACGACAGCTTTAGTCATAATAACCTCCGTTGAAATAAGGTGAACTTAATGAAGGAACAAGAGCCCGGTTCAAATGTTATCCGGAGCCCACATGAGAACTATGCATTTGGGTGCGCTTTCCGATATACCTCCTTTAAGCGCTCAAAAGTAACGTGAGTATATATTTCAGTTGTTGACAGATTGCTGTGCCCAAGCATTTCACTGACACTAGTAAGATCAGCACCACTATTCAGAAGATGTGTCGCAAAACTGTGGCGCAGAATATGTGGATTTTTCTGTTTCTGTTCCGAAACCGAAACGAGGTACTTTTTTGTCACTCTTTGGACAAGCATGGGATAGAGCTTTTCGCCCTTAATGGTGAGAAAAACATACCGTAAGGTAGCCCCATCCCCCTTTGCTCTTATTCTAAAGAAGTTTCTCCGTACTTCAAAATATTTTTTAAGCGCAGCAATGCATGCTGTGCCAACAGGAACAATTCTCTGTTTACTGCCTTTTCCTGTCAGCTTCACATATCCACCCCCAAGATCAAGACATTCTGTCGTCAGACCAATCAACTCTGAAATACGAAGACCACTGCCATAGAGAAGTTCAAGCATGCTCCGGTCCCGTTCCAAAACATAAGATGCTTCGAGCACGTCTTTTTTGGTGTTACGGCAGTCAATCACACTTTTCGGAAGCACTTCATTGAAAAGCTTATCAGTCTGCTGTTCGGTCAAAAAGCCAGGAACACGCCGAGGAAACTTTGGTGCACTAATATAGTTAAACACGGAGCTCTTAATATGCCCGGTTTCCTGCAGATAGCGGTAAAAGCATTTGACTGCGGCAAGTTTTCTGGCAATTGATCGTTGCTGCACACCACGCTCGATCAATGAAACCATAAAAAGCCTTACATCAACAGGCGTTACCCTCTCAGGATCAAAACCACTTAAATCGATAAGATCGAAATGCCGAGCAAGAAAAGAAAAAAACTGAACAATATCAGTTCTATAAGCGGTAACAGTATTCGAGGAAAGATTATTACCGCTCCTGAGCTTTCCCAGAAAGTCATCAACAGGAAGCGAGGCTTCCAGCAATATAGCAAGCGAAGGAGATATTGATGAATTATTCATGGAGCGAAACACAGACCAGTTCCTCTTTATTTTTAAGGTAATACAAATTTTCCTCCCTCATCAGGAAATTGTTCAGTGATGGTTTTTCAACACACTCTTCCATAACGTCAGAATATACCAGCAAATCCATCTCCCAAATTTTTAGTGATGAGTGCCATGCACCTGTCAACTCATTCTGTTCATGCAAAGCAGCAATTGTCAAAGGCCACTGAACAATACATTCACATTTAGCTGTTGCGGCTATACCAACACGCTCCATGGCAAGACACTCCTCCATCATCTTTTCAGTCACAAAATCGGGAAGAACAACCTTCTGCCGCTCTTCCTCCTGTAAAACCTCCTGCCTTAAAGTATTAACTGCAGAGCTATCGAGATCAAAAGATTGAATGTCCTCGCCTGTAAACGGATCAATAAGTAAAAAATGCCGCTCTGGAAAGCCTCCAAAACTCGCAGGTTGATACACAAGAAACGCATGATCAAGATTTGCAGCAAAGACAATATCAGACCGTGACCACATAACCCTGTCTGCCCTGAAATCAACCGCCCATACCCCCTTATGTTCCGGGCTCTGGAAATGATAGGTATAGAAATAAACCAGATTTTTCAGAGTCGTTTCAAGACCTACAAACCACCCCTCACCGGCAGGAACAGGATGAACGTGATCCATCAACAGATAATCATCACGAACAACATCACCTGTCATTATATCAATACAGAAAAACAGTGCTCTGCGGCTGGGAGTAAATCGCTTCTGACCGACAAGATAACCGGTTTCAGTAAACATGAGCTGCCAGATAAGCACACCATGGCCGGCATAATAACTCCAGCGAACAGAAAACTTCTCTTGCTTACTTTTCATTGAGCAATCTTTTGCCTTGTCATTTTGTAGATATTTACAGCGACATCCTTCGAGCCTCCTGTATATTTCCTCGGAAAAGAAGTTATTGAAAAATTATTCTCCGCTGCGATTTCAAGAAACTGCTCTGCAAGTCTCCGTCGAGGGTCAGCAAGGTATGCGGTACCATCCGGTTTCAGAAGTTTATCAATTGCGGTCACTATAGGAAGAAGGTTCACCCGCTCATAGAGCACATCTGCGGCTAACAGCAAATCAAACTGTTCGCTGCACTTCACCAAGCGCCAGTCAAGCCGATCATTATCAAAAGCCACTCTATTTCTTAAGGCGTTATACCGCACAAAACGAAGAGCCTCAAGAGAGTAGTCTGTAGCCAGAACTCGTGCTCCTTTCCATGCGGCAACAGTCGAAGCAATACCTACTCCAGCGCCTATCTCAATCACCCGAAGACCCTTAAGAGGAAGTTCATCAGCTATGAATGATGAAAGAGTTATAGCTGAGGGCCAGATTTCAGCCCAATAAGGCATCTGTTCATCTTTGATAAACTCTTCCTGAGATATTCTGTCAAGAAGAGCATAGCTGTCAAGAACACTCAGAAAGCTGAAGGAATGACCTCCAAAAGTGAAAAGTGTTTCAGTAAGGTCATATTCCGCCGCTAACGTCTTATAAAGTACCCGCAATTCCTGGCCTTCTCCAGCAAGGGATTCATGCATAATTTCCCATCATTTATTTTCTGAAACAAAGAGTTATGTCCTAAGAACAGATTGTGATTTCAACCTTTGATGCATAATAAAAGCAATGAAATTTCCGATAATTCGCTATGGATTTCTATTTTGCATCGAAAAGAAGCTCATTACCTTTAAAAGCCATTACATCATTATATTTAACCTCACTCATCCGATGAAAAAAGAAATCCTTGAACTTTTTGACAATACCTATCCGGACAGGGACTACACTATTGAGATTGTCAACCCCGAGTTTACCTCTGTCTGCCCTAAAACCGGTCTTCCGGATTTTGGAACCGTAACAATCAGTTATGTGCCTGATAAAACCTGTATTGAGCTGAAATCGTTGAAATATTATTTTCTCGAATTTCGCAATGCCGGTATTTTCTATGAAAATATCACCAACAAAATCCTGGATGACCTTGTAGACTCTCTTCAGCCAAGATCACTAAGCGTAATAACAGAGTGGAAAGCAAGAGGTGGAATCACCGAAACCGTTTCCGTAAACTATAGAAGCTCCAAATAAAAAAAGATAAAAAAAGCCTCGGAGGATCGCTCAGAGGCTTTTTTTAGGAAAAATAGCATACCAGAACAAACAACTAAAATCAGAACTTGTTCTCCAAATACAAGACGATTGTTTTCGCTTCATCAGGGGTTATTCCTGAACCGGCATTAGTCTGCATGCGAGTCACAACGACATCGACTTTGCCTGTTTTCTTGTACTTGGTTCTGAAAGCATCCTGAACAGATGCAAGTGTATGACATTTGTTGCAACGTCCGTCGGTAAGAGTCTTAGCGGCTGCAAAATCAAAACCGGCAGGTACTGGATGTGCTTTGATGCCTGATGCTGGTTTTTCAAGAAAAGCAGTCAGCTCTTTGACTGAGCGAATATATTTGCCATCAAGAGTGGTAGTGCGACCCGTGGTTGACAATAAAATTCCAGATGGCCTTAGCCAAAGGAGTGAAAACATGACAGCAATAATGGCAATAATACTGAGAGGGAAACTTAAAAACCACTTATCACTGATTCTCGATGACATTTTACCGAGACCCATAATAATAAGAGAGGCACAAAATATTAACAAAAACCATCCCGCGAAGGAGCGAAGAGGAGTTAATACTGCTGAAATGTTCTCAGCCGGCACCTTGTACCCGGTTAAAAATGACAACCCGAAAAACAGAGACCCCATTAAGACAGCCCCGCCTAATGCTACAGCAATAAGCTTACCATTTGATTTGTTGTCCATGACAGGTAATGAATTAGGTGTTAGTGGCTTACCCAAAAAATTATGTAGTAAGATAAGCATAAATAGTAAAGTTGGCAAACAGAAACCATAAAAAGGTTGTGTTTATATATCACTATCTCATGAAACCTGATGAGCATACCCGACATGAAAGTCAATACATCCAAGGATAGTTACATAATTTGTAACTCAAGTAATTTTTTCGAATACTGCATAAAATCCTCCATTAACCTGATAATTGTTTTCGCATGATAACGACAACCAGCAGTATCATCGATTTTGAAAAAGCAGAACGTGATTTTCTTTTTCTTCTCCAATGCTTTCAGGAGGTACTCCATGACCTTGGGGAGCATATACTTGCAGATCACCTGCCCTGGCAGAATACTGGAATACCTCTTGAAAATTATCCTCATTCCGAGCGCGCTCTTCAGGCGTTTTCCATTTTTTTTCAACTGCTCAACATGGCGGAAGAAAACTCCGCAGCCCAGAATCGTCGTGCGCTCGAAGCTGAAAACGGATTGTCGTATCTCACCGGACTCTGGGGTAAAACACTGCTGCGTTTTCAGAAAATTGGAATCCCGGAATCAACAATCTCCTCCCTCCTGCCTGAAGTTTCTATTGATGCCGTTCTGACTGCACATCCGACCGAAGCGAAACGGAAAACCGTTCTTGAACAACACCGGCAACTTTATCTGCTTCTGGTAAAACGGGAAAACCAGATGTGGACCCCGCTTGAACAACTCGAAATCCGCAATGAGATTAAGGTTGTCATGGAAAGACTCTGGAGAACGGGAGAAATTCTAGTCGAAAAACCTCAGGTATCGGCTGAGCGAAGAAACGTCATGCACTACCTTTATAATATTTTCTCAGAAGTTCTCCCCATGCTTGACAAACGCCTCCTGCAGGCATGGAATGCAATTGGGTTTGATACCAGCACACTATCAGACCCCCGAAATCTACCCCGTATAAGCTTCGGAAGCTGGGTTGGCGGAGACCGTGACGGACACCCGCTTGTAACCGCCGGCGTCACCAAGGAGACTCTTGCCGAAATGCGTCAAAGCGCACTTAGGCTTGTCCTGCATCATCTCAGAGAACTAGCCTCGAAATTAAGTCTTTCCGAAAGACTTCAGACTCCAGGGCAAGCACTGACTCTTCGCATTGAATGCCTCAGCAAAAAGCTCGGTAACGCTGGATATGAGGCTCTCCAGAGAAACCGGCATGAACCCTGGCGTCAGTTTCTCAACCTGATGATAGCAGCTCTTCCTTTTGCAACCGATACATCAGATGAGACTTCCCGCTCGTGCGAACTGTGCTGCTACATCGGTGCGGACGAACTCCTTGAGGATATCTTGCTTCTAAGGATGTCATTGATTGCGGTCGGGGCACAACATATTGCTGACATGGAAGTTACACCAGTCTACAGAATCGTACAGACATTCGGATTCCATCTCGGCACACTCGATATCCGTCAAAACAGCCAAATTCATGAGCTTGCCCTGTCACAGCTGATGACCGCTGCGGGAATGAACGGCAACGATTTTCTCGAATGGGATGAACCCGCAAGACGAGCTTTTCTTGACCAGGAACTGCTTTCGCCCCGACCATTTACTCATCCCGATATGACTGTCGGAGTAGAAGCAGAAACCGTACTTTCCTGCTATAAGGTTTTAGTGAACCATACAAAACGATATGGCACTGGAGCTCTTGGCTCACTTATTGTCAGCATGACCAGAAACGTTTCAGACCTCCTTATCGTCTATATTTTTGCAAGGGAAGTTGGCCTGATGACTCCGACCGAAGATGGAGACGCCTGTTTGCTCCCTGTAGTCCCGCTCTTTGAAACCATAGATGATCTGAAAAAAAGCTCTTCTATCCTTCTGGAGTTTCTCCGCCACCCCGTTACAAAACGAAGTCTCGATCATCGAAAAACAACTTCAGGTAAAAAAAGAAAGCTCCAGGAGGTTATGATCGGTTACAGCGACAGCAACAAAGACGGGGGAATTTTTTCAAGCACATGGACACTGTATCGCGCACAGGAAGCACTGCTTGAGGCAGGCGGACTTTCGGAAACTGATATTCTGTTTTTTCATGGAAGAGGAGGAAGTATCAGCCGGGGAGCAGGACCGACTCACCGTTTCATCAGAGCACAACCCTGGGGCTCCTTTAATGCCGGCATGTGCTTTACTGAACAAGGAGAAACTATCGCCCAGAAGTATGCAAACCGTATCAGTGCGGTTTATAATCTTGAACTGTTCATGGCGGGAGCTGCTGAAGTACTTATTAGACAAAGAGTTGGAAAAAAAAGGGCGCACCCCCTCGAACCGGTTATGGATATGCTATCCGATATAAGCAATCAGGCATACCGGAAGCTTATTGGTGCAGATGGATTTCTCACTTTTTTCTGTGAAGCCACCCCTATCGACATTATCGAATCAACCAGAATTGGATCACGACCGGCACGAAGAAGCGGTAAAACAAGTCTTGATGACCTGCGTGCCATCCCCTGGGTTTTCAGCTGGAACCAGGCGCGTTTTTCTCTTTCAGGGTGGTACGGTGTAGGTTCGGCACTTGAATTTCTGCAAAACAGCATCCCGGAAACATTTGAGGAAATCCGAAACAGAAGCCACGCATGGCCGCCTCTCCGCTACATTATCAGCAATGCCGACACCAGTCTGGCTTCTGCAGATCTGAACATTATGGGACACTACGCATCCCTGGTCAGTGACATCGTCATCAGGGAACGCATTTTCGGCATGATTGAAACCGAATACCATCGAACTAAAAAATATATCGAAATACTTTTCGCTGAACCTCTTGAAACCCAGCGGCTTAATGTCAACAAATTTATCACTCTCCGTAAAGAAGGACTTGACATGCTTCACCATCAGCAAATCAAGCTGCTGAAACAATGGAGGAAACTGCAGAACGGAACACAGGAGGAATCCGACTCCCTGCTACTTGAACTCTTTTTAACAGTCAATGCGATATCAGGAGGATTACGGACAACCGGATAAAAATTTTTCTCTTCGAAATTTTATCCGCTGGAAGAAATCAAAATAAACGTCTGTTATGATGTAAGCCTTTAATAGAAACCTGTTCTTACTTCTGAATAACATTATAACTTACCAGTAATCATGAAAAAAACCATCTGGCTTGCAGTCGGCATTGCAGGACTATTTCTTGTTAATCACCCAACTGATACTCAAGCTGAAATCGGCATACATGTTGGCGGCATCCACGTCAATGTTGGTGATAGACCGCATTTTGTTATCGATACAAGACCGACATTTATCTATGTCCCTGAACTTGGATACTCAGTAGCAGTCGGAAGCCCTTATAATTTCATTTTCTTCGATGGCTATTACTACATAAACCGTGATGGTTATTGGTACAGTTCTTCGCATTACGGAGGTCCATGGGATGTCGTCAGTATTGAAAGGCTTCCCCATGCAATAAGAGCCCATCGCTGGGAAGAGATAAGACGATATCGCGATAGAGAGTACCGCAGACATGACCACAAGTACTGGGAGGAAAGGGACAGGCATGACGATCGCGACCGTAGAGATAATAGGGATCAACGTCATGATGACAACCATGGACAGCGCAATGATGACAACCATGGACAGCGCAATGATGACAACCATGGACAGCGCAATGATGACAACCGTGGACAGCGCAATGATGACAGCCATGGACAGCACAATGATCGCAATCGATAAAACATAGACATCTGTTAACTAGCAGCCTGTCGGACTAACGATAAAGAAGCAGGTCATAAACAAGTCCTCGGCCTTTCTTTTTACGTTCATTTTAGCAGCAGAAAACCATATCAAGCGCATAGTACTCCAAAAAAGCCCCAATTGGCTGCCTTGTACTC